>CAZNDN010000019.1:14465-46222 GCA_964571815.1 uncultured Fibrobacterota bacterium | reverse complement strand
TCTCCGCGTGCGGTCCGCTTTGAGGTATTTTCATTCTGAAACGTTTCCGAATTACCATGTACACACTCTTCACCATAGGCCATTCAACCCACCCCATGCCACGTTTGCTGGAGCTTCTTTCCATGCATGCGGTGTCGGCGGTGGTCGATGTGCGCTCTTCGCCTTACAGCCGGTACAATCCACAGTTCAATCGCGAGCCCCTGCGGGGCGCGCTTCGGGATGCCGAGATCGAATACGTGTACCTGGGCAAGGAACTCGGGGCGCGCACACCCGTGCGGGAGTGCTATGTCGAGGGCAAGGTGCGGTTCGACCGCCTGGCGAAGACGCCCCTGTTCCGCTTCGGTCTGGAGCGGCTCTCAAAGGGGTTGGAGGAGTTCAATGCCTGCCTCCTCTGCGCCGAGAAAGACCCGCTGCTTTGTCATCGTACCATCCTGGTCTGCCGCAACGTGCGCTCGCCGGAGCTTCGTATCCTGCATATTCTCGAAGACGGCGGTCTGGAGGACAATACCGACGCGGAGCAGCGGCTGCTGAGGCTGCACCATATCGAAAGCAACGATTTGTTCATGTCCGATGAAGAGCTTGTGGAGAAGGCCTACGACCTTCAGGGAGAGAAGATAGCCTATGGCGAAAACGACGCCACCTGAAGCCACGCTTTTCACCGTGGGATTCACCCGGAGAAGCGCCGAGGGATTCTTCTCGACCCTGGCCGATGCCGGGGTGAAGCGGGTTGTCGATATCCGGCTGCACAACGTCTCCCAGCTTGCCGGCTTTGCCAAGCGTGACGACCTCGTCTATTTCCTGAAGACGATATGCGGTATCGAGTATCTTCATCGCCCCGACCTGGCCCCCTCAGCGGAGCTGCTCGATTCCTACCGCAAGAAGCAGATTGCGTGGCCGGAGTTCGAAGCTTCGTTCGGGAAGCTCATGCGGGAGCGAGGTATCGAGCGGCAGGTGGATCGCGCGACTCTGGATCGAGGCTGCCTGCTCTGCTCGGAGCACGATCCCGCACACTGCCATCGACGTCTGGTGGCCGAGTACCTTCAGCACCACTTCGGGAACATGCGGATATGCCACCTGTGAAAAAGCTGATCTGTCTGGCAAACTCACGGAAGCACGGAGCGTTCTGCTTCGCGGGGATCGATATCGACACGGGCCGATGGGTGCGGCCCGTCTCGGAGCTTGACGACGGGCGGGTGGAGCGGGCTGTCATGAGTGTGGATGGAAAGGTTCCCGCGTTGTGCGATATCGTGGAGGTGCCGCTGGCGGAAAGTGGTCCGGACTTCGGGTTTGAATCCGAAAACCTGAGTATTCGTCCGGGCCCCTGGCGCGTAACGGGCACTATCGAACCAGGCGAGCTTCTTCGCCGGTGTTCGGGCGAACGGCATATCCTGCACAACGGCGAAACCCACGTGACTATGGAGTACCTCACGGCGCTTCCGCCCTCGCGGCGGTGTACCCTGCAGCTTGTTGAAGGGTTCGAGTTTGAGGCGTTCAGCACGGGGCCCAGCGCCCAGGGGGGAAGCAAGTGGAACGGCTCGTTCGTGACGCCCGAGGGCCAACGCCTCTGCACGCGTATCACCGACCCGGTGCTCCTGGAGAAGCTCGAGCGCGGTTATTGCCCGGCCGGCCACTGTCTGGTGACCGTGAGCCTGAGCATGCCGTATACGCCGCAAAACTGGTCGGGCGAGGGGACGCCGTGCTGGAAATTGATCGCCGGGGTGGTGGAACTGGAGCCGGGCGAATGGACGGTCTCGCGTGGGAGAGCCGATATACTGCCGGCCCGGTCGCACGCAGGGGTCGATCGCGAACGTGTCACGCATACATTGCGATCGGTTTTTGGTTTCGATTCGTTCAGGCCCAACCAGCGGGAGATTATCGATGCCCTGACGGCCGGGCGAGACTGTTTCGCGGTGATGCCCACGGGAGGGGGGAAGTCGCTGTGCTTCCAACTGCCGGCGCTGCTGATGAAAGGGTGCTGCCTGGTGATCAGTCCGTTGATCTCGCTGATGAAAGACCAGGTGGACGCCGCCTGTGCCACGGGTATCCGCGCGGCGTATATCAACTCGGCCCAGACCGACCGGGAGCGTATCGGGGTGTTCGAGGACTTGTCCCGAGGTGCGGTCGACCTGCTCTACGTCTCCCCGGAGCGACTCAGCATGGAGAGCTTTCTGAGTACGCTGGGACGGGCGCATCTGTGCATGGCGGCAATCGACGAGGCGCACTGCGTGTCGGAGTGGGGGCATGATTTCAGACCGGAGTACCTGTTTCTCGGAGAGCTTGTCAAACGTTTCCCCGACGTGCCGGTAGCTGCGTTCACGGCGACCGCAACCGCCCGGGTGCAGAACGATATCATCGCTCGGCTGGGCCTTCGCGACCCGCTTCTGGTGCGGGCATCGTTCGACCGCCCCAACCTGCGGTACCGGGTCGAGCCCAAGGCCGACGTCAAGAAACAGGTTGCGGATTTTATCACGGGCTCATCGCGGGGCAGCGGGATCGTGTATCGCACGACCCGCGACGATGTGGAGGGCACGACCGAGTACCTTCGCGACCGCGGCATCGAGGCGCTTCCCTATCATGCCGGGCTTGACGCCGACGAGCGGCAGCGCAACCAGGAAGCGTTCGACCGGGACGAGGTTGAGGTGGTCGTGGCGACCATAGCCTTCGGCATGGGTATCGACAAGCCGAATGTCCGTTTCGTGCTGCACGGAGACCTGCCGAAGAACATGGAAGCGTACTACCAGGAGACGGGACGGGCGGGGCGTGACGGCGATGAGGCGGAGTGCGTGCTCTTTTTCGGCCGCGGGGACGCCTCCCGCATCAGGTATTTCATCGACAAGGTCGAAAGCGACGCCGAGCGGCGACGTCTGCGGGCCTCGCTCAACGAAATGGTCGACTATGCCGGAAACCGGACCCTGTGCCGGCGCGCGCGAATCCTGGCGTATTTCGGCGAGACATACGGTAAGGACGCCTGCGGTGCGTGCGATGTCTGCGAGGCGAGCGGGGAGCTGGTGGATGTGACCGCCGATGGGCTCAAGGTGATCGAGGCAATTACTCAAACGGGCGAGAGGTTCGGCGCCGTGCATGTCGTTGATATTGTCAAGGGCGCAAACACACGCCGTATCCGGCAGACGCGCCACAACGAGCTGGCGGTATACGGGAGCGGGAGGGAGCACGGCAAAGAGTACTGGCGTTGCCTGATGGAGGACATGATTGCGCGGGACATTCTGGTGCGAACCGGTGATCAGTATCCTGTAGTCCGGCTTGGGTCCCGGGCATGGGAGATCACCCGAGGGTCGCAGCGACTCAGAGTCCCCGCCCCGACGGTGCCGGAGCCGGTCAAGCCGAAGGCGGAACCGCCGGGGCATCCCGGTGCGGACGGCCTCTTCGAGCGCCTTCGCGCGTTGCGCCGTCGACTGGCGGCCGACAGAGGGGTCCCGCCCTACGTGGTTTTCTCCGATCGGACGCTCAGGGATATGTGCGTGAGGATGCCGCGGGGGCCGGAACAGATGCGAACGGTGCACGGGGTCGGCGAATGGAAGCTGAGTACGTATGGCGAGGCGTTTCTCAGGGAGATCAATACCCTCGATTCTTCGCCGGGCGGTGGATCGGTAGACTCGCAACGAATCCCGCCGACCGATCCCCTGCCGGCTCGCTCTCCGCTTTCCCGGGGGTAGCTTCACGTATTCCAGGTGCCGGTACCGTGACCGCGGGAACAGGGGAAACGGTTCATGTGCGGTTGCTGCCGCTCCGGTTGAGGGTTGCCCCGACCGGCAACCCGATTTATACTTACGTACAATGATTGCTTGCGCTTTTATCATTCAAGCCCTGAGTGGGCAGTGGATCGCACGCCGTCGGACGGCATGGGCGGTGTTGATCTCCGCACTCGCCGTTGTTGCCGGTGCACGCGCGCAAACGCCCGACACGAGCGTGGTGGCGGACCAGATATTCTCTCCGCGACTGCGGTTTGTCGATGCGCGGGTGTCGGGCATGTCCGGGGCGGGTTGTGCGCTTCTCGGCGGAATTGCCGCAAGCTCCCGCAATCCGGCCCTGCCCCATGCCTATCATCGGTACGCCGAAGTTCCGACCGCGTCCATAACCCTGGGCTACGGGCGGGACTCATTGTTCTCGGGGCACATTCTTCCGGCGGGGGTGAGTTTCAACCTGGGTGAAGGCGGCTCGGCGGGGGTGTTGTACCGCTATCTCAGGGCCGAAGGCCGACAGAAGATCCACCAGGCCGCCGTCAACTACTCGGGACGGCTTTTCGCGCAAAGCATGGACCAGGGCGCCGTGGATTTCGGCATCAATCTGCGGTACGAACGCGTGAATTGGCTCAACGAGTTCCATCCCCTGGAGATGGTCCGTTCAACCTGCGACACCGTAAGGTGCCGCCCGTTGGATACGGTTGCGGTGCCGGCTCGGAGAAACGGGAAGGTCGATGAGCATCACCTGATGTTCGATCTGGGGTTCTTCCAGCGCGACGTGGCCGACCATGTCGATTTTGGCCTGACCCTTCATAATCTTCTGGGCCATCGGTGGCAGAGCTTCCGGCCGGGTGTGCAGCGCCGCGCACTCGAGCCCGATTCGCTCGATTCGGTTAGCGTGCTGGTGCGCGATACGCTGTATTTCGTATCGAAGAAGAAGCGTAAGACCTGGTTGGGCCCGGAATACAAAGTTCTGACTGTGGGGATTGTGTTCCGCTCGAAGACAATCGGGCGGAAGGTGGACCTGCTCGTTCCCGGGGATTTGGGGTTTGTGGGGCTATTCGATTCGGACCGCAAGACCCGTTTTACGTTGCGCACCGGGGTCGAGGCGCGGTTCATGGAACACTATGCCCTTCGGCTCGGCTACGGGAATGCCCCTGCCTATCTTGCCGCACGAGACCTTGACAATGAAGATGCCGGGATCAACGCGCATATCTTCACGGGAGGGGCCGGCGTGTCGCTGTACCCTTTCACCGCCGACGTTTTCATCGGGATCTACTCCTGGGGTTTGTCTCTGGGGCTGGTACTCTAAACGGCGTTTCTCCCGCGTTTCTTTTCCTCAGCCTTGTGGTTGTCTCGTACCAGTTTGACGAACGTTTCGAGTTCGCGCGTGATGAGGGGGTCGAAGGCGGTGAACGAGACAACCACTTCCGGACACACCGTGAACGACTCGTAGGGAAGCTCCATGCCGGCGAGGGTCGTCTCGAGGCGTTTCTTGACAACTTCCGCGCCCTCTTCGCCGGTCATCGGCAGGATAACGAAGGGGATATCGTGCTGGAGCTTGCCCAGCGAGCCGACCAGGTCCAGCTCGCGCAGGGTTTCCATGAGCCGGGAGTATATCTCCGGGTGAATACGCATGCGCAGGTGCTGATCCGCGGGCTGTTCACGCCCTTTGATGTGCACCCGGGGAACGGTGATCATGAGCACCGAGAAGGGGTTGTCGTAGCGAAGGCACATGGCAATTTGTCGCTTGAGAAAGAACACGAGATTGGCGGTACGAAGTACGCCTTTGGGCAGCCGGGGTTCTTCGGGCCCTTTCTCCAGGAGCTTCCGCACCGCTTCGATGCGATCTTTGTCAAGGCCGACCTCGGTCATCAGGGCGCTACGGCTCTCCACGTCCGCGTCTTCGCCGAGGATCCCTGTGAGTATCCCGGCAATTGTCGCCGGCGGCATATCAGGTCGGGCCTCGAGGCTTTGTCGAAGTCGGCGAGTTTGTACGTCCTGGAGCCGGTGCTCGAATCCCTTGCTCAACTCCCGCTCGACACCGGCCGAGACGGACTGGGATACACCCTGCTCCCTGAGTTTGTCGACCAGCTCGGTTTCGACCCGGTGGAGGACGTCACCCAGTGCACCGGGATTCTTCGCCTCGTCGGAGTCGGGTGAATTCAACGCCATTGAATTGCTCACCTTTTCGATATACTCGGTGAGCATCGACGACAGCCGGGTATCGTCCCCGCTCGTTCCCCTTTGCAGCTCCGATGCCAGCATGAGCAGCCGGGCTGCTTCGCCGGGATTCTGCTTGATACTCTCCGCCAGTTCCGCCGGTGACAGCCCCATTTCTTCGGCGCTGTCCTGAAGCGCCTCTAATGCGCCGTCACTCCGCAGCTCCTTTCCCAGCTCCCTCGTGAGCTGCAGGAACTCCTCCAGCGACATCCCGTCGGCCAGCAGCCCCTTTTTGAGCACCGGCAGCAGCCGTTTCAACTCCCGCACATCGGGCAGCAGCCTCCTGATTGTGTTCGCGAGCCGCTTGACCGCAATGGTCCCTTGTGCGTATTCCTCGCGCGCCAGCCGGACGATCGTTTCATAGGTCAAGGAACTCATCTCATCGAGTGCTTCCGGGTCCTGCTGAAGGATGCCGCTCATCTCCTCGTGCACACTCCTGCTGCGGCTCATTTCTTCCCTGAGTTGCGCGACGGCGTTCATGAGCTGTTCCGAGGACACCTCAGCTCCCTCGCCCGACTGGATCTTGCTGTTGAGCCGGCGAATACGGTCGATGATTTCGGCCCGGCTTTGACCGTGCCCGGCCGCTTCCGCTTCGCCGCGACGCTCCTGTTCGTCCATGGCCATTCCCACGTTGTCGAGCGCTTCCCGCGCGGCGCCGTCGGGCGCCCCGGTGCGCGATGGCTCCTCCGCTTCATCCCGGCCCACGACCTCCTGGTCGGCCCTCACCTGCTTGAGCTGCACGTAGTTGAGGCGGACCCGTGCCGCGCCGGCTTCCTCCAGGGCTTTGCGAATACCTTCCGGATCCGTGTACGTGCCGGGATCGCCGAGAATGCCGGCCAGTGCGGCCACTTCGCCACCCGTCACTCCCCGCTCAAAGGAAATAGACTCCAACCCTCCTCGCGCCAGAAGAGCAATAATCTTGTCGGAGCGTACGACATCGTCCACACAGTGGCCCTCCACGTAGAGCGAATCCCGCGTGCGCAGGAGCGTGAGGAGGGGGTTTTCCCGCATGGCGTGGTTGACATTGTCGCCCACGTTCTCAGCCGCCTTGACAACCGAGGGATGGTCCCCGCCGTAAAGATTCAGGGTGTTGACTACCATGTTGAAACTGCGTGCCACCGTTTCGGCGTCCTTTTTTTCAATCGGCTCTGCTGCTTCGTCCATCTTCCCGCTGCTCATGGTTCCATCCTTTGCGTAAGACTCGTGTCCACGGCCGGAGCGCGTCCGCAGTACCGCAGCGAGTCGGGCGTGACGGTTTCGAGATAGCGTTCATACCGGTTGAAGTAACCGTCGCCGGGGGGCACCGTGCGCCCCCCGGTCTTGAGTAATTCCCGGCTGACGAATTTATGGAGCGACTTGCCGTCGCGGGCCCCCGTATACTGTTGATTGCATTCGCCGACACAGGCGATCGTAATGTCGCGAACCTCCGGTGCGGTCCGATCGGAGAATGACGAAAGGTCCACGCGAATAACCGCATTCCACAACCCGTAGTTCGTTCGTTTTTTACTGGTAACGTCGACGTTGAACGGCCTGATAACGTCGTCGGAAGTCCCGCTCTTGGCGTAGTTGGACAACGGCGCCTTCAGCCGGAATGCATCGGGCGAAAAGACGCTGTCTGCTACGGGCCTCGCGTATGAAACGCTGTCGGAAGAGATGTCATACCCCCCGAGCCCGTCCCACCGGTTGGAGACCAGGCGCTTGTGCATTCCCAGGTACGTTGGCCGGAGGTTGTTGGTCGAGGCAAACGGATGATATCGCCTGACGGTGTCGCGCACGGTGACCGAGTCTCCGCCCATGACGATGGAGCGGACAACGAGCGAGGGATGGGACGCGGGATGCTCGATCAGGTTGTTGTTGTACAGCATGTTGAAGATATGCATCTGCTCATACAAGGTAAGCTCCAGCGTTCCCAGGCCAATGGAGTACATGCTGTCGGAGATGGGGCCCCGTCTCCCGTAGGCTTCCATGGAGTCGATGTTTACGCCGACAATCCGGGCCAGTTCCTTGTACACGCGTACCCCCGTGACGTGCTTCAGTCCAAGGTTGTCGCGGACACGGCCGAATGCGTTGATTCGCTGGAACAACTGTATCAGCGGAAGCGCCTCGGTCCGAATGCGGCCCTCCGGCCCGAACAGCCTTCGATTGAGGCGGTACACGGTCTCGGCGCCGAGAATATTGTTCGAGGTAGCAAGGTGCTCGAAAACGTGCCGGCACCCTTCGAAGATGTGTCCATGGTTGTGGACCTTGTATCCCTTTCCCTTCACCGCGCTGTTGGCGAAAGTCACTCCGATGGGGCGGGAGCCGTGGTAGTCGATAGTACGTTTCCACGGGACGTCTTCGGTCACTGCATACCGGTCGGTCCACATCTCGTAAGCTCTGAACACCCCCAGATCGAAATTGAGCGCATTGAAAATCGGCTTGGCGGTCGAAGAGCCGTTGGGGGTTCGGTTGCGAAGCAGGCCGGCAAGCCGGGAGCCGATTCGGTCGCGGGAATAGTAGGCAAGCAGCTCGCCGGATCGGGAGTCCATGATCGCATAGGCAAAGTACTGACCGTCCACCTCCACCAACCGTCGGGTATAGTAGAATACGCTTCGCCGGTATCGGTTTCCCCCGAGCCGGCGGTAACGCACGTTGGTGACAAGGGTGTCGCCGGCGGCCAGCTCGGTCGTGAAATCGGAACCCATTTCGCTGAAGATGCCTGGCTCGCGCAGCACCTGGATCCTCCTGAGCGTGTCCCGGGGTGTCGTCTCCATGGTGACGTTTTCACCGTGACTTCCAATGCGCACATCGGTGACAATCACGGTGTCGGGCCCGTATCCCCGCGCGCGGACCAGTTGCTCCAGACGTCGCTGCAGTCCGAGATCCACGGTCAGCTCGATGGTGAGGTTGCCCTTTCTGCGTATCAGCGAGTTGGGATCGATGATATTCATGTCGGCCAGTTTCGCGGAGTCCAGACCGTTGTCCCGCAGCACGTCGAGCCAGAACTCATTGGCCAGGTCCACCAGAGCCCCGTGGTCCGTATGCACCTGGCGGGGTTTTTGAAATGTCAGGGAGTCGATCCGTGCAAGTACTTCCTCTTGTTTCGTTCGGTCCCACCCCAGCGACGCGGTCATGCGCGGCATGTCGATCCGGCATTGGGCGGCGATCTTCCCGTGCAGATTGCGGCCCCACTTGACCATGCGGGCGAGGTAGATGCATTCGGCGTCGGTCAGCTCGTCCAGGTCCTTGCCGAGAAGACCGGCGGCGATATCCTTGAAACCGATAAGCCCGTAGTCGCTGGTGACGCAATGGTTGAGATAGACCTCAAGGATTTCATCGGGCGTGTACATCTTCCGCAGCGCGGCGGCCAGACGCATTTCGCGCAGTTTGCGCTCCAGCGTGCGGCTCACGTACCGGCGTCCCTCTTCATCGATATCCGATATGAACAGCTTGGCCACCTGCTGTGTAATCGTTGACGTGCCGCTGGGGACACTGAGATGCCCTGTCGTGAGCGCTTCCCACACCGACTGCCCCGCGGCACGGACGAAGCTGTCGAATTCAAATCCCAGATCGTTGCGGCGAAACGCTCCGTCCTCCGCCGCGATCAAAGCGGTCACCAGCGTTGGTGGGAATTCGTCGATGGTGGCGCGGGTGTGATCGGTTCGTATGTCGGCAATCGGGGTTCCCGTGCGATCCAGGATTTCGATAGCATTGGAGTATTCGTGAATTTCGTTCAGGTGTCGGATAATGCCCAATGATGGGTAATCGTTGACCCGTATTCCGTCGACGACCCTGATCGTATCGCCCTCGCGCTCCTCGTGCTCGAGCAACCTGCGCTGCTCGCTCGCCATTCTCTCCTGGCTGAGGATGTCCTGCCAGGCCGCACCGAACTCCCGGGAAAGAAGATCTCGTTTTTCCAAAGCCACCAGCCGCTCTCCCCAGCGCTCGAAATAGCGATTGAAGAGGGCCTTCGAAACCAGGTAGCCCGGATAGGAAAGAATCGCTGCCGCGGCTGCCGCAATGGCTGCTGCAAGTCCGATTTTCTTTGCTGTCCGTTTCACATTCATCTCAGACACCCATCACCGACGGTTCCCGGACAACGCGAGGGGGGCGCCGGAAAAACGCTTCCGCGGCCTCCCGCGCCTGGTGCGGGGTCCGCGAAGCTCCGACCTTTCGGAACAGCTCGTGGCCGAAAAAGAAATTGCGTGCGTAGTACGCGTTGAATTCCTTGATCGCCCTCAGCGCCTCGCGGGGGTCAAAATCGCGACTTATGTAGTCATACAGCCTCGTCCACACCTCACCATGGTCGACAACCGGTGATGCTCCCCTCAACTCGGCGAAGATCCACGGCTTGACAACAGCCATCCTTCCCACCATGACACCCTGAATTCCGGGCGCCGCGCCAAGACACCTTGTGATAGTCGACAGGGAACCAATGTCTCCGCTTGCCACTACCGGCACCGAAGCACGAGAGCACACCCATGCAAGCTCTTCCCGGCGTGCCGTACGCTTCAGCTTTTCATCGAAAAACCGCGGATGAACAATCAGGGCGTCGATCCCCACGTCTTCCAGCATGCGGATCCGCTCGGCAAACGCCGCTCTCCAATCCGGGCCTTTTGTTCCGAGACGGCACTTGACCGTCAGCGGACCGCCCCACCGCTTCCGCAGCTTCCCCACCACGCCTCTCATTCTCCCGGCATCCGCAAACAACGCCGCCCCGCCGCCTCTTCGAACGACTTCGGGTGCGGGGCAGGCAAGATTGACATCGATTCCCGCCGGCTCCAGTTGGCCCACAGTGTCGACCACCGCCTCGACCTGCTCACCACCGTCAAGCAGCAGTTGGTAGAAAACGCTACCCTCCCGGCTCGACCGCCTGGTGTGCGGTGAGCGCGGCAGGTTTTCTCCCGCAAGGGCTTTTCCCGAGAGCATTTCGGTCCACAGCGCACCGTAGCCGCCGAAATCCGCAACCAGCCGCCGGAATGCCGAGTGCGTGATACCGGCCATGGGTGCCAGGCACAGACCCGGTACGATCTCGAGTGTCCCGATGGTGAGGCCCGTATCGAGAGTATCGATTCCCGCGGCACTCATCCGTTGTTCCCATATTCAATTACGGGCGGGCCAAGCCGGATATCGAACAGTTCATTCTTCCCCGCCCGCAGTTCTACCTCCCGGGGGCCCGGCCGACCACGGAGCCCCAGCTCAATCCTCCGCCACTGCTGTTCCGAGAACGGTCGGTACCGGCCCGACCGACCTCGCGCAAAGTGCTCTCCACTATAATAATACCATTTCTCACCGGGCGCGCGAATCCTGATCATCATTGTACCCCTCCCGCGCAGCCGCAGGCAAAGCCGAGAGCCCTCCTCCGCTACAGCGCCCCGCACGTCCACGTACGCACGCGCGGCGCACACGTTTTTCGTCAGCGGCCCGGCGGTCACACGGACGCCGTCGTTCTCCCGCACGAGCCTTACGGCATTATGGCCCCGGGACCAACCGTAGCTTCCGGTGTCGGCCTCCCGGACAAGGCGAAACGGGCCGCGGGCAACACGGAGCAGGAGTGGAAGGTGATCCGAATACCCGACTCCTTCATGAACCCTGCCCTCCCGTGTATGTCTTTGTTGCCATCGAAAGGGCATCCTCTCCCGAAGCAGCCGTCCTTCCCGGGTGAATACTTCGAACGTATTGTCGACGTAGGACACTCCCGTCGCGTCAAACATCGATGCGGGCAGGAGGAAATGGTCGGGAGTCCGAGGCGTATGGTCATACACGTAACTCCATCGATGCGCGACATCGAGTTCAAGCCAGGGGCTGAAATGACGCATCCCCTCCCCGGCGCCCGCACTCCGTTCGGTTACGTACGCAATCGTCCCGTCATCGGCCGCATACGTAGTATGCATCATATCATTGATCGAGATCGTGCGATCGCTCGCACCGTGCTCGAAAGCGCGGAGGAGCCGTTCGTTGTAATTGACGTTCAGGTCGCCGGCAATCAGATAATCCGTACCCCCGCTCAGTTCGCCGATTCGTTTCAACAGTCTCCCTGCCGCGTCCACCCGCGTAAGCTCGGCGTGGTGCTTGCTGGGCCAGTGAACCGCGAACAGCTTCAGTACATCGGTTCCCATTGCCAGGTCCACCTCGAGCGTATTCCGGCCCGGCTTCCCGTTGACCTCCGGCCCTTCATGGGTCGCGCGGGCCAGGATCGGCACCCGGGAAAGCACCGCCGGGCAGGTCGTGGACGGGTGCGGGGTGTCGGCGATGGCGCGATGCGGATATTGTGCTCCCCGGCTCTTGAGTTGTGAGGCAAGATTGTGCAGTGCCCGTACGTTTTCAACTTCGCACAGCACGGCAACGTCGGGTGCCGCCGCGGCCAGTACCGATGCGATATTGGATATTTTCGCCGCGTGGGTATGACGTGTCCAGTTGCATTGTCCGGGGCAATACTCGCGATATTCGGATCCGTCCAGGTGCAGGTCGAAGAGGTTTTCGACATTGTACGTCATTACCGTCAGGGTGTCGAATGTCTTGCCCTGCCGGCTCGACGGTGTGCCGGGGGGACCACAGGCGGCTCCGGTGCTCAGTGCAACCAGGAATGCGCACCGGCCGAATCCGCGAACGACCGATTTCATGTGACTGTCGGTTGTGTTGAGATCCATCGGCATTTGGGGGCAAAGGGCATGCGTTTTCAGAAGATACATCACTCCCCATGCATTCGCCGTTCGTGCCTTCAGGGTCCGACGGTAGCGGCGAATGCCTCTCACAGACATATATTGTATAATTGTGAATTCGTCGGCCTCTGTCCGGCCCGATTCCGCGTGTTTCGAAGTGCCGGCGGCGGCACATCTCAGGCTGCCCGTCGAGGTGGAAGCTTGCGAAAACCGGTTGCTTTTCCGTTCGAAGAGAGGTGTTCCGCCGGGGTCGTCGGGAGTCGATCAACAACGCCGGAGTAACCGCATGCGAGGAACCAGAGATATCGTTTTCCCGGCCCTCCCGCCGGCGTGTGCCGTTGTCGTGCTGTGGGCATGCTGCGCGCTTTCGGCGCCGACTATACCGGTGACGAGTGCGTTGTTCGGGGCCGACACCGGCGCGGAGCAGCGGCGAATCGACTGGGAAGGGACGGAGGAGCTGCGTCAGGGCAGGTATGAAGAGGCAATCGAGGTGATTGAGGCCGATACCGAAGTCGTGGATTCGGGACTCAGATATTTCAAGCTGGGCATTGCGTGCTCGCGCCTCGAACGGCACCGCGATGCTTTGTTTCATCTGAGGCTGGCCGCCCGACACAGCCCGGAACTGGAACCGTTCGCCTACGAATTGATCGGAGATGTCGAGCAGAAGCTGGGTCGGCCGGCAAATGCCTCGTTCGCATACCGCACCGCGTTGCAGGCGGATATCCCTCCCCGGTACAGCAGGGAGGTGCGCCGGAAGATATTCGCAACGCTCAGGTCCGATTCCACGCTGGCCGCCCAGATCTGGTGGTTCGGAAAAGTGCGTAAAACCGAGGAGATAACCCGTGAGCCCTGGGTCCCCGCCTTCTTCGACACGCTGCTTGCCGAGAAACGCTGGCGCCTGGCCGACAGCGTGCTGAGCAGGTTTCTCGATGAAACGGAAACGGAGAACCGCTGCGCAATCTACTCGCTTCTGGAAAAATCCTCGTTTCCCGACTCGCTGCTCTCCACGAAGCAACTGTTTCAACTCTCGAAGCTTGCCTACGACTGCGGGAAGTACTCTTCTTCCAGCGACCGGCTTCATGCCGCACTCGATCGACCGGATTTTTCTTCCACCGTACCCCGCAAGGAATACCTTTTCCACAGGGGAATGCTCAACTACCGGCTCGACAACTACAACAAGTGTATCACGTGGTTCGAGGAATACGAGAAGAGCTACGGTCTTACTCCAACCCTTGTGCTGACCGTGGCCAGGGCGTACCGCGCACTGGGCAAGACGACGCGCTCGGCGGTCTGGTACGACAAGCATGTCAAGCTCTACCCTGCTCATGCCATGACCCACGACATTATCTGGTACCGCGCGTGGCAGAAAGAAGAACAGGGGAAGTACCGGGGCGCCATAACGTTTTTCCGGCGCCTGTACCGGTCCTATCCCGGGGGGAAGCGCGCCGACGATTCTTTCTTTCGCTCCGGGCTGTGTTTCTACAAACTGGCTGAATACGATTCGGCCGCTCAGACATTCAGGGAGCACTGCAGTCGCTACGGTCGCTCGTCGATGAGGGACGCAGCGCGCTACTGGTTGGCCAAGTCACTGTCGAAGTTGAAGAAGCGTACGGAGGCCAACGCGATCTTCAAGGAATTGGCGCAGACCGACCCTGTGGACTACTATGCCTATCGCGCGCGGGAGATGCTTACCATCGGGGGCGATACGACGGTGGGCATGAGCCTGGATTCGGTGGTCGATCCGCTTCGGACCCGGATGTGGCTGGATTCCATTTCAAAGAACGCGGAAGATTTGAGTCCGGCCGACAGCGAGGCATACTATTGGGGAAGTCTCCTTGCACTGGTAGGCCTGGTTTCGCGTGCCGAATACTACCTTGAACCGCTTATTCTCGGCTACCCGAAAAACCTGGCTCTCCAGTTCGACCTCGCGAGCATCTTCGAGGCGTGTCGGGCGCCGACTCTTGCCTATCGGGTTGCACGACGCTTTGCGTGGCGCGTGCCCCTGAAGTACCGGTCCGAGATGCCGACTGCGCTTTACGGAGCGCTCTACCCGTTTCCGTTCCGGGAGGCTATTGTTCGCAGCGCGCTTGAGTTTGGTGTGGATCCGTTTCTGGTGTGCGCGGTGATGCGGCAGGAGAGCATCTTCGACGATCAAATCGTTTCTCCGGCGGGGGCTGTGGGACTGATGCAGATCATGCCGTACACGGGAGAGGAGATTGCCGGCGACCTTAAGGTATCCTTTGCCGTGGATTCCCTTTACCGCGCCGAAACCAACATAAGGTTCGGCACGTACTACCTGAGCAAGCTGCTGAATCAGTTCAACGGCAGCCACGTACTGGCTTTGGCGGGCTACAACGGCGGACCGCACAACGCCCGCAAGTGGTACAACCGGAACAAGGACCGGACGTTGGACATGTTCATTGAGGATATCGGATATTCGGAAACCAGACTCTATGTCAAAAAGGTGCTGGCGAACTACTGGACGTATCGGCATCTGGCGGGACTTCTCGGATACCCTGGAGCTTAGGCGGAGCAAAGCCGAACGTTTTCGCAGTGTAGTATTTTATCTCAAAGTAGTATTGACCACGGGGCGCCGGCGTGCGTCGGGCGCAAGGGAGTGTAACAGTGCGGCCGGCCTCTGAAGGCTGCGAAACATTTTCAAGGAACATCGACCCGGTGGAAAACTGAGTTTGTCCGGCAAGGAGGTTGTATGATTTCACGAACGATGTGCATGGTTGGAGCGCTGTGTACGGTACTCTGGGCCCAGGGAGACAGCATTGTACCCGAGCAGGGAGACATGTCGTGGCAGACATTCCCGACGGACCTGCCGGTGGTCGCGTTCACACCGGCCGGCAGGAACGTATGGTATGCGGCCGGCGGACCGGTTGTCAAGCTGAATCATGCATCGATGAAGATGGAGATGTTCGAGAAGCTCGGCTCGCTTCCCGCTTCGGCGGTAACCTGCATGGCCACGGATCGTGACGGCAACGTGTGGATCGGGACGAGTGAAGGTGTTGCGCGCAGGACCGCGCGTGGGTTCAGTGATTTTACTGTCGAGCAGGGACTGCCGGACAATGCGGTTACTTCTATTGTCTCGAAGCGGCGTGGTGAAGTCTGGGTGGGCACGGCCGGCGGGGTGGCGCGGTATGCCGACGGAAAGTGGACTGCGTACACCGCCGACAACGGGTTGTGCAACAACGACGTCCGGGATCTGGCCGGCGACAACAGCGGCAATCTCTGGGTCGGCACCGCCGGCGGGATCTCTCGTTTTGACGGCAGTACGTGGACGACGTTCAACACCGGCAACGGCTTGAGTTTCAGCGATACGAAGGCGCTGGGGTACGACGAGCGCAAGAATCATCTGTGGGCCGCGGTGGGGGAGAGCGATGTGAATCGGTTTGACGGCAAGGAATGGAGGATCTTCATGTCAATCCGCGAGGGTATTACCTCGATCATGGTCGACACGCAGAGTCGTGTCTGGTTCGGCTCCATGTCGGGCCTTCTTAAATTCAACGGTGACGCCTGGGTCGACGACCCGTCGAAGCTCGGCATTTCGGCCGCTCAGGTCAGCTCCATGTACCGGGACGCGCAAGGCAACATGTGGTTCGGCACCGGCCGGGGTGTCCTGTATCTGAAGAACCCGTATCCCTTCTGAGGGAGGCGGCTACCGGACTGTTCGTGTGGTTGCCTCGATGCTTCCCGTTCCCCTCGATCCGGTTCCGTCCCGCGGGCGGAACCGCCGGGGGGAACGGCTGGAAAGGCCCCGTTACGGCCTCGTCGGGACCTGAGCGCACTTCCATCCCCGCTCGGATTTCGCACTGGTAAAGGAATGATGCGGCCCGCCGGCCGCACGCCGGCAAGTGATGGGGAAGGCTTTTGTCGTTGACCGGTCGGTCAGCTATCATGTATTTTGTTCAATTCTCTCGCGGCCGAGCGGAGGTGGTTCCGGGCGCGGGTGTGACGACAACCGGCCTTTTTTCCAACGGAGTCCTGTTCTATGAGCAGCATTCGCATTGCGATTGCCGGCATCGGCAATTGTGCAAGTTCGCTTCTCCAGGGGGTTGAGTACTACAAAAGCAAGAAGCCGGAGGAGGCTATCGGCTTGATGCACTGGGATATTGGTGGCTACAAACCGTCGGATATCGAGGTCTCGGCGGCTTTTGACATCGACCGGCGGAAAGTGGGCAAGGATGTCTCGGAGGCGATATTCCAGCGGCCGAACTGCACGGCGGTGTTTTGCCGGAAAGTGCCGAAAGCAGGGGTGAAGGTGACAATGGGCAGGATATGCGACGGTTACTCCGGGCACATGGCCAATTACGAGGAGGACTATACCTTCGTTCCGTCGACCGAGGAGGAGAAGTCCAAGGATGAGATCGTGCACATACTGAGGGCGTCGCGCACCGAAGTGCTCCTCAATTACCTTCCGGTTGGTTCGGAAGAGGGAGCGCGATTCTATGCCGAGTGCGCACTGGAAGCCGGTGTCGCACTTGTCAACAACATTCCCGTGTTCATCGCGAGCGACCCGCGTTGGGCGCAGCGTTTCGAGCGGAAGAACGTGCCGCTGATCGGGGACGATATCAAGGCCCAGCTCGGCGCCACGATAACTCACCGGACCCTTACGGATCTCTTCCACAAGCGCGGGGTCAAGCTGGAGCGGACCTATCAGCTCAATACCGGGGGCAATACGGATTTTCTGAATATGCTCAATCGAACCCGCCTTGTCTCGAAGAAGAAGTCCAAGACCGAGGCCGTGCAGTCGGTGGCCGCCTCACGCCTCAACGACCGCGATATCCATGTGGGCCCCAGCGACTACGTTCCCTGGCAGAACGACAACAAAGTGTGTTTCATACGGATGGAGGGACGACTGTTCGGCGATGTCCCGATGAATCTTGAGATGCGCTTGTCGGTGGAGGATTCTCCCAACTCCGCCGGTGTGGCTATCGATTCCATTCGCTGCTGCAAGATTGCCCTTGACAGGGGATCGGGCGGTGTGCTCTATTCCCCTTCATCGTATCTGGCCAAGCACCCGCCACGGCAGTATACCGACGATGAGGCGTATCGGATGACCGAGGAGTTTATCGCCGGACGACGCAACGACTGAATAACGGCCGGCGCCGGGAGGGCGGCAGCGGTTCTACATTGGTGCGGCGGGGCGTCTCGGCCCCGGGGGCACGGCTATGGCACTGACCATCAACCGGCGATTCTTCGGTTCTCTCCCCGTCCTTGAACTGGTGGGGCGGGTGTCGGACGACGATGCGCGGGAGTTATCGCAGCAGCTTCGCGGCCTCTGCAAGAAGGGCTACGAGCGGGTGATGGTGGATGTCAGCCGGGTCCAGTTCATGGACAGTCACGGGCTGGGTGTCTTCGTCTACTACAGCAGCCTGATGGAGAAGGGCGACAGACGCCTGGTTTTTGTCAACAGCAACCGCAATCCTACCTGCTACATGAACCGGCTCTTCGAGATGACCAATCTCAACAAGGTTCTCTGTGTCACCCAGTCGATGGACGCGCTCTAAATCGCCGGCGCGGGCCTGCCGTCAATCCACACACGGTGTCCGCCCGAAGATGGTGCGCGGGCGCGACCTCCGGTGATCCCGGCCCCCCTCAGTAGACGTCGAGGAACACCTTGCCCGTGACTCCCGAGCGGCGCCGGTTCATGCGGAGGAAGTTGTCGATGGTGTTGGCAACCGAAACCTCCAACTGATTGCGCTTCGACTTGCACACGGAGGTGACGTCAAGCTCGAAGGGCGCCCAACTGTAGGAGCCCATATTCACACCATTGACCGCCACGTCCATCGTACCCGAAACGCCCGTAAAATGAAGCACCAGTCGTTTGAAATCGCTGGGTACCTCAAATACCTGGGTGTACTTTCCGAGGCCGCTGAAATACGGGTAGCCGTATTCGCACCATGAATCGGACTTGACCCCGGGCGAGGTTTTGCCGATGACCCACCCTCTGTTGCCCTTCTCGATAGTGAGGTCTCCCGCGATAAGCGGAGGGTAGACGATAGCCGGTGGGTCCCTGAAGAAATCGGCCGTTCGGAGAGCGATCCTGTTGTAGCCCCGGTTGATAAGCCCGCGGATCTGAAACGCGGTGCACTTGCGGGCAAAAGGCGTTGCGGCGACCACGTCCGGCAAATCGTCACGGGAGCCCCCCGCCACCGGGCTGATCATCTTGGTGACCTTGTTCCCATTGAGAGAAATCTCCATGCTGTCGGTGGTGAATCCTTCGCGCTCGCGCGGATGGGTGAGTCCATTGAGCAGCAGCAGGCAGAGATTAGGAAGATCGCGGACTTCGAAGTAGGCCTCCGAGTAGTGGGAATAGCCGCCCGATTCTCGGCTGAGTCCGATCCGAGCGTTCCAGCTTGCCAGAGGAAGCACATTCAGACAGAGCGGCGTGAATTTCCACTCGTTGCGCAGGACAACACGGTAGCTTTGCGGTCGGGTCTGGATGAGGTTGACCGGGTGCGGGTTCCTGGTGTCGTGAGCCTTTGCCCCCGCCGGCTTGGACGAGCATCCCATGACAACATACGTCTGATGGGGGGAGAAACTCATGGATAACAGCGTGTGCCCGTTTTCGTCCTTTTCGACATTCTCGAACTCGTGAATCTCCCCGTTTTCGCAGTCCAGAAAGTAGAAGTGCGGCTCGAAGGGAAACTGTACGGTAGCGTACCGATCTTCGGTATCGGAAGGATTATGAAGAAAGTACAGCGAATGTTTGTCGTCGGTGGCGTGGCAACAGAGGATTCCCGCGGCCGGTTTGCCCTGCACGCGCTGGACCTTCGCCGGCGCGTCGACACCTTCCAGCGCTCCTCCCACTCCGCGGGCGGAAACGATTTTCATGGTGCCCCTCTTGGAGCGCCCCAGTTTGTCGATTCGTGCCTTGATCGACACGCTGACCCCCTCGTCGAGACATCCCTGGGGCGGCTCATCCACAAATATGACCTTTCCTCCCCTGGCAACGACCTTTTCGATGAATACAAGCACACCCTTGGAGACGATGCGCGGGTTGGGAACTACCAGCGCCTGGTAATTGCCCTTCCTGATTCGATCGGCGGTTCCGAATTCTCCGTTAACACGAACGGCGCAGGAAAGCAACAGCTCTTCACTGACAACGTCAAAATCGAGACCGCGGCGATGGAGCTGGTTCATGACCCGTTCCAGGCTCTGCGAAGCCTTCCGCACCGCTTCATCGTTACCCGGCATGTAATCCGCCAGCATCGGCACCGTCGGCATCAGTACGGCCACTTCGCGGGAGAAGTGCAGATTGCGGCTGAGCTGGCCCACCCTGGCCGCATAGTCACAGAGGTGTTTCATGCGAGGCCAGTCGGAGGAATACCAGAAACAGTTGTACGGCGTTCGCAGATCGCTCCTGTGGTCGAGGTTGAAATACAACCCGTCAACCAGTACTACCGATGAGCCGGTGAACAGCGCACGGTCGATCTCCGTCTTCATCATTTCGAGACTTACCGATTCTATGGCACGATTGCGCCCGACAACGGTCAGGCTTTCCCTGCGCATCTCGTTGACATTGTGGTCGGCTACCGCACGAAGCGGAACAGGGTTGCGCAGGGAACCCTCCTGGTTCTGCGCCCCGACGTGCGAAAAACCGCCCGGTGCAAAGGCCATGCAGTTGATGAGCGCATTGGGCATGGAATAGACGTGTCTTTCAGGCGTGAGCACCCATTGCGACATGCGTATTTTGCGGCACCACTTCTCCAGCGGGCCGGCAAAGCGTTCGTAAGCCGAGTTGAGAATGAACCGGTAGATGTGACACCGGTTCTTGAGGTCGGGGCTCTCGGGCCGGGCAAAAAGAGAAGGGAGAAGTGCGTCCAGATCTTTCTTGAACCTTCCACGGTACTTGACCGCCAGATCATCGTCCCACGGGATCGCATTGTCGCACGGCAGGAACGAGGGCATTTCGGTGAGAATGCCCTGAAAGGTGTCGGGGACATATTTCATGTAGCGGCGCTTGAACGTATCGAGGACTTCCGCCGCGTAGGTCTCGGCAACCTTGCCGTTGAAGCAATTCGGCAGGAATGCATTCAGCGGGTCCATAAGCTCTTTCTTGCGAAGAATCATCAAGTGCCAGTTCCCGGCGGGAACCTTCCAGGATATCGTGCCGTCCTCGTCGGAGGCGAATGTCATGACCCGGGCCGACGGCAGGTCGATGCGGTTCTCCTCGGTGAGTCGGACCGCCACCGCGATGACATTCGTGTGATCGGCAATTTTTTTGGTCAGCGTGGAAGATTCTTTCAGCGGCTCAAGCGCGTCCAACTGGAGTTGCTGGGCACGAAACGACCGGTTCCTCCGGGTCATGCTCTCAAAAGCTCCGCTCCACGGCAAGCTGAAATCATCGGCCAATCGAACCCCGATCCCGGCCTCGTGAGCTACGCGCAACGCCTCGTCAAAACACTCGAAGAAATCCTCGGCAAGGTAGCGTGGAAACATGTCGCGCCCGGGACGAACGGCAACACCGCCGAACCCGTTTTCAATGATCGAGGTGAGCTGATTTCGCACTTCATCGACAGTAATCCGGCCGTTCCAAATCCATATCGCCCATGGTCTTGCGGAGGTTTGAATGGTTTCGAGATCATTTTTGAGGTTTTTCAAGGGGCATCTCCCGTGCAGCGGTGAAAAAGAATGAGGCAAAACGTCTAAATTACATTATACCCTTTTTCTTGTCAAGGATTTTCTGCACCTGCCCAAGGCCGGTGGCTTCTATAAGGCACTGATATATATGACGTTATCGGCTGTACACGAAAGCGAATTTCCCGGTGCGGAGCGCACGATTCCGATACGATCGAGCGTGCCGGCGAGGCGCGCGGCGCCCTCGAAATCCGGCATGCAGATGAGGTGGTGCACCTTGCGCGTGCGGACGCTGCATTTGTAGATCGTGCTGATTTTGCAGGTAAGCATGAATTTCACCGAGCGCGGATTGGGGACCCGGAGTTCTTTTCCGGCGCGCGGCACCTTGTCATCGTGGAGCCGAAGCAGCTCCCGCTCGTCTTCGCGCATCTCCTCCCGCAGGAGCACAAGCCACGCGGGGTGCGTGAAATCGCTCGTGCCGATGACCGCTATGCCCTTGCGCACCCCCCGGGTATAGAGGTCCCGCGGCATGAGCTTCTTCGACGTTGCCCGTGAGTAAGGAGAGTGAATATGAAGGTCGGCGATGAAACCCATGACAGGTTCCGGATGTTCGGTGTGGGCCCGGCGATGAAAAACACGGTCTTCGGCAGCCCCGCGCAATGGGGTGGGGAGCATGACGAATATTCCCCTTGCGCAACGGCAAGAAAAACGATAGGATATAGTGCGGGAGACCCTGAATTCGTCAACCGGGGACGTATCATCGGTCGCCGTTTCGCGGCCGGCCCGTGAGAGGGGAGCATATCGGTGATTCGATTCGTGTGGATACTTCCGATTCTCGCCGCGGCGGGTGACGGTCGGGGCGCCGACCGTGCGGGAAAGCAGGCTGAGCCCGTCCCTTATGAGGTTGTCAGCAAGCAGGTTGCGGGGGATTTCACCAGCTCGAAGATGATCTGGAAGGTCGTGCTCGCTTCGGGGGGCATTCCATCCAGCGATCAGATCAAGAACACGGTTACCGGAATGTGGCGTGACGGGAACAATCTGTGGAGCAGGTTTGTCGTGTTTGTGTATCTTCCGGAGATGGAAATCGAGGATGCTGCTTATTGCATTGCCGAGTTTTTTCACGGCGGCCTCGGTTCATTCACCATCCAGGATTTCGCGCTGCAGGACGTTGAAGTGCCGGCAAGCAGGCCTCCGCCTCCGGAGCCCCGTGATGACCGGAAAGTCGTGCGGTACGCTCTTGAGTTGAGTGTCTCCAGGACCGGGTCGCGAAAGCTCGATGTCAGGATAGTTGCCGATTTTCCCGACAGTACCAATCTTGTGCTTACCGCCAGGCGGCCGTACTACATTCGCGGCGGCACCGAGGAGCAGTACGGCACGATTCTGGAAAAACTCTGTCCGGTGGTGGACGGGACCTATACCGATACGCTGGCTCTGGACGAGAGTGACTGGTACTACCGGCGCCTGCGGGAAGGGGAGTCCGGCGCCGGGGAGTTCGCCGGATTCCGCAGCATTTCACCACGGGTGATCGTTGAAGCACGCTACTCGCCCGATACGCCCCAGCCGGAGACCGTGCGGAGCGTCCTGGGGCCGCGCGGAGAATATGTTTCGGGCCCGAACGTTTCCTCCGAGGAAGAAGGCACGGTTGTACGTGTTACCCGCGTGACCGAGGTGCATTTCGAGAAATAGAAATCCCGCTTCGCTATCGATCCCCGAGGGGAATCACCCCACCGCCGGTCGAGGTCTCACCCACAGGCAAGAATCTGGTCAACCGTGAGGTCCTTGAGCGCGCCGGCCCTCAGATTCGCACGCTCATCGCGGGAGGCGTACCCGACGGCTACAACGCGCATGCCGCCGGCCAGGCCCGCTTCGACGCCGGCCACGGCGTCTTCGACCACGATGCAGTACTTCGGCTCCAGCCCCAGCCGTTGAGCCGCAACAAGGAATACTTCGGGGTCGGGCTTCGACCGCGTGACCGCATTGCCGTCGGCCACGGCATCGAAATAGTCGGCCAGACCGATATAGTCAAGGATCGCCGGAGTGTTCCTGCTGGCCGAGGCGATCGCGATCTTGATTCCCCGCCGCTTGAGTTCATCGAGAATCTCCATCACACCCGGAAAAATTGCATCGGGCGTAAGGTCTTTCAGTGATTCACGATAGAAATTGTTCTTGGTCTCCGCCAGTCTCTTCTTTTCCTCGTCGGAGTAGGTACGATCCGCCTTCTCCAGCAGAATATCGAGGCTTGCCATGCGGCTTACGCCCCGCAGCCGTTCGTTTATTTCGCGGTCGAAGTAGATCCCTTCGTCGTCGGCAATCCGTTTCCAGGCGAGATAGTGATAGTTATCGGTGGTCACAATCACGCCGTCGAGGTCGAAAATTATTCCCTTCGTTTCCACGTTTGTACTCCTTTCGTTGACAGACCGGGATCGGAATCGGTACATACACGTTTCGCATGTCCGGCACGTCCGCACACGCGGCGAGCCCCTCAAAAATACATCGGTACGTTCATTGTGGGGAACGAAATTCGAGGGTGTTCAATGACCCACGTGCGATGGTGTATTTTTTACTATTGGCCTCCGGATTACAGTGCCCCGCGCGAAGGGGACGCGGACTCGCTCCTTCCCCGAAACGGGGAAGCGGCGGGAGTAAGGAAGACAATGCGCTCAGGCCGGAGTATCTCCCGGCCCGGCGGAGAGACGTGCGGGTACGGCTTTTTGCGGCACGCAGCGGTACGTGCGTGTAAGGGAGCGTGACCATGGTAGAACAGTCAAAGTCGGAAAACGGGCTGCAAAACGAGCTTGAGAGTTTGCGCCGGCGCATTCGCGAGCTGGAGCGTTCCGAGGATGTGCGCAAGAGGGTTCAGAGTGCTTTCCAGGGGCTGGAATACCGCTGGCGTCTTCTCGTGGAAGGCCTTCCCGACATTATCCTCACGATTTCCAGTGACGGCACGGTTCTGGCGGTGAACCATCCTCCCGAGGGGTACGGGCACGAGGATATCCTGGGGGGAGTGGTGTACGCCGTGGTCATGCCGGACTACCATGATTCTCTGCGGGAGGAGGTGGCCGGGGCGTTTCGCGAAGGCCGGAGCGGCTCATGTGAGCTGCGCGGCCGGGGTACCGGCGGCTCACCGGGATCGTGGTATTCCGTGCGGATCGTTCCGGTACGCCGGGATAATCAGGTGATTGCGGCCACCCTGGTATTGAGCGATCTGTCTGAGCACAAGCGCATGGCCGGCCAGCTTCGAGCCAAGGACCTGCTTATCGATGCTTCGGTAAGCGGCATGGCAATTCTCGACCTTGACGGCAGGCTGACCTATGTCAACCCCGCATTTGAACGGCTGTGGCATTTCAAGAGCCGCGACGAAGCGATCGGGCGCCATATTGGAGAGTTATGGCTTGATCGGCGTTCCGCCCTCAACGCATGGCGGGCCGTGAAACGAGAGGGTACGTGGAGCGGCGAGATGGTTGCGCGCAGAGCGGATCGCGGCGAATTCACGGCACAACTTGTGGCCAACGTGATCAGGGACGAATCGGAGCAGTGGATCGGGGTGGGAGCTTCGGCGGTCGACGTGACGGCGGCCCGGGAGGCGGAGAGGGAATCACAGAAGCAGGAGCGGCTCGATTCCCTGAGCATGCTGGCTTCCGGCGCCGCGCATGCGTTCAACAATCTCCTGGGCGGGATCTACGGCTATATCGATATGGCGCGCCAGTACGGAAATCCCGGCGATACCTTGCGGGACTACCTTGACAACGCTTTCGCGGTCTACGAGAAGGCCAGAACGCTTACGCAGCAGCTCCTGATATTCTCCCGCGGCGACCGACCGAACCTTGAGCAGGTGAGCGTGACCGACGTGATACGCGATTCCCTGTCGGCTGCCCTGACCGGCTCGCAGGTGAAGGGCGTTACTCATTGTTCTCCCGATCTCTGGAAGGTGGAGGCCGATCGGGCACAGGTTGTTCAAGCCTTGTCCAATGTTATCGCCAATGCCGCCCAGGCTGCCCCCGAGGCCGATTCAATAGAAGTCAAGGCGGAGAACGTGGAATTCCTTGCCCCACCCGCGCCGCCTCTTCATGAGGGCAAGTACGTGATGGTGACGGTGAAGGATTCGGGACCGGGTATTCCCCAGGAGTATCAATCGCGGATTTTCGATCCCTTTTTCTCGACGCGGGAACACGGCACCGGTCTCGGTTTGACCATCGCCCACGCAATTGTCGGAAGGCATGGTGGGCATATTGCCGTAGACTCCCGCCGCGGATTGGGAACCAGTGTCACGGCGTTCATTCCGGCAGCCGCGAACCTCGGCTCCCGTCGGGCGAGAAAGCGCGCCAGGCAGCTTAAAGGCGGGGCGAAAGTGCTGATCATGGATGACGAAGAGTTCATCCGGGGCATGACCGAGCGTGTGCTCAAGAGGCTGGGGTACGACGTTGCGGTGGCCCGCGACGGGGAAGAGGCTGTTCGGCTGTACCGAAGTGCCGTCGATCTCAACGAGCCGTTCGCGGTGGTGATTCTCGACCTGACCGTGGCTCACGGAGGGATGGGCGGCAAACAGGCGCTGAAAGAAATTCGCAAACTGAATCCGTCGGTCAAGGCCGTTGTCTCCAGCGGGTACAGCGATGAGCCGGTGATGAAGAACCCCGCTCGATTCGGTTTCAGGGCCGGACTGCCCAAACCGTACCGGATCGAGCAGATTCGGGATATCCTGCTGGAGCTTATCGAAGAGGAGGAGGCCCCCGATGCCTGATCGGAACGACAACACGGCTCGAAATGCATTCGGCACCGTAACCTTCCGCCGGAGAACACAACCGACATGAACATCAAAGTGGGGATCAGCACCTGCCTGCTGGGCGAAAACGTCCGCTACGACGGCACGCACAAGCTGAATCGTTACCTGCGCGATGTCGTAGGAAACTATGTGACCTGGGTGCCGGTATGCCCCGAGGTGGAGTGCGGGTTGCCGGTGCCGCGGGAAGCCATGAGGCTGGTGGGCGATCCCGAAAACCCTCGCCTGGTGACCACGCGCACCGGCAGGGATCAGACGGAGCGGATGCTCCAATGGAGCGGGAGCAGGCTGGACGCCCTAAAAGGAGAGGGTCTGTGCGGGTTCGTGTTCAAGACGAAGTCTCCCAGTTCGGGGATGCGGGGAGTGAAGGTATACACCGACAAGGGAATGCCGTCGCACAAGGGAGTCGGTATGTTTGCCCGCGCGTTCATGGAACGTTTTCCGGAGGTTCCGGTCGAAGACGACGGGCGGCTGCACGATGACGGTTTGAGGGAGAATTTCATTGAGAGGATTTTTACGCTGGCTCGATGGCAGGCGCTGGTTGCGGGCGGTGCCGCGGCCGGCGACCTGGTCGATTTTCATACGCGTCACAAGCTTCTCATGATGGCGCACAGTCCGCCCCACGCGCGGGAGCTGGGAAAGATTGTCGCGGAAGTTAAGGGGAAACCGTCCGCATCACTTCTGGATGCTTACCGCCGCTCCATGCTGAAGGGGCTTGCGCGGATTGCCACGGTAAAGAAGCACACCAACGTGCTCTATCACGCGGCGGGGTACTTCAAGAAGCAGCTTACCCCCGATGAGAAGAAGGAGATCGGGGAGGTGATCGAATCCTATCACGGGCTCCTGACTCCTCTGATCGTACCCGTTACCCTTATCAATCACTATGTCCGAAAATACGAGCAGGCCTACTTGTTGAAGCAGTACTATCTCAACCCTCATCCGCACGAACTGAAGCTTCGCAATCACGTATGACAGGCGACGGCAGGGTTACTCGCTTCCCTCCCGGGACAATGCTTCGACCTTTTCGACATAGGCGTCAATGTCGAATTTCCGCTTCAGACCCCTGTCGTTCATATATCGCACACTACCGAACACCGGGCGTTCGGTCCAGGGCCGGTCGTGGAGCCCGAAGCACCACGAGACGCCGGTGAACCCGTTGGCATCCCGCCCGTCAAGAGACCAGCGGTTGTTGAGATAGAGGGCTGTCCGGTGGGCCCGCCGGGGTGTGGACGACCATTCCAGAATCTTCTTGCCCCAGTACATTCTCATGTAGCCGTGCATCTTTCCCCGAAGAACCATCTCTTTCTGCGCGGCGTTCCAGAAGGGGTCGTGCGTTTCGGCCTGCTCGAGCCGGCGGGCGGTATAGAGGGAGGGACGCTTATCGGTGCGGTGGTTTTCCAGAGTTTGTCGTGCCCATTGGGGAACGCCGTCCCAGGAGTCGTATGAAGGATTATACGCGGCGAAATTCATACTCAGCTCTCGCCGTACCACGAATTCTTCCAGAAAGGTGTGGGTGCCGGGTGATTGGCTCCGGGAGACTTCCCGCGCCACGAGCAGAGGCGAGATCCGACCGAAATGGAGATACGGACTGAGATTCGATAGTCCGTCCCTGGAGGGGTCGTTGCGGTCCTCGCCAAAGCGGTCGAGTTTGTGCTCGATGAACTCTCTCAGAAGGCCGATCGCGGCCTCTTCGCCGGGCTTCAACCACCGGATTTCGCCGACCGATGTGTCGATGTCAAGTTTTCGAAGAAGTTTGTCGGGGTGCAGCGGTCCCGCGCCTCGCAGGCTCATGCTCGACGATTTATTTGCGACCGGGCGTTCCGTGAGAGGAACAAGGAAGTCATCGAGCCGGCGCATGATCCGGGGACGGATGGTGCGGGCCGCGTACTCCTGCTTCCCTGAGGCCGTCTCGATCGGCACGACCACGTCGCTCTCGACCTGGACCACCGAACATGGCGCTTCGGCCGCCACTTTGGCGCGCCAGGAGCGCTGAAGATGAAGGTAGCCGCGGTCGGTGATTATCATGGAAGCGCGGCGGGCAAGCCGGAGAGCGCCCTGGTCCGGCGATTCCACGCGCAGAACAAACGTGATCCCGCGGTCGTTGAGTCTTGCACTCACCTCCTTCAACCCGTGCAGCATGAAATGATAGTGTCGGAGATTCGCCTCGGGGAATCGATCGGTCAGCCCGAAGTAGACCACGACGGGAAGGCGGAATTCGTTGGCGCGGTCGACGGCGTATTCGAGGGCGTGATTGTACCGGGCCCGTTGCGCCTGCTGCATCCAGTAGAGGACAAAGTCGCCCCTACGGGCCGCTCGGCGGTTGAGTGGTTGGATGCGTGCGGGATGAATCATGGTTCCGACGATCTACGCGGTGGAAAGTCCGGGGCACACAAAATACACTTGGGGGCCATTGTTGCGAAGCGGGCATGTATTTTCCGGGAGTGGGTTCATTCTATCGGTGAAGGAGGACGTGATGATGCCGAGAACCATGTTGTTGCCGGCGGTGTTGCTGATTGCCGTGGGAGCAGGTGCGGTCGAAAGAGAAGATGGTACTGTCAGGTTTCGCGCGCGGGCGGAGATCGGCTTTCTTGCGGTGCTCGACCACCGGATACAACTGAGCAAGAGCGGCACGTATTTCGATTACCGTCGTGACGGTGGGCAGGACGTGTTGGCGGCGGTGAGCAGGTTCACCCTCGATCTGCGCATGGGGCCTCACCATGAGGCGGTCCTTCTCTACCAGCCGCTGTGGCTTGAAACCAGGGAGATAGTCGGCACGGATCTCTCGGTGGACGAGGTGATCTTCGAGGCGGGAACGCCGGTTCGGTTTACCTACGGTTTCCCCTTCTACCGCGCGAGCTACCTGTACGATTTCAGGGAAGACCCGCGGGAGGAACTCGCTGTTGGGTTGAGTCTGCAGATACGCAATGCGACGATAGAGTTTGAGTCGCTGGACGGTGAGATTCTCCGGACCACTCGTGATGTGGGTCCGGTGCCGGCCCTGAAAACGCGTTGTCGGTTCGGGATCGGCCGGCGGTGGTGGTGGGGTGCGGAGGCCGACGGGATGTACGCGCCGGTGAGCTATCTCAACGGCAGTGATGAAGAGGTCACGGGAGCAATCCTGGACGCGTCCCTGCGTGCGGGTGTTTTTCTTTCGGAGCGCGACGATGCTTTCCTGAACCTGCGGTATCTCGGAGGTGGGGCCGTGGGGACGGACAGTGACGAGACGGGGCCGGGTGACGGATATGTCAAGAACTGGCTTCATTTCCTGACCGTCACGGTGGGAGCGTCGCGGGAGTTCTGACCCATGAGGCGCAAGCCGCTTCTCTTCGCGGCGTTGCTTCCGGTGATCTGTGGGGTCATGCCGCTGCGCGGTGCGGAATCGATTCTTGACAGCGCCCGTTCGCTGCCGGGGCGGGGCGCGAACGTACGATGCGGCGGCACTGAAACCTGCGTTGTAATTGACTGAACAGAGTGGGCGGGCGAGGGCGATCCGGCCGCTCCATTGCAGAAACCTGAAACTATATTACCTCTGTTCCAGGAATGATTCACAGCTCCGAACCCGGGAGGATTTTGATGGCGGAGAAACACGTGGCGATTATCGGCGCGGGACCCGGCGGGTTGACATCGGCGATGATTCTCGCTCGCAGGGGTTACAAGGTTACCGTACTGGAGCGTGAGGCCGTGGTGGGTGGGCGCAACGCGGCAATCAAGCGCGGGGACTATCTGTTCGATACGGGGCCTACGTTTCTGATGATGACGTTCATCCTCAGGGAGATGTTCGAGCTGGCGGGACGGAAGCTCGACGACTACTGCCGTGTGGTGCCGGTTGATCCCATGTACAAACTCTCATTCGGCGACATGGATGTGTACCCGACGGCCGACCGGGAGCGAATGAAGGAGCAGATAGCCAGGCAGTTCCCCGCCAGTGCGGGAGGCTTGGACAGATTTCACGAGCGGGAGAAGCTTCGCTACGACGTGATGTACCCGTGCTTGCAGAAGGACTATGCGACCCTGAAGGAAATGGCGTCGAAACCGATCCGCCGCGCGCTGCCGCATCTCTCGCTCACGAAGTCGCTGTATCAGGTCCTGGCGGGATATTTCAAGGACGAGCGGTTGCGAATTTCGTTCACGTTTCAGGCAAAGTATCTGGGAATGTCGCCCTGGGAATGCCCCGGCGCGTTCACCATCATCCCCTATATCGAGCATTCGGGCGGGATCGATCACGTGATCGGGGGGTTGAGTGAGATTTCCCACGCCATGGCAAGGGTGGCGGGCGAGCACGGCGCCGACATCCGGTTGTCGAGTCCCGTAAAACGCGTGGTTGTGGAGAATCGTATCGCAAGAGGGGTCGAGCTGGAATCGGGTGAGAGGATTGAGGCGGACGCGGTGGTGATCAACGCGGATTTCGGTCATGCCATGGAGACGCTGTTCGAGCCCGGGGTGATCCGGAAGTGGACGCCGGGGAATCTGCGCCGAAAGAAGTACTCCTGCTCCACGATGATGCTTTACCTCGGCGTGGACAAGTGCTATGATGACCCGCATCATCAGATACTCTTCGCGCGGGACTACCGTCGGAATATCACCGAAATTGTCAAGAGCAACACGTTGAGCGAAGACATGTCGGTTTATGTGCGCAACGCTTCTCTGACCGACAAGACTATCGCTCCCGAGGGGCACTCGGCGGTGTACGTGTTGGTTCCCGTACCCAATACGGCCGGCGGGTTGCGGTGGGACGACTCCCTGGTTTCCTCCTATCGTGAGAAGGTCATGCGGGTAATCACGGAGCGCACGTCGATGAGCGACCTGGAGTCACACATCACGGAAGAGTTGATTCTTACACCCGACGACTGGCGCCGGAAGTACGGACTTTTCCTGGGGGCTACGTTCAATCTGGGGCACACGATCAACCAGATGCTCTATTTCCGTCCTCGCAATCGTTTCGAAGAGGTGGGCAATACCTATCTGGTCGGCGGTGGCACGCACCCCGGATCGGGGCTGCCCACGATCTACGAATCGGCCCGGATCAGCTCCAATCTGATCGGTAAGGATTTTGGCTGAGAGTACGCCGGCCATGCCGGAGGGAGCACAGTGGGGAGCGTGAAGGGCCCCCTTTCGCTTCTGCTTATTTTCGAACTTGTCGAAGAAGCCATTCGGCGGCGCAACCCAGGACCTGCTCTCGTTCGGGCTCGTTGTGCAATTCGTGATACAGGCCGTCCCACGGCTTGAACGTGCATCGCTTGCCGGCTCGGGTCGCAAAGGTTCGGGCCGCCTCGAGTGACGTGTAGCGGTCGCCCGTGCCGTGCATCAGCAGCACGGGCACGCTTAGATTTCCCGCATGCCGAAGCGCCCACTCCCCGGCATCGACGGTCTCGAAATACATCCGTGCCGAGATTCTGTTGTGCATGAGCGGGTCGTTGCGAAGCTCCTCCAGGACCTCGGCGTTGCGCGTGGACCATTGCGGATCGAGTTCGTTGCCGACCGTGCATGAAGGGCAGAGGTTCCGAAGCAGTTTGCCAAGCGTGGTTTTCCAATGTGGAGGGGCGAACGCGGTACGAATCCAGGCGGCCGTTCCAACGGCGGCTGCTACGGTACCGGGTCTGCGGAGTACGTGGTTGAGCACGATATTGGCGCCGAGGCTATGGCCATAGAGGGCGACGGTCACCTCACCAAGACTTCGACGGACTTCGGTCGTCATGAGGTCAACATCGTCAAGCAAAGACTCGTAGTGCGGGATATCCCCTTGTTTCCCGTCGGACTTCCCGTGGCCGCGGAGGTCGAATGATGCGACGGCGAAGTCTCGTGAGAGAAGGAAATCGAATACTCTCC
>CAZNDN010000019.1:2733-14365 GCA_964571815.1 uncultured Fibrobacterota bacterium | reverse complement strand
CGCAATCCGCGGGTTGGTGGGGCCGGGCCGGCAAACTGGTGTTTTCCGTGTGCCCCGGCCGAATCCCCGCGGGAAATCATTGACATTTGCACAGGAGTTGGGTATATTCATAGTAAGACTCATCGGGATTTCGTTCGAACGAAACGTCCGTGCGGCTATTGTATTTCGCCGGCTCAGGCAGAGGAGGGGTGGCATGAAATCACTGAAACGTATTGCGGGAGTGGTTGTGGTTGCAGCGGGCCTGGCCGGCGCCGATAATCACTTACAGGTTTCCGTAGTCGAGGCCCTGGCGGGGCCGGCGTCCTTTCTTACCGTCGCCGGCTCAGCAGAAAAACAGGGGCTTCACCGGCGAGCACCGTGGAATGAGCTGCAGGACGTCGAAGAGTTCGGGCCCGACCAGGTCCAGCTCCTGTCTGAGGTTACGATGGAGGGCGGGCCGGGGGAGTACGAAGGGGTTTTGGAACAGTGGAGCGCAACGGGCTGGACACCCAGCGCCGGACTGTTGCTTACCTTCGATGACAGCGGTCGATTGAGCGAAATACGTTTCCGCGAGTTGGCCGGTGAGGAGTGGGTCGAAACACTGTACGCCGATTTGGCCCACCGTGACGGTGACTTGAGCGAAGTGGTGCTGGAGATGGCGGAGAGCGAAAGCTCGACGTTCGGCGACAAGCTCAAGGCGGAAGTGACCTACGGTGCCGACGGCACGGTCTCGATGATCGTCATGTACCTCTATGACGATGAAACTCAGAGCTGGGTCGAACTCCTGCGCACCAGCTACGTCTACGGCGCCGGCGGAAGGCCGGCCTCCGAGACCCGAAGCCTCTATCTGCTGGGATTGTGGGTGGACTTGCAGACAACCATCTACACCTACGATGCTGCCGGCAACCTTACCGAAAAGCTTACCCGCATGCCGTCGGTGGGAGGCGTGGAGGGTGAAAACATATCCCGAATGCAGTATACCAACGATGCCGGCGGGAATGCGGTCGAGGAAGTGTCCCAGGAGTGGGGCGAAAGCGACTGGGAGAATCTGGAGCGGACACTCAGGGCGTTCGATGCACGGGGGAACCCGACCGAGGAGACGTCTCAAACGTGGGATGCGGCAGAGGTGCAATGGGCGAATCAGTCAAAGGCCACCACCGCATACAATGCGGAGGATAACCCCACGGAAACCGTGCGGGCATCGTGGGGTGCGGGGACATGGAACAACAGCTACAAGGAAAGCTATGCCTATGACCCGTCGCTCGGTCTACCTTCATTTATCTCCGCTACCAGTCGCTCCTGGAAGTGGGAGAATGCCGAGTGGGCGAAATCCGAAAGGATGGTCTTGTCCAGGATCGATGTGCGCGCGGCATATCCGCGGGCAGTGGGCCGGGATCAGGGGGTGTTGTCACTCGAAATTCGTTCGCAGGCGGATGGCTGGGTCTCCTTCGTCGTCGACGCCCCGGCAGGAGAGCGTGTGTCGCTTTCAGTCTATGACCTCCGTGGTACCGAGGTTGCCTCGGTGCTTCGGAGAGAACAAGTGGACAACGGCCGCGTGACCGTGCGGCGGCAAGCCGGTCGGCATGCAAGGGGCGGTGGAGTATATCCGTGCGTACTGCGTTGGGGAAATCGTACCGCCACGGCGTTGCTCCGCACGGCACGGTAGCAGGAACCGGCGGCAATCATTCGGGAGAGATGATTTGCGTTATTGCGAAAGGTTTTTCTGTTTTCGCGAAAAGTGGGCGGCTTCTTGAATTACCACGTGTGAAACCTCGTCGTTTTCGCCGCTGTAGGCCTTTTTTTCCTCCTGGGGCAGCGATTCGATCCGGCGGTGTACCTCTTCGATCAGCGATTTTCGGGTCTCCTGGTCCATTTTGCCGAGAAGTTTCTGAATCTCGATCACCCCCGCGATGTTGACCCGTTTCACGCACGTGAGATACTGGATATAGGCCAGCATATCGATGTCTCTGAGGGAGTACAGACGCCGGTTGCCTTCGGTACGAGACGGCGTTATCAGCCCCCGTTCTTCGTAGAGCCTCAGCATCCGGGGCTTTATGTGAAGTATCTCGGCAACGGCCCCGATAGAGAAATACGGTTTTGTTTCGTCTATTCGCACCGGCATGGGCACCGCCGTGGGTCCTTTTGAGGTGTACTATCTGAGGTGTATTATTTGCATTCCGGCCGTGTCGCCGGCGGCTCCAGCCAGCCGATTCCTAGTCGTGCAAAGCGTCTGCCGAAGTCAGTACGAAGCCGGTTGATTCGCCGCTTTCACTGTGATCAAGCACATTACCGTCAAGTGATTCGGCCAGCGACTGCTCCATCAGCAGTACTTTCCGGCCGTTGTCGTTGGTAACCACCGTGTCGCCTTCTTCGGGCTTGTCCAGAATCATCCGCAGCGTCCTGTCGTCGGCGGTCGACGTGACGATGCGGACCGCGGAATCATCTCCGGCCCTGCGTTCTCTCAAGATCCCTTCCAATCTCTCTTTCGCCTTTTTCGTGACGTCCATCATCCTGTCGCCTCCTCTCCCACTGGTGTCCGGTTTCAATGATACGTGAACCGGGGCTATCACGATTTCCGTCCGGAGTCTCCTTCTCACGCCTCCTGATATACGCGCAACCCATCCATCGTTGCCGAGCGTTTCAGTTTTTTCAGTGCCGAATCCTTCACCTGCCGAACCTTCTCTCGTGTCAGGGCCGTTCGCGCGGCAATCTCATCGATTGTCAGTTCGGCGCCCCCGCCGAGGCCGAAATACAGCGAGATGACCTCACGCTGCCGCGGATCCAGCTCATCCAGGGTCTTTCTGATGCCGCTCCGGAGCAGGGTGCGCTGTACGCCGTGATCCGGTGGAAACTCCACGTCACCCGAGATCATATCCACCAGCTTGCTTCCCGCGGCGTTTTTCAGGGGAGCATCCAGCGATGTGTGCCCGTTGCCGACCCGGATGGCGGTCTTGACCTTTTCCTTCTTGATCCCCAGCTCCACGGCCAGTTCATCGGCATCGGGAGTCCGGGAATGACGCTGCTCCAGCCGCCGCTGCGCCTGACCGATCCGATAGATCGTGTTGACCTGGTTGAGCGGCAGCCGTGTGATTCGGGAATGGTGCGCCAGGGCCTGAAGAATCGATTGTCTGATCCACCACACGGCATAGGAAATGAACTTGAAGTTCTTGCGCTCGTCGAACCGCTTCGCCGCTTTGATCAACCCGATGTTCCCTTCGTTGATAAGGTCCGCGACAGGCAGCCCCTGGTTCTGGTAGGTGCGGGCCACACTGACCACAAAGCGAAGGTTGGCGTTGACCAGATCCTGCAACGCCCGGCGGTCTCCGCGCTTGATCCGCGCCGCAAGAGCCGACTCTTCATCACGGGAAAGTACCCGATGCCTGGCTATTGATCGGAGATATGAATGCAGCGAAGCCTCGTCGGCCCGGTACTGATTCAAATCCTTCTTCCGTTTCGCCATCAGGGCTCCCCTTGTCGATACGAATGGAATGTTCTCTCAACCCGAATCCTCAGGGCCGAAAGGGCACTTATTTGCGCTCACCATGTAAATATAATTATATTACCTGTGCAAATAAAAGTTCCCTTGCGGCTGTGATGTTTTCTTGCTATAATATGTAATACGGCAGTCGCCGGATTCAACCTCCCCGATGTCCGACCGGGCTGATGCCCGGGCAGGCCCTATCCGCAACATCAAATAAGGGTGCGGACTGTGTGATCGGGAGTAGAGTGGCGTTAGAGCTTCCCTACCCGGACCCACGCGCGACACGTATGGTCGCTTGTTGATTCGTGACGGAACAAGGGGAGCCCCATAATTGGCACGCTTTTTGCTAAGAGCAAGCTCATCGAGCGCGTGCAGACGATGCAATGCAACAGAAAGGGGAAAACCATGAACAACGGACACCGGCCCGGCAAGATCAAGCATCGGTATGCTCCTCTGGGGGAGCAGGGAGTGAAAAAGGTCCATGAGTCGACTTTGCACGTGCTGGAGGAAGTCGGTTTCGAGGTCCACAACGACGAAGCGTTCGATCTATTCAGCAAGGCGGCGTGTGCGGTCGATTCGGAGCGCAGGGTAGTCAAACTGAGGCCCGAGACGGTGATGGAGCTGGTTTCGGCCGCGCCCCGGGAAGTCACCCTCTGCGGGAGGTCGGAGAAGCATGATCTCGAGTTGGGGAGAGGCAACGTCTATTTCGGCACGGGCGGCACGGCCCTCAACGTCATGGACTACGGCAGCAAGGAGCATCGGCGCGCAACCCTTCAGGATCTTATCGAGATCATTCGCATCTGCGATCACTTGAGCAACATCGACTTGATGCTGCTGCCTACCTACCCCGCCGAGTTGCCGATAGATGTAGTCGATGTCAACCGCTTTTTCGCGGGGTTCATGCACACGACCAAGCATATTATGGGAGGGATCTACACGGCGCAGGGGATGCGGGACGTGATCGCCATGGCCGAAACGATAGCGGGCTCCCGCGAAGCGCTTCGTCGTCGCCCGTTTCTCTCCATGATTGCCTGCGGAATCAGTCCGCTTCGCATCGACGAGAAGTATTCCTCGTTCATGATCGATATCGCCCGTGAGCGCATTCCCGTGGCGGTTCCCGCGGAACCGCTGTGCGGCGCTACGTCGCCGATTTCGCTGGGTGGAAACCTCGTGATGCAGAATTGCGACGGGCTCATCAATGTTATGCTGACGCAGCTTGCCTCACCCGGCGCGCCCGTCATCTACGGCTGTGTGGCATCGGCGACCAATCTCAGAGACCTGACCTACCTGGGGGGACCGGTAGAGAGCGGACTGGTCAACGCGGCGGCGGCCGAGATGGCCCAGTACTACGGCATACCCAGTTATACGACGGCGGGGATCAGTGACTCGAAAACGCTCGATGCGCAATGCGGGTACGAATCGGCGATCAACAATCTCCTGGTGGGGCTTGCGGGATCGGATTTCATTCACGATGCCGCGGGGTTGATGGAGTTCGCCATGACGGTGAGCAAGGAGAAGCTGATCATCGACAACGAGATTATCGGTATGGCGAAACGGGCTATCGAAGGGGTGAGCCTTGATAGTGAACGTCTGGGGCTGGATGAGATCAAACGGGCCGGTCCCGGCGGCAATTTCACAGCCTCGCGCCATACGCGCAAGTTCATGCACCGGGAGCACTATCGCCCCCAGCTCAGCGATCGTGAGAAGCGTTCCGTCTGGCTCGAGGATGGCGCACAGAGCGCTTCCGAGCGTGCTCATGAAGTGGTGGAGCGGCTGCTGGCCGAATCGGTCAAATGCTACGTCGACCTTGCCGACAGAGAAGATGTCCTCGAGCGCTTCCCTGTCGAGGAGCGGGCCTACGAGGCGGAGGTGCTCTACGTATGATAATTATCGCCGAACGTGTCAACGCTTCCCGACCCGGTATTTGGAAAGCCATCCGGGATCGGGACAAGGAGACGATCGTAAAGGAGATCACAAACCAGGACAAGGCCGGCGCGGAATATATCGATCTCAATGCCGGCACGGGCTCCGGAGAAACCTCGGAGGAAATCGACGATCTCCGGTGGTTGATTGATTGCGCCCTGGAGTGTACCGAAAAGAAGTTCTCGGTCGATACCGCCGATCCCGAGGTGCTGAAGGCAGGTGTGGAGCATCTTGACGGGCGGCGACCGTGGATGCTGAATTCGATCAAGGCAGAAGACAAGCTTATGGAGGAGACGCTGCCGTTCGCGGCGCAACACGGTGCTCCGGTTATTGCGCTTGCCATGGATGAATCGGGGATTCCCACTACCGCGGAGCGCCGTGTCGCGGTGTGCAAGCGGATCAGAGATGCCGCGGCCGAAGCCGGGGTGGCGGAGAAGCAGCTCTTTTTCGACGCGCTTGCCTTCCCGATTGCCACTGATGTTACCCAGGGGCCGGTTACACTCGAAACCATTCGACGAATCAAGAAGGAACTTCCTTCGTCAAAAACCACCCTCGGGCTCTCCAACGTATCTCATGGTTTGCCCAAACGGGCCCATGTCAACCGGGCTTTTCTCGTAGCAGCGTTTGTCTGCGGGCTCGATTCCGCGCTCTGCGATCCGACGCGTCCCTCCGTTGCCAAGGGAATTGCTCTCGGCGAGCTGGTTTCCGGACACGACAAGTACTGCCGGAAATACACTCGCGCGGCACGAGGGGGGCTGTTCGATGGGTAAGCCGTTCAGAGCCGGAACACTGGTTAACCCGGTCAGCCGTCTGGACGATCCCAGGCTGGAGGCAATCCACGACGCATCGATGAGTATTCTGGAGGACCCGGGCCTGGTATGTCATAATCAGCAGGCGGCCGAGATTTTCCAACGGGCCGGCTGCAGGGTAGATCCTCACGATTCCGGCGGGGCCCCGGTGGTTCGTGTCCCGCGCCGGGTGGTGATGGACGCCGTCCAGAGTGCTCCTTCACGGGTGATACTCGGCGCCAGGGAACCGGGCAACCGGCTCGTGCTCGATGCCGACGTGCCGCGGGTGTATTTCGGCACAGGCTCGGAGACCAACATTTTCCTGGATACCGAACTGGAGGAGTTCGTCTCACGCTCGGACCCTTCGACCGTGCTTACCTACCCGGTGGGAAAACAGCAGCGGGGATCGATATCGCTGCTGTGCCGCTCGGCCAAACTGTGCAATGCCCTGGAGAACGTCGACTTCTTCATCCGCAACGTCAACGTACAGGACGAAGGGATCGACGAGGGTAACAAGGACGTCAACGTCTTCATGGCGGCGCTTCTCTACTGCGAAAAACACGTTCAGGGCGGCGTGTCCAACCTTGCTTCTCTGCCGTCGGTTCTCCAACTGGGACGAAAGGTAGCGGGCGGGGAAGAAGCGTTCCGGGAAAACCCCGTGCTTTCGTTTATTGCCTGTGTGGTGAAGAGCCCGCTGCAGATTGTGGACGACACCGCACGCAAGGTGATCGAGATTGCCGGCCGCGGCGTTCCGCTGGTGATCTCTTCGTCCCCCCAGGGCGGCTCCACCGCACCGATCCAGGAAGAGGGCATGGTGGCAATGATCAACGCCGAGATACTTGCCGGGATCACTCTGACCCAGTTGGTCAATCCGGGTACCCCCGTGCTCTACGGGGCCGTGCCGGTCAGGACCCGGCTCGATACGCTGCACGATTTCTACGGTGTCGCGGAGTTTGCCCACTACAACTGCGACTGCGTCCAGATGGCGCGCAGGTACGGGATCCCCTGCTACTCAAGCGCCGGTGTAGCCGACAGCAAGGTGCCGGGATACCAGGCGACGCTGGATAAGGTGTTTTCGCACCTGACCGTGGCTCAGTCCGGCGCGCAATATGTTCACTATGCTTTCGGGCTCCTTGACAAGACCAATATCTTCTGTCCGCTCCAGGCGGTAATCGACGATGCCAATGTGGGGATGGTCAAGCGCATCGTCGCTCCCCCGGCCTTCGAACCCTCTGAGGTTGACGAGTCGGTGGCCGAGATTCGCAAAATCATGGCGTCGGACCAGCGCCTTTTCGTGCGAAGTATTCGCAAGCGTATCCGCAAAGGGCTGATCTCCGAGCCGCACTCGTTGCGGCATACGGATACCGCCGAAGGCGTACTGGAACAGGCCCACGAGAAGCTTGCATCGATCGAGGCCTCAGAGCCCCACAGGCTTCCGGAAACGGTCGCGGAGCAGATGTTCGGGAGTGTTCCCGGACTGCTTCCGGCTTCACATTTTCACGAGTGAGGTGTCTGCAATGGATGAGAAGAAAATTCTTGAGCAAATCAAAACCAACGCCGTGCTCGGTCACATTGATCGCGAGGATGAGGGTTTCGACGGGACCATGGAAGGGCAGGATGGAGTCAGCGAGTTGACGACGGCGGCTCTTGAGGGCGGGGTGGATGTGCAGAAGGTGCTGGATACACTTTCGGCGGGAATGGAACTCGTGGGTCAGAAGTTCGAGTCGGGTGAATACCTGATTCCCGACATGCTTGCCGGCGCCGAATGCGTGGGCAAGGCAATGGAGATTGCCGAGCCGTACCTCGTGAAGGGAGGTGTGGAGCGGAAGGGAACGTTCGTGATCGCCACGGTCGAAGGCGATCTTCACGATATCGGGAAGAATATCGTCACGACGATGCTCAAGGGCGACGGGTACGAAGTCAAGGACCTGGGGATTAACATTCCGGCCGATCAGATAGTTTCGGCGGTGAAGGACAGCGGAGCGGGCTTCCTCGGGCTTTCGGCGCTGCTTACCACCACGATGACGGCGATGCAGCCGGTGATCGACGGGCTGAAGTCGGAGGGACTGCGCGACAAGGTGAAAGTGTTGATCGGCGGTGCTCCCACCAGTCCCGAGTTTGCCGAGAAGATCGGTGCCGATGCGCACTGTAAGGATGCGTTCGAGGCGATCACCGTGATGAACCGCTACAAGAAAGAGGCGGCATAGTGCGCTCGGTACATGCGGGCGACGCGGCGGGGATGAACCTGCACAAGCGATACCCCGTGCTCTCCGACCGGCAGTGCGGTATCATGCATGAGGCATCGTGCCGACTGCTGGAGCAGGTCGGCATCGACGTAGCCCACGACGGGGCCCGGAAGCTCTTTGTGGAAGCCGGCGCCGTCGAGCGCAACGGAAGAATCCACATCGGCCGCGAGCTGGTCGATGCGGCCGTGGAGAAGACCGCACGGACGATCCAACTGGGTGCGCGCGATCCCAAATCGGCGATTACCCTGGATCCCGCCGGCAAGCCCGCGGTTCATTTCGGGACCGGTGGACAGGCCCTGAATGTGCTTCACTGGGAAGACGGCGCCTTCGCAAAGCGCCCCGCCGTCACGGAAGACCTGATACGTATTCTCCGTCTGGCCCAGCAGCTTCCCCATGTCGATTTTATCACGCGACCGGTGGAGCCCGATGTGGCCGAGGAGGAGATGGACACGACCAAGGCCCGGTTGTTTTCCGAAAACACAACCAAACACATGAACCTGGCCAACCTGGTCTGTGTGGACAACCTCCCGCGGATCGTCGAAACTGTCGGTGATCCTTCGTTGATCTCCTTCATTTCCTGTCTGATGGTGAGTCCGTTGCACATGGTCGGCGATACCACCGAGAAATTCATGCGTATCGTGCGGCACGACATTCCCGTGGCCATTTCCAGTTGTGCGCAGGCGGGTACCACCGCTCCGTTGTCGGAGGTGGGAGAGGTGGTGCAGGTGAACGCCGAGGTGCTTTCGGCGGTGGTGCTGGGTAACCTGATACGGCCCGGCGCTCGACTTCTTCACCGAGGCCTTCCGATAACCGCCGATCTTTACAGCGACGGGTCTCCGCGCTGGTGTCAACCCGACAGCATAAGACGGTGCGCGATGATGACCGATATGACGTACTACTATGGCATTCCGTGCTGCGGTACGGCGGGCGTCTCCGACGAGCCGCTGCCGTCGGCCCGGGCCGTTGCCGAGAAAGCGCTCGCGCTGGCGCGGATAACCGCCTCCGGGGCCCAGTTCGTCAACAGCGCCCTGGGAATGCTCGAGCGTATCGTGACGGTGTGCCCCGAGCAGTATGTGATCGACGACACCATACTTTCATGTGTCAAGAACCGCTTCGCATCGCCGGGCGACGAGGAAGAGGTGGCCGACCTTTGCCGGATGTCGGTAGAGGACTCCCTGGCGGCGCTGGGCGTAGATCCCGCACCGGCGGGGAAGGAGATTGCCGCGCGGATAGACTACGTGCTCGGCGAGCGGGAAGAGATCTCCACCGATGCGATGGAGGGGCGGATCGCATCGATCGAGAAGGCCGTTGCTTCCTCGCAGAGCAGCACGGCGTTCATGCGCGATGCCCGCAAGGGACTTCGTCGCGGACTGCTCTACCGCGGCTCCCCGATCGAGGGAACACTGCCGCTGCGGCGGCTTCATGAATCGGTCGGCAACTACATTGAAAGGAACCAGACGTCATGTGCGGAATAGCAGGTTGTTTCGGCGGCCGGGATACATCGACAATACGGAAAATGCTTTCGGTGATGGAGCATCGGGGTCCCGACGACAACGGGATTCATTGCACCGACGCCGCGACACTGGGGCATACACGACTTTCGATCGTGGACGTTGCCGGGGGACATCAGCCGTTGACCGGCTGCCGCGACGGGATTGCTCTGGTGTGCAACGGCGAAGTGTACAACTTTCAGTCTCTTCGGGAGGGCCTTCGTTCGATGCACCGCCTCGGCAGCGATTCCGACAGCGAGGTAATCGTGCATCTTTACGAGGATCGCGGGGCGGAATGTGTTCGCGTGCTGGACGGCATGTTTGCTTTTGCCCTGCTGGACGGCAGAAGCGGCAACCTGCTCCTGGCGCGTGACCCGATCGGCATCAAACCTCTTTACTACGGCTATCACGGCGGTATGCTTTACTTCTCCTCGGAGTTGGGGGCCATGTCGGTGGCGGGGGTGGATGATGTGCGGGAGTTCCCGGCGGGCCACTATTATACCCCGGCGACGGGTTTCGTGCGCTACTACGAATTGCCGCGGGGGGAGAAGGATCCCATCGGCGACGCGGGAGAAGCGGCGGGCTTGACGCGCGAAGCTGTTGTGCGGGCCGTGGAGAAGCGCCTTCTTTCCGATCCCGATATTCACGTGGGTTCATTCTGCAGCGGTGGTCTTGACAGCAGCCTTGTCGCGGCAATCGCGGCGCGCCGCATCCCCAACCTTCATACGTTCGTCGTAGGCTCGCGCGACGCGCAGGGGCGTGAGAGCGACGACCTTCAAGCGTCGCGTCTGGCCGCGGCGCATATCGGCTCGACACATCACGAGAAGATCATCACCGAAGAGGAATACTATCAGGTACTTCCCCTGGTGATCAAGCACCTGGAAAGCTACGATCCATCGCTGGTCCGCTGCGCCGTCCCGTGCTATTTCACCTGTCGCCTTGCCGCGGAGTACGTTACCGTGGTGCTCACCGGTGAGGGCGCCGACGAGGTGTTCAACGGGTACCATTACATGAAAAACCTGGGAATGGACCGGCAGAATGAGGAAGCGCGTCGGTGCCTGGCGTCGCTCCACAATATCAATCTCCAGCGAGCCGACCGCATGGGCATGAAATTCAGCCTCGAGTTGCGCGTGCCCTTTCTCGACACCGAAATAATAGATCTGGGAATGAAGATCGCTCCGGAGCTGAAGGTCAAGGAGCACGACGGGGCGAGTATCGAGAAGTGGATCCTTCGTCATGCCTTCCGGAACACCGGCCTGCTGCCCGATGAGATCCTGTGGCGCTACAAAGTCCAGTACACCCAGGGCGCCGGCGTCCAGGACCTGGGCGAGCGTGTTGCCGAGCAGGAAATCTCCGATAGCGAACTTGCACGAATGCGGGAGCAGTATCCCGGCGCGACAATCAACTCCAGGGAAGCGGCTTACTATTTCAAGATTTTCCGTCGCTATCATCCCCAGGACTCCATTCTGGCCTCGGTCGGTATCTGGAGCGGTTTCGATTTTGCGGAAGAGCGCGAGAAGGTCAGCGGCACCATTGACGGGGACCTTCGGCACGCGCATGTCACCGTCGATGAAGCGGCCTGAGTGCAACGGCGCACCTGGCTCGGCGGGATTTCCACGAGCGTTTCTCACAGCGCAGTGAGCCGACACATTACTTATCACCACCAGGGGAAGGAGTGACGCCGTGAGTGCAATCGCAGGAATTCTCGGCAAGACGGCCGACCAG
>CAZNDN010000019.1:0-2633 GCA_964571815.1 uncultured Fibrobacterota bacterium | reverse complement strand
ACGGGAAGAAGTGCTTCGCGCACATGGACGGTACGTATGCATGTGCGATAATCGACGGGGACGAGACGATCCTGGCGCGGGACGGCGTGGGAGCACGGCCTTTGATCTACCATGCCGACAATGGTACGGTGTGCTTTGCCGGCGAAGCGAAGGCTTTGCTGGAGCATGCCGCGACCGTGACGGAACTGCCGCCGAAACACTACTTTTCCACCCGCGAGGGGCTGAGGGAATTTGATGGTTTCGCTCCGTCGGTGCCCGCGGTTGGCTTGCCCGAAGAGACCGCGAAAACGCTGGAGAAGCTGCTGGTGGATGCGGTGCGCAAGCGCATGGAGGACGGGGCGGTCACGGCGATTGCTCTCAGCGGCGGGCTTGACAGCTCGATTATTGCGGCCGTAGCAAAATCGATCAATCCGAATGTCAAGCTTTTCAGCACGACGATCAAGCGATATCCCAGCAAGGACCTCGAGTTCGCGAAGCTCATGGCGCGTTACCTTGGGCTGGAGCACGAGATCTACGAGATCACCGACGAGGACATCAAGGGAGTAATCCCCGAGGCCGTGTGGTACATGGAGACGTTCGATGAGGATTGCGTCTCGGGGGCAATCGCCAATTTCTTCACGTCGAAGATGATCGCCCGGCACTCACACTGCGTCGCGGTGGGAGAAGGCGCCGATGAGCTTTTCGGAGGGTATTTCAGGGAGTTGAAAGCGATCGACGACAATCGCGAGAAAGAGCGTGTGGCCAGGAAGCTGGTGGATATTGCCTACAACACCGCACTGCGGCGGCTTGACAGGGGGTGGATGTCGAATTCGGTGAATTACCGAACGCCGTATCTTGCGCCCGAAGTCGTTACGTTCGCTCTCAGCATCCCCATGGAAATGAAACATCGCTACGACGAGCAGCAGGGGAGACACGTTGAGAAGTGGATCCTGCGACAGGCGTTCAAATCGTGGCTTCCCGAAGAGATTTACGCCCGCCCCAAGCTCCGTTTCGCCGGTGGAACGGGTGTGGACGACCTGATGGATGAACTGACGGCCGACAAGGTTGACAAGAGCGAGTGGGAGAAGAACGGGACGACGCGAAGCGGCATGAAGCTGTTTTCGCCGAAAGAGCTGCACTACTACCGGCTGTTCGGAGAGCACTTCCCGGCAGGCTACGAGCATCTTACCGCCCGGTGGGATCCGTTCAAGTGAGTGCCGTTATGGAGAGGGATCATGATCGAGCTGCGTAATCTCACCAAAACGTTTCCCGGAGGGGTCCGGGCCCTCCGGGACGTTTCTTTTTCGGTGGGAAGGGGCGAGTTTGTCGTGTTGATCGGCCTTTCGGGCTGCGGCAAGACAACGGCCCTGAAAACGATCAACCGGCTCGTGAAGCCCGATTCGGGCACCATAGCGATCGACGATGTGCGGTCGGCGGAGTGGGATGAAATCTCCCTGCGCAGAAATATCGGGTACGTGATCCAGGACGTGGGGTTGCTGCCGCACTTGACGGTAGCGCAGAACGTGGCGATCGTACCGCGCCTTCGAGGGTGGAAAGGCGACCGGATCAAGGGGAAAGTCGAGCGGATGCTGGCGATGGTCAACCTGGATCCGGCCACGTTCGGCGACCGCTATCCGCACGAGCTTTCGGGCGGTCAGCAGCAGCGGATCGGTGTGGCGCGCGCACTGGCGGGCGATCCGGAGATCGTGCTCATGGATGAACCGTTCGGGGCCCTGGACCCTATCACCCGCGAGGAGCTGCAGGATGAGTTCCTGAAGCTGCAGCAACAGATCCACAAAACAATCGTCTTCGTCACCCATGATATCTTCGAAGCGGTCAAGATGGGCAACCGCATTGCGGTCATGAAGGACGGCGTCGTGGAACAGATCGACACGGTCGAAGGGATCATCGAAAATCCGGCAAGTGAGTTTGTACGTTCTTTTCTGGGGCGGCACCGTGACTATCTGGCACGGTTCGCCGAAGAGATGACATCACAGAAGGCGCAGCCGTGAGTTTTGTTGAATTCATCCTCTCCCGGAGGGTCGAGGTTCTCTCGGCCACGCTTCAGCATATCCGCCTGACCGGTATCTCGGTGGCGCTTGCGGTAGGTGCGGGCGTGCCGGTTGGAGTGATGCTGACACGGTTTCCGTGGCTTGCGCGGTGGGTCCTGGGGGTGGCGGGTGTGATCCAGACCATACCGAGCCTTGCCCTGCTGGGGTTTCTGCTGCCGCTTCCGCTGATCGGAGGGATCGGAACCACGCCGGCGGTAGTCGCGCTGTTTCTGTACTCCCTTCTGGCCATCATTCGCAATACGTATACCGGAATCCGGCAGGTCGACCCCGCTATCAAGGAGGCCGCGCGGGGCATGGGTATGACCGACATGCAGGTGTTGAGGATGGTGGAGCTGCCCTTGTCGCTGCCCATGATCATGGCCGGCATTCGCATATCGGCCGTGGTGTGTGTAGGCATCGCCACGTTGTGCGCGGCAATCGGCGCCGGGGGCCTGGGACAGTTTATTTTCCGGGGTATTTCGATGGTCAACAACGCCATGATCCTCGCGGGCGCCGTCCCGGCGGCGGTGTTGGCCCTCTGTCTGGATTTCCTGCTGGGAAGAGCCGAGAAGCATTTCGGGCCGCCCACACGAGGGGCCGGGA
>CAZNDN010000018.1:44847-47957 GCA_964571815.1 uncultured Fibrobacterota bacterium | reverse complement strand
TGTACCCGCCGGAGCGTTCGCCCGAAGCCGCATTCGGGCGGGGCCTGACGCTGTGTGCGATTGTCGCCGCGACGGCCGCCGGCGCGGGGGCGCTTTTCATGGGTATATGCCGCCGGGCGGGCCCGGCGGCGCTGCTTGCCGGCGAAGTGATCGTCGGCTTCTACTGCGTGTCCGCGCGGTCGCTGGTCGACGCCGCGTCGGCCGTCTACCGCCCCCTTGCGGCGGGGGACCTCGATGGTGGACGACAGGCGCTTTCGATGATTGTCGGGAGGGACACCGAGGGTCTTGACGAGAGCGCCGCTGCACAGGCCGCGGTCGAGTCGATCGGGGAGAGTATCACCGACGGGATCGTTTCACCGCTTCTGTATCTGGTTGCCGGCGGGCCGGTCGCGGCTCTGCTTTTCAAGGCGGTGAGCACCATGGATTCCATGATCGGGTATCGCAACGAACGGTACCGGCGATTCGGGGCATGCGCCGCGAGGCTCGATGATGTATTGAATTTTCTGCCGGCTCGTCTGACGGCCTTTGTGATTGTGCCGCTCGCGGCCCTGGCAACCGGCGGAAGTGCGCGCGGGGCGCTTCGATGCGCAATGCGGGACCGTTTGAATCACCCCAGCCCGAATTCGGCTCACGGCGAGGGGGCCGTGGCCGGAGCGCTGGGTATCAGGCTCGGAGGCACAGTGTCGTACGAAGGCAGACGGTCGGTGAAACCGTATATCAACGAGGGAGGACGATCCCCGGCGGTTCGCGACATACCTCGGGCGGTTTCGGTTGCCGCTTGCGCCGCGGTCGTGTGCGTCCTGATCCTCGGGGGATTGCGTTTCCTGATTACAAGAAGCGTCTACTGAGTGCGTGAGGCGCAGGGGGGAGCGGCCGCGGTCGGGGGCTGTCCCCGACGTTTGGCGGCGGAGCGACCGGTCGGTGAAGGGACGGCGGAGGGAGGAGCATGAAGGGGTATTTGCAGACTTATACGGGGAACGGGAAAGGCAGGACCACCGCGGAAGCTTGTCGACAGGGCGGATCTGGTAACGGAAATGAAGGAGATAGGACACTATTACACGAAAGGTGTATGCGCGCGTGAAGGAATCGAACCTTAGGCCGGGCCGGTCGCGTGGCGGGGACTATCCGTTCCTGCTCGGCACGACGTCATATATTATCCCCGATCAGATTCTGCCGAACGTGCGCATGCTGTGCGGGATGGTCGACGACGTTGAGCTGGTTCTGTTCGAGTCGCCGCGGCAGTCAAACATCCCCGACGAGGCGCAGGTCCGCGAACTCCGGGCCGTTGCCGACGACACGGGAATCGGCTACACGATTCATCTGCCCACGGCATCGAAAGCCGGTTCTCCCCGAAAGACCGAGCGGCGTCGGTTCCTCGATGACGCCCGGAGGGTAATCGGTTGCTGCCGGCCTCTGAGGCCGCGGGCATGGATTCTGCATCTTGAGGGAATCGACGATTCGGCCGATACCGCAACCGTGCGAGAATGGGAACGGCGGTGCGCGGAGAGTATCGGGCAACTCTGCGGCGAGGTTGACGACGGCCGGGAGATAGCTGTAGAGAATCTTGGCTATCCATGGTATTGGCACCTGGACGCCGTGACACGGGCGGGCTTGTCACTGTGCTGCGACGCGGGCCATTTGTGGCTGTATTCCCCGGACGCATGGGAGAGTCATGTGGCCGCCATGGTGCTGCAGACACGTGTGATGCACGTTCACGGGGTGGCGGACGGCAAGGACCATACGAGCCTGTCTTCAAACGAGAACGCGGAACTGGTTCGCCTGCTCGATCTTCTCAAGAGCAGCGGGTTTGCCGGCGTCCTCACGCTTGAAGTATTTAACGAAAAAGATCTTCGTGAATCGATGGAGGCGATCGGGCGGGTATGGGAACGCTTATACTGATAACCGGCGGGGCCCGGAGCGGGAAGAGTTCATGGGCGCTGGCTCGCGCAAACCGGAGTGAGTCGGAACCGAAGACCTTCGTGGCCACGGCCGAGCTTGTGGATGATGAGATGCGCGATCGCGCGCAGCGCCACCGGCGGGAACGCGGGGAGGGGTGGCGCACCGTGGAGGAACCCCGGGACCTGGTGTCGGTCATCGGGGGCCTCACCGACGGTGATGTCGCGGTTATTGATTGCTGCACGGTCTGGCTCGGTACGATCTGGCATGAGTGCGGGGGTGAACGAGAAGCTCTGGACAGCCGTGTGGATTCGCTGACAGCGGCTCTGAAAGCGTGGAAGCGGACGAAAAGCGGCATGGTGGTCGTGGTGTCAAACGAAGTGGGGTGGGGAATCGTGCCCTCCGAGCCCGCGGTAAGACGGTACCGGGACGCGGCCGGGCGGCTCAACCGCCTGGTCGCCGCGGCTGCCGACGAAGTCTACCTGTCGGTTGCCGGTATTGCGATGAAGATCAAACCCGCGGAAGGGGCTGTATGAGCATGACACAATCACCGGGCATCCAACCCGTGGACAACCCGGGTTTGCGCGAGCAGGTGCAACTCCGACTCGATGACCTTACCAAGCCGCCGGGCAGCCTGGGTATGCTCGAAGACCTGGTCCTGCGCTACTGTCTCTGCAGAGGCATGGCGCAGGCTTCGATTGACCGGAAAGCGCTGTGCGTTTTCGCGGCCGACCATGGGATAACGGCTGAAGGTGTATCGCCGTATCCGGCCGAGGTGACGGCCCAGATGGTCGAAAACATGCTCCGCGGCGGTGCCGCCGTGGCGGTCATGTGCCGGCACGCGGCAGTGACCTACCGTGTCGTGGACATGGGTATCAAGACCGACCTCACGCCACACGAAAGGCTGATCGACAGGAAAATCGCACCGGGAACCGCGTCCTTTCTCAACGGCGACGCCATGAGCGAACAACAGGTCCGGTCGGCCCTGGAAGCGGGTATTGCACTGGGAAGAAAAGAGCAATGTGCTGTTGCCGGTGTCGGTGAAATGGGTATCGGCAACACCTCTTCGGCATCCGCGCTCTGCGCGCTGCTTCTTGACAAGAGCGGAGCGGAAACGGTTGGTGCGGGCACGGGGGCGTGCGGGCCGGCGCTCGAAAGGAAACGCCGCGTCATTGACGCCGCCGTGGGATTTCATCGAAAGCAGTGGGATGGGA
>CAZNDN010000018.1:9590-44747 GCA_964571815.1 uncultured Fibrobacterota bacterium | reverse complement strand
AAACGCCGCGTCATTGACGCCGCCGTGGGATTTCATCGAAAGCAGTGGGATGGGACCGCCGAAGATGCCCTGAGGCGTGTTGGTGGATTCGAGATTGCGGGCATGACCGGTTACATCCTCGGGTGCGCCGCCGGACGCATACCTGTTGTTATCGACGGTTTCATTGCAACGGCATCGGCGCTGTGCGCCATGAAAATGTCCCCTCATGTGAAAGACTATCTGTTCTTCGGTCATGTCTCCGACGAGCACTTCCACAGGGCCGTGCTTGATGCGCTGGAGGTGCGACCCGTTCTCGATCTCGGCATGAGACTGGGGGAGGGCACCGGAGCGATTCTTGGTATGCAGATAATCGAGCAGGCCCTGCATTGCTATCACGAGATGGCGACGTTTTCGTCGGCCGGGGTTTCCAATCGTGATGCCTAGCGGCTTCGTGCACGCGGTGCGGACCTTGACAATAGCGCCATTTCCCGGCAGGGAGGACGCCGGCGCAAAGCATCGCGCCCTTCCGTGGTTTGCGGTTGTCGGCTGCGCCGTGGGAGGACTCCATTATCTTGCGGGATGGGCCTTTGTCGCCACCGGCCTGCCCGGCACCGTTGCCCTTCAGGCGATTTTCCTTGCGGTACTGACATACGGAATCACCGGCGCCTTGCATCTTGACGGGCTGGGGGATTTTGTCGATGCATTCGGCACCCTTCACGGCGAAGAGAAGACGCGCGCCATCATGAAGGATCCGCACCTGGGAACATTCGGTATTGCCGGCGTGGTGGTGGCGATACTCGTGCGGGTAGAGCTGTACCGGGTGCTGCTGATCAACGACGCTCTGAGATGGCTGATCTTTACATTCGGCATATCGCGGCTTGTCCAGGCGATTGTCCTTGCCCTGGCGCCGTATGCCGGCGGCAGGCAGGGCAAGGCCGGCGGCTACCGCGCCACAAACCCGGTTCGCGTAGTTCTGGTTGTTGAGGCCGCGGCATGTATCACGGCGCTCGTGTACCGGGAAGGTGCGACAACTGCAGCGATACCGCTTGTTGCGGGCGGGATCGCGGCGCTGATCGTGTGTCTGAAATGCATGCGCAGGCTGGGGGGTATCACGGGTGACTGCGTCGGTGCATCATCGGAACTGTTCGAACTTACCTTTCTCACGGGTGCGATTGCATGTCTGAATTGAGTCCGGGACCGGGAGCCGGGCCGCAGGCTCACGGGAGTATCCCGTATCGTGAGCTGCGTCGTCTCGGCCTGAGGCCGTCGGAGATCATCGATGTAAGTGCAACAGTCAATCCCTGGCCGCTTCCTCCACGAGTATCGGAGAAGATAGCGGAAGTCAACCTCGCCCATTACCCCGACAACGAGTGCCGTGAGGCCGTGGAGGCTTTGGCCTCCTTTCACGACATCCCTCCCGAATGGATCGCCTGCACGGCCGGCATGACCGAGGCGATTTTCATTCTTCCCTGCATCCACAGGAAGGCCCTGACACTCGGGCCGACTTACGGAGACTATGCTGCTGCGTTCGATCGGCACCATACTCCCGTGAGGCGCGTTCCTTTCCCCCGAAACCGCGTGGAGTTCGATGCTGTCCCGGGCAACGTTCGAGAAGAGTCCTGCTCACTGGTCATGGTATGCAATCCGAACAATCCCACCGGCGACTACCTTCCGCCAAAGGAGCTGCGGGAGTTGTGTGAAGCCCTCCCCGGGGTAACGGTCTGTGTCGATGAAAGCTATCAGGAAATGGGGGAGAGCTGCGAGACGGCGCTGAGTCTGGTTTCGCGGTTTCGCAATCTGCTCGTTTTGAAATCACTGACAAAGCCGTTCGGAATCGGCGGAATACGGGCGGCGTACGCGGTGTCGTCGGGAAGCGCGGTTGAGGAGCTTCGCGGGCTTCGCCTGCCGTGGGCCGTATCGACAATTGCTCAGGCGGTCGTACTCGAGATTCCGCCCCTTTACGAGCAGTTCCGGCAACAGTGGTCGGCAATACTGCGGGAGAAGAGAAAGCTGAAAGATGCGCTCCGCAACCTTGGCGTCGAAGTGCACGACGGCAGGTGTCCGTTCATGCTCCTGCGGACCGAAAGTGCATCGCAGTTCCGGAGGACCATGCTCGAAGACTACCATATTGCCGTACGCGACTGTTCGTCCTTTGGAATGCCGGACATGGTGCGGATAATGCCGTCGACTCCCGAAAGGAATCAGAGGTTGGTGGAGGCTGTTGCTGCCCGGATACCCGATTCTTCAACAGACGTACCGTGAGTTTTTCGAAGGGCCCGGGATGAACGTACAGACAACGTTGCGTATCTGAGTAGCTGCGTCCGGTACACCATCAGACACTCACCACGGCGCTGTCGTCGAACAACTCCGCGTGCGAGGGATGGCAGGTGAAGAGGATGGTTTGTCTGGACGCGGCGAAGTTCGTGAGTACCTCGGCCGCCTTTCGCCGGCGCACCGGATCCATGTCGACAAAGGGATCGTCCAGGACCAGGAATCCTTCGGCATTGCGAAGGAAATACGAGGCCATTGCCAGGCGCAGCGCAAGGGCGAGCACGTCCCGCGTTCCTCCGGAAAGCAGTTCATAGTGCACCGAGACGCCGTCGGGCCGGACAACACCACGCGGCAGGCCCCGGTCCATGTCGACATTCTCGTACGTCTCTTCGGTTATTGTCTGCGTCAGGCGTGTGATTTCCCGGCGCATGCCGGCGAATATGTCGCTTCGCCCCTCTCGCCTCACTTCGGCGGCCTCCTCCCGGACGCGTGCAACCGCCGCGGCGCTTTCCCGGACCTGCCGCAGCCGCTGTTCCGTTTCGTCGAGAACCCGCAGGAGATCTTCGGCGGACTGCTCCGGTTCCCGCCCCTTCAGCTCCGCCTGTTCCATCAGTTTTGCGGTCCGTTCCCGGCGAAGATGCTCGCCGCGGGTCTGCATCCTTTTGTAGTCTTCGACAAATGCTTCGCTGTCCGATACCCCCTCCGGCAGCGGCGCAAGTGCATCAATGCGCTCCGCCAGTTCCCGGCGGCGGCCGACGGCATCGGATACCTTCAACAGAAGAGCATCGGGATCGCCGTACTCTTCCCTGAGTTTTTCCAGCGACTGCGCGGTCTCGTCCCGCTCCCTGCTCCCCGCTGCCGCGTCCTGCTCAAGGCGGACCCGTTCCTCCACAATCTCGGCAACCGGCCGCGCGGGCTCCGTTGGGGACGATTCCCCGACCCGTGCCCGAAGCTCCTCCAACGACTCTCCTTCCAAAAGCGCCTCGAGCTTGCGTTGCTGTTCGTTGATTTTACGGACAATCTCCGAACAGGCCCGGGCCTGCTCTTCCGCTTCCTCGATGGAGCCCGCCTTGCACGAGGCGAGCAGACTTGTAAGCGCGTGCCGCGCTTCCTGGAGATCTTTCTCGCGATTCAATACGTTATCTTTTTCGCCCGAGAAGACGGTGATGGTCCAGTCGCGATGGTCAAGCCGCAAACGTCCCCCTGCCGCAAAGGTCTTTGTCTCTCCGCGAGCCACGTCGATGTCGGCGCGCGGATCGGCGTCGGCGCCCGCGGTCAGTGAAACATCCGCGTGAGCACGCAGTTCCAGGGTGAGCTTTCCCGCCGCTACCGCCGCTTCGGCGGTACGGACCCGGCCGTGCGCTTCACGGACCGTGTCGATATGCTCGAAGGCCTTCCGCGGCGCCTTCTCGTGCCTCTTCCGCAGCTCAGCCAGCTTCTCCCACTCGGGGGCGGCTCGTGCCAGCCGCCGGCGCTCGTCCCGTGAAGACTGCGCTTCCACGGCCCGCTTCTCTTCCTCTTGGATCCGTGTCACCCGTTGGTGAACCGCCGGAATATCCCGCTGAAGTTGCTGCAGGCGATGCTCCAGCACGGGCCACGTACGGTTTGCTTCCTGCATCCGCCGAAGCTCGGCTTCCACCGCCGTGCGTTCGGCACTCAGCACCCGACGTTGTTCCGCCGCTTGCAGAGCTTCGCGATTGTCGTTGAGAAACGCCTCGACCGGCTCGATTTCGCCGGTGAGTTCGGCAATCTCTTTGTTGATTCCATCCATGCGCGCATCGTACTCCCGGACCGATTCGAGTTTGACTCTCGCCTCTTCCTTTTCGTAGTATGCGCGGAGCACGTGTCCGACGCCCTTGACCCAGGGCGAGGCTATGCCGCGATTGCCTTCCGGAGCATCGAGCGCCGGGTCCCACCGGCCGAAGTACTCGGCGTATTCCCGCTCCAGCTCGTCCATGAACGCGTCCACCGAGACGCCGTCGGTTTCTTCTACGGCCGAGCGAAGGATATCGCTGAGCGATCGCACCGAAACGCCGTCGGCGGAGATCTCGTCGATGCTTCGCGCCAGACCACCCTGGTATCCCATGAGAACGTTCCTGCAGGTTGCCGCGGTTGCCGGCAGGAGCTGCAGCAGTCGTGACCTCACCGCCTGCTCATCCTTGAGCACGGCGCCGCCCGGAAGAACAAGGCGACAGGCGGGTTGAACACCCCATGCCTTCTCAAGGAGATACGCATCGCCGCCGATCGAGAATCGCAGCTTCACCGAGGCCGAGTCTCCGCCGAGCGGAATGAACCGCTGCAGGCTGCGGTATTCGGCTGAGTTCTTGCGCGGCTTGACCGGCATGAGAAGCGCGCTGCTTACTGCACCGAAGAACGTGGACTTCCCGGCTTCGTTGGGACCAGGGACCACGGTCAATCGGCGGTTGAATGAGATGCGCGCATCGTTGAGCCCGCCGAATGGGTGCAGGGAGACGGAGTCGAGAATCATTGCCGCATCTTCCCGATAAGATGGTAGGCTGTCTGCAACGCCCGGGAGTCCTCCTCCCGCCGGGACAGGCGCGCAAGAAGCGTATGGGCAAACGAGCCTTCGGTGAACTCCCGGTCGATATCCTCCCGACTGATCTCTTCCCTGACATCGTTGACAAACGAATGAAGGTGAAACACGCTCTCGGAAATCTGCTCGCGCAGCGTGCCGATACGGTTGTAGTCCTCGCGGGGAAGGCTTCCGGTCAGCGTGAGCTTCAGAAGGCAGTGCCGGTAGTCGTTGCCCTGGAACCCGGCGCCGATGCGTTCAAGGTCGTCGACGCCGCTTACCCGCTCGATCGCCGTTTCGAATCGATAGGCGCCCGTTGTAACGCATTGCCCGCCGGGCTGCCGGTCTTTCTCCAGCTCGATGATCCAGGCGCTTCCCCGGTGAGTGCAGTCGAAACCATCGGGTTCCGGCGTCCCGGCGAAATAGACGGCCCCGGTGTGCCGGGGCACGTGCGTATGGCCCAGCAGCCAGCAGTCGATGCCGGTGACAGCCAGGTCCTTCTGTGTCATGGGGTAGAAGCTGCCGTCGAAATCGGGTGAAACACCTTCGAGGCTGCCGTGAGCCACGCCGATATGAAATGAATGACCGGTATCCTTTTCAACATCGCGGATCCAGCCCACGGCATTCTCGGCCGCGTGCTTGGAGACGCAGGGCCCCGGATAGAGGCAGGCATCGATATGGTAACGCTGCTTGAGAGGACAGGGGACGGGCTCCCGCATGAAAAGGACCGCTCCGGCGCCGGACTCCTCGAAACCGTCCCACAGGCCCCCGTCGCCCGCCTGAAGGTAGTCGTGGTTGCCCGGAAGCACGGCAACGAGTCCGCCGTCAAAGGAGTCGAGCATGCTTCGCACCCTGAGAACGTCGCGTCGGGGAATCCCCTGCCGTTCGAAAAGGTCGCCCGCGATGACGAACAGCTCGCACTGCTGCTCGTTGGCCTGGTCGATCATTCGCTGCAGGACCGCGAAGCGCGCCTCGATGAGTTGGTCCTGCACATCGGCATAGCCGGTGAATTTCAGACCGATATGTATGTCGGAGGTAACGAAAACTCTCAAGGAGCCATCCTTTGGACGAATGCTCGGCACGGTCACTTAAAAATAGGGTCTGGGCCGCCGGCACGACAAGATCGCAGCGCACGTCGACGGGCACGGCGCATGGGTGCCGCGGCGGTGGCGGCGGCTCGTGTACGGTGATGGTTCACACTGCACATCCGGGCCGGGTGTGTTGTATTTTGTGACACCGTTATTCGACGGCAGGCCACGATGTGTCTGCCGCTGTCGAGGGTCGGGAAACTGAACGGAAGCGGCGCCGGCGAGATGCTGCGGGGAGGTCGGGCCGGACGAAACCTGATTCGGGAGGTGGTTGTGAAGAAGATTGCTGAGCAGGTGGCGGAGGGACGCACGCTTGTATCCGACGGCGGGTGGGGAACGTCGCTGCAGAAGAGGGGCCTGACAACAAGCGAATGCCCCGAGTTGTGGTGCCTGGAGCGGCGCGAGGATGTGCTCGGGGTGGCGCGCGGATACGTCGAGGCGGGCGCCGACATGATTCAGACGAACAGTTTCGGCGGGAGTTCACTGAAGCTTGAGCGTTTCGGGCTCGGCGACAGGGCGAGGGAGATCAACGAAGCGGCGGCGCGGATTTCCCGCGAAGCTGCCGGCCCCGATCGTCATGTGATCGCCTCGGTGGGGCCGAGCGGGGTTATACTCATGATGGGGGAGGTGTCGGAAGAGAAGCTCTACGAGTCGTTTGCCGAGCAGATCAAGGCGCTTGAGGCGGGGGGCGCCGACGCGGTCTGTATCGAGACGATGTCGGCGCTGGACGAAGCGTTGTGCGCGATTCGCGCCGCGAAAGAAAACACCGATCTTGAAATCATTTCAACATTCACGTTCGAGAAGACTGTCCAGGGTGAGTATCGCACCATGATGGGCTTGTCGCCGGCGGAGGCTGCGCCCGCGGTGGTCGATGCCGGGGCGAGCGTTATCGGCTCCAACTGCGGCAACGGGATGGAGAACATGGTCGAAATCGTCGCGCGCATGCGCACGGTGTGCCCCGACACCCCCATTCTTGTGCATGGTAACGCCGGCATGCCGCAGCAGCGTGACGGCGAAGTGGTCTACCCCGAAACGCCCGCCGTGACGGCATCGTTCGTGCCGCGTTTGATCGAGGCCGGCGCCAATATCATCGGGGGATGCTGCGGGACGACATCGGAGCATGTCGCTGCGCTGGCAAAGGCGGTGGCTGCTTCCTGACAGGTTCGTCATCAGCGGGAACGACCGCCTGCCATGCTCCAGATCCGGCGCTCCGGTCCGTTCTCGAGGCCGCACAGGACACATCCCTTCTGGAGGTCGAGAGACATTCTTCGCCGCGTTTTTCCTCCCAGCGAGCCCGCGGTCACAACCAGGCCGCGGGCCTGGAGCGCTTCGAGTACGGAACGTATCACGGCGTGGCAGATGGTGTCTTCGGGATCCTCCAGTACGTTGCCTCCTCCGGCAACGGAGACAATCAGGCGTTCGCGGGGTATGGTGCGTTGTTCCAGACGTCGGAGGAGTTCCGCGAGAGCGTCTTCAACGTAGCGGAACCTCTCGGGAGAGCCGGGCGCGGGACATTTTCCGGGGAGCATCACGTGAGCCATCCCTCCGGCGCCGGTGGCGGGGTCGTACAGGGCGATTGCCACGCACGAGCCCAGCGCCGTGGTGGAGATTACCACATTCCCGGAGGCGTCGGCGAGTTCGCCCGTCTGGATATCAATTATCTTGCGCAGGCGCATCGGCACCTCCACGACCCGGGAGGGGGCGAGAAGAAAGGCTGAATCGAATCAACTCCCGGAGGAACTCAAAGACAATGCCCGAACTCATCCGTCGCCGCTACGGTCTTCAGTAGTATCTCCACCGTATCGTCGGGAGGTCTCGGAGCTTACGTAAGCTCCCATGACCAGAACGACGCACACGGCATACGTCCAGAACATGAAGGCCACGAGCGTACCCAGCGAGCCGTACACAAGGTTGTACCGCGCCAGACCGCTGTCGAGGAACTTGCCGAATCCCCATGTGAATGCTTCACTGAGCACCAGGGTGAAAACGCCGCCGGCGGCCGCGTCGCGCCACCGCACAAATGAGTTCGGTACGAAACGGTACATCAAGGTCAGCACGGTGAACGTGAACCCGTACACCAGGAAAGGCGAAACCGCGCTGATCAATACGCCCAGCACATAGCCGAGGCGAAACGGAAGCGGCGTGTCGGCCAGGAAGCGGAGAACCATCTGGACGACAAAGAAAGCCGCCAGCAGCACTCCCAGAATCCCCAGCATGAGTACCGCATTGAGCCGCGCCTTGAGCACGTTACGCCGGTGCGTCTCGGGCCACGCGCGCGCAATTGTGCGGGTAAGAATGACCAGCACGCCCGATGCGGCCCACAGAAGACCGCCCACACCCACGATACTCATGGCGCCGCGGGAATTGATGATCTGCTTGACGTTGCGGCGGATCAGTTCGTGTGCCGATTCGGGAAGAAGTGAGAACGCAGTATCGAATATTCGCTTCTGGATATCGACGTCTTCAAGGAAGAAGCTCCCGATTGTAATCAAAAGGATGAGCAGGGGGAAGAGCGAGAAGACGGTGAAAAACGCTATGCCCGCGGCCGATTCAATACCCCTGTTCCGCGCGCATCGTGCCGCCGCGCTCGCGATTGTCCGCGCCGGCTCGGTTACAAACCGGCGCAATCGCCGTGCATTCGAGGGAAGATCCACGCCGGCTACCCTTTCAGCTTCGAGGCAAACGCGACTCCGAGTTTCTCGGCCCTCTTGAGATCCTCGCGCGAAGGCCCGCCGGGGAATTCGAATTCATCCAGGATTTCCCATCCCGCCTCTTCCGTCGTCTTCTTGAGTTGCTTGATCGCCCCACCCGACCATCCGTAGCTTCCAAACAGGGCCGCCTTTCTCTTGCGCACCGCTTTCTGAATTGCCATTTCGATCACGTGCGCGACGGGCGGGAACAGCCCGCCTTCATAGGTGGGAGCACCCACGATTACTCCCCCTTTTGACCACAGCGACGGCAGGATGTAAGCCGGATGTGTCCGGGCGGCATCGAAGATATCCACGGCAACGCCCTGCGATGAAACTCCCTGACCCACCGCCTGCATCACCGCTTCAGTGTTGCCGTACATCGAGCCGTATACAATGGTTACCCCATCTTCGGTCTCCCCCTTGCCGTAGCGAGACCACTTGTCGTACAGCTCGATGATCCGGCCGGGATTGTGCCTCCAGATCAGGCCGTGCGACGGTGCCACGATTCGTATGTCCAGAGAGCCGAGCTTGCCGATTGCTTTGAGAACCGGGAGATGGTACTTGGCGACGATCGTGGCGTAATAGCGAAGGGCCTCTCGTTCATAGAATGCCGGGTCAGAGCACTGGTCGTCGAAAATGGCGCCGCGAAGGGCCCCGTAACCCCCGAACCCGTCGCAGGAGAAGAGAATTCCTTCCTGCCCATAGTAGGTCATCATGGTCTCCGGCCAGTGCACAAAAGGGGTGGCGTAAAACGACAACTCGCTGCGCCCCAGCGACAACCGGTCCCCGTCGCCGACCTCCATGAACGGACCATCAATCTGATAATAGTTCTTGAGCATTTCCCTGGTCTTCTTCGTGCCCACAAAGGTCACATCGGGCGAGAGCCGCTTGAGGGTCCTGAGCACTCCCGTGTGGTCGGGCTCCATGTGGTTGATTACTACGTAGTCGACCGCATCCAGCGGGACGATATCGGCAATCTGCGTGAAAAAATCATCGGACTTGAACGCCTTGGCGAGGTCGATGATGGCCTTCTTCTCATCGTTGATCAGATACGCGTTGTAGGAAACTCCCTCCCGCGTGATCGGCCACAGGCCTTCAAACAGGTCGGTGGTCCGGTCGTTGACTCCTATCCAGTAAACATTTTGTGCGATGCCGACGGTTGCCATGGTATCCTCCTCGGTCTGCTGTAATGCCGCCGTTGCCATCTGGCGGAGCCTGGCGCTCAACGGTAAAATATATGCTTCTGCGGAAGCGGCTCGGCGCTCGGATGTGAAGCGGAAGAGCGGGAGGCGCAGTTGATCCAAAGCGAAGGATACGCAAACGGTATCGACAACACCCTTCCGGTCACGAAGGATACGGTATGGAAGTGCCCGAAGGGGGGGGCGGTTGGCGGTTCGGGGTGATTCTTCGATGTATTTTGTGGGCTGGAAACCTGAGTGGCCGCTCAATCCGCCTCAATAGCGGGGTTCCTCGATGCGTTGCCGGAGATATTCCGTCTTGTCCGTGGCTTGTCGGATGACACGAAGTCGACGGAGTACATCGAGATGTTTGAGCGTGGGTGGGTGCCGGGGGACTCGGCGGCAGGCACGACACGCCGGCACTTTCCCCATACCGGCCCGAAACCCTGACCCGTGCACACAACAATCTGATCCGCGCCCTTGAAGGCGGTGACAATCCCTCCCCGCAACAAACAACGGTCTCGGCAGACCGCACAGGAGCTTAGCGCAATGAGCGAACGTCTCTCCAGGCAACTGGCATTCATCGTGGAGATCGACAAAGTCAAGGCGATTCTCAGGAGGACCAGGCTCTTCGACGGCTCTCGACGTGAAAACGACGCCGAGCATTCGTGGCATCTGTCGATCATGGCCATGGTTCTTGCGGAACACGCCAATGCCGGATCGCTCGATCTTTTCAAGGTCGTGAAGATGGTGTTGATCCACGATCTGGTTGAAATCGACGCCGGTGACATTGCGATCTACGACAGCACCGCAAGAGCGGATAAACGACAGATTGAACGCAAGGCTGCACAGCGAATATTCGGTCTCCTGCCCGATGATCAACGGGATGAAATGGCGGCCCTGTGGGAGGAGTTTGAGGCGCGGGAATCGGCGGAGGCGAAATTCGCCGCGGCACTGGATCGCCTGGAACCCATATTCCAGAACTACCTGACACAGGGATACGCCTGGAAAAAGCTCGGGGTATCCGGTGAGAAGGTCCGCTCGACCAATGAGCATATCAAGAACGGTTCCGAAGTACTTTGGGAATATGTCGAGGAACGGCTGAAGGAGTGCCGTGAGAATGATTATTTCGGAGCATAGACGGTGGGTCCCTCGGTCAGGAGGAAATATTCCCGGGACGACGGTTGAGGAGAGCGGAAACGGCGGCACGGTCGGTGCGGCTGCATCAGGTATATTTCCGAATGCACATAGTCGGGAAGCACGGCCGGGTCATTGCGACTCGTTCGTAGAGTACACTCAAGTGAGGGTTGAATCGTGAGAATAGTGATTGTCGGCGCCAAGGCTTCGGGGAAGAGTTCTTTCGGTGAAGAGCTGCGGAAGGTTCTGGACATCCCCAGTGTCGAGCTGGATGATGTCATCGAGAAGATGTACGAAAAGCGACACGGGGTGCGGAAACCGTGCAGGGTGATTTTCGATTCCGACGGGGAAGAGGCTTTCAGGGGCCTGGAAGAAGAGGCCGTCGCGGAAGTCTCCCACGCCGACTGGACCATTATCATCACCGGCGGCTCAACCTTCATGTGCCCACGCAACAGGAGAATACTGCGGAAGAACGCGATCGTGATTTTCTGCAAGTGTCCAGTGGACACTCTGGTGGAGAGAGTACAATACCGGGTGGCCGACTCCGGCGGAGTCAGCAAGGCGGTTTTTCTGAAATGGTATCGCAACGACGTTACCGTGAAGGACGAAATTCACGGAAGTTTTGCCGATATCGTACTGGACACGGGTGTGAAGTCGCCTCACGAGCTGGCCGGGGAAGCCGAGGCGCTGCTGGCCGAGGAACTGGCCGTGCGATGCACCTCGGCAAACACATTCGGCGAGTTGATACGCGTGACGACCTTCGGGGAAAGCCACGGCCCTGCAATCGGCGCCGTGCTGGATGGTGTGCCGCCGGGCGTTCCTCTTACGGAGGAAGATATTCAGAAAGAGCTTGACCGCCGCAAGCCGGGCCAGAGCAGCGTCACCACACCGCGGAGCGAGCAGGATAAGATCCATGTCGTCTCGGGCCTTTTCGAAGGACGGACTACGGGGGCGCCCGTGGGGATGATTGTCTACAACCGGGACGTCGATTCCTCCAAGTACGAAGCGCTCAAAAATCTGTTCCGGCCGGGTCATGCGGACTTCACCTTCTACCGCAAGTACGGTGTCCGTGACTACCGCGGCGGCGGACGGTCGTCGGGTCGAGAGACCGCCGGACGCGTGGCGGCTGGTGCGGTGGCCAAAAAAATCCTTGGTGAGCGGGGCGTGAGCCTGTATGCGCATGCACTGGAAATCGGCGGAGTCAGGGCCGGCCGAATCGACTACGGAGTTATCGAAAAGAATCTCGTCCGGTGCGCCGATGAAGACGCCGCACCACGGATGGTAGCCGCTATCGAGGATGCGCGCGACAACGCCGACTCGGTAGGGGGCATTGTGCAGCTTGATATCCTCGGCCTGCCGCCCGGTCTGGGCGATCCTGTCTTCGGCAAGCTCGATGCACGGCTTGCCGCGGGGATCATGACCCTGGGCGCGGTGAAAGGCATTGAGATCGGCGCCGGCTTTGCCGCGGCGCGCCTGAGGGGGAGCGAGGCAAACGACCGGATGGGCGCCGGCGGTCACCTTACCAACAACGCCGGGGGAGTTCTGGGAGGAATCTCCACCGGCCAACCCGTCGTTCTCCGCATTGCGGTGAAACCCACCCCTTCGATCGCCCGGGAGCAGAAAACCGTGGACAAAGATCTGAATCCGGTCAGCGTCACCATCGAGGGAAGACACGACCCCTGCATTGTCCCGCGGATAATCCCGGTGATAGAAAACATGGCCGCGCTTGTTGTGCTCGATGCCCGGGAGATCCAGAAACGTCTTCGCGGGGGAGCGTGGCCGGAAGACGAGAGAGGCGCTGCAGTATAGGCGGCCTGAACGGGGTGTGCATTGCGAACAGGAGTGCGTGCGGTCGGGGGGGCGGTCCACGTGTGATGTATTTTTATCACGTTTGTTCGGACCACACGCGGTGACGTTTTGGCGCAATCGGGCGTCGGCCGGTGGTCGCGCTCTCTCCGGGATGGGCCGATGCTGCTTACGTTTGGCCTGCTGATTGCCGGGCTTATCCTTCTGACTGCGGGCGCGGAGTTTTTCGTCCGCGGAAGCTCCTCGCTTGCGGCGCGCCTGGGCGTGCGTCCTCTCGTTATCGGACTGACCGTCGCCGCATTCGGCACCAGCGCCCCGGAGCTGTTTGTGAGCGTGAAGTCCGCGCTGGCCGGCTATCCCGGAATCACCGTGGGCAACGTTATCGGTTCCAACATCGCCAACGTCGCGCTCATTCTCGGAATTTCCGCCCTCATTACTCCACTCAGCGTTCACCTCAAGGTTATCAGACGCGACACGCCGTTCATGCTGCTCATCTCGGCGATTGCCTGCGTGATGCTGTGGAACAGGAGTATCGCACGTATGGAAGCGGTCGTGTTGCTGCTTCTGTTTATCTGCTACTTGACGGTAACAGCCGTGCTTTCCTTTTACGAACGAACCGCGGAGGCTAAAAGCGGTGAAGACCTCACCCGCCACGGGAAATTGCCCCTGCTGCTCTTCTACATTGCGGGCGGACTCATTGCCCTTCTCTACGGTGCGAATCTGGCGGTGGACACCGGTGCAAAAATCGCCCGATTCTTCGGCGTGAACGAAACCGTCATCGGTATCTCAATTGTGGCCGTGGGCACGAGCCTCCCCGAGCTGGCCGCAAGCGTCATGGCCGCGCTGAAAAAGGAAGCTGATATCGCAATCGGCAATATCGTCGGTTCCAACGTGTTCAACATCGGTCTGGTTCTGGGCACTGCCGGCACAATTTGCCCCTTCAGCGTCCCGGACCTGCGCGCAATCGACATCGGGATCATGCTGTTTCTCAGCGCGCTGTTGTTCCCTTTCCTGCGGACCGGGTTCACCCTCAACCGTATCGAGGGCGCAATCCTGCTGCTCACCTATGCCGCCTATATGGTCTTCCTCTGGGCGTGAACCGGCAAGCCATTTACGCAGGTCTCAGGTAAGTCCGCTGCCGCGGTCGGGGCTCAGGCCGGCGGGGCGGCCGAAGTGTGTGCCTGTGGAGGAGTGTGCCCGACGGCTTTCTTGTGTACCACAAGAACAATCAAGAAACCCGTCACGATGAAACCGGCCGATACGGCAATCGACGCTGCGAAACCGGCCGGAGAGGTCGATGCCGAAACTGCCGGACCTACCCACAGCTTTCTGAGCGAGCCGAGCATCAGCCCCACAAGCGCCGCAAGCGTGAAGTCTTCCCATCGGCTGATCAGCCTGCCGAGAATCCGGGAGAAGGTAGCCAGACCCGTAAGGCACCCGAGGCCGAACACGATCAAGACCAGAAGATGCAGGCGACCGTCGGGGCCCGTGGCAAGCGGAGCGTGAATGGCGGTGAGGATTTCTTCGTACTGTCCCAGCAGCAGGAGGATGTAGGCGCCGCTGATTCCCGGCAGCAGCATTGCGCAGACGCTGATACAGCCGCACAGGAAGAGGTACGGAAGCGAGGGGGCGACGTCCGTCGGTATCGCGTACTCGACACCGAAGCCCAGTCCAATGCCCCCGGCAAGCATCAGTACCATCCACGGGCTCCAGTGAAGCTTTCTTCCCACCACCAGGGCTGAGCCGGCGATCATGCCGATGAACAGACTCTTGATCTGCGAAGGATACGTTTCCAGAAGCCACGTAATAATACCGGCAAGCGAGACGATTGCCGTCCCGATACCGGCCGCCAGCGGCACGAAAAGCATCCAGTCTACCGTCTCAGACGCTTTCCGGAATCGAAATCGCAGAAGCTCTCTCACCGTGGCCGGGCCTATCGACCGGATGCCGTTGAGAAGCCGGGCATAGATCCCCGTGATCAGGGCAACCGTGCCTCCGGATACCCCGGGGACAACATCCGCCGATCCCATCAGCAACCCGCGGGCAAAAATGCCCAGAGCACTCCGTATCCGTGGCGCCAGCATGATAGGTCCTTTCGAGCATCGTGCACATTCAAAGTTTTCGGAAGTGACAGCCGCCGGGGTGAGCCCGTCTCAGGGGAAGGACGGCAAGGCACAACCGGGTGACGGGTATTCCGCGAACACCGGCCGAAGTACCCCCGGGTTTCCCGGTGAAGCGCCTTGTGAGCCGGCGGCAGCCTGCTCCCGCAACCGGGGAAAATAAATCTCTCCGGCCCGCGCGCCCGATATCATGGTCGGCGACCGAACGGGAATTCGCGGACCGCTTCGGCCACGCCGGAAAATCTCCTGGTCAGTCGACTGTCCATAACGGTATTCTATACTCGGGCGGACCTGATTCGGAGATTCGGAATCCGGGTGGATATCTATGCGTGTCGAATCATACTATTTCAATGGCTATCGTGTGTTGAATGTCGACGAAGACATCGAGCGGGGTTCCGATGTCAGGGAACTGCGCGAACGTGTCACCGAGATACTGGAACAAGGTATTGATCGCCTGGCGATCGGCTTCACCGCCGATTCCACGTTTGATACGGAAGTGATTTCGGTGCTCGTGGAAGCATACAAGAGGCTTTCAAAGCGAAAGGGCGCCCTGGCGGTAGTCGAGCCCGAAGCCTCAGTGCTCAGTTCCCTCCGGATTCTGGGACTGACCGATCTGATAGAAATTTATGCCGCCGTGGAGCAGCTCGGCGGGCCGCCGATGAAGGTTCGATGAGGAGTCCGGGACGCGTTACGCTCCGGGACGCCGGGGGGGCGAAGGAGTGGTGAATGCGGCTGAGCTGTCGGCCACGATCACGTGGGTGTCGCAGTCTTCGGTGTTGAACCAGAAAAACACCTTGCCTTCCTGCTGAGTGAAGCACTCCTCCAGCGATGTTTTCCCCAGGCAGGGGAAAACCCTGTGGTACTTCCGGATTGCCCTTCGGATAATCCTGCGGTGCAGCTCATCCGTCCGTCTTTTCCGTCCCCGGCGCTTCATGATGGTTTCCTCCATTGTAATCATACCGGGATGAGGGAAAATAAACCGGAATCGGCGTTGCCGTTTTGAGCTGACGGAGCATGTCGCCGGCGGCCGGAATTGACGTCCCGTGTCGGCACAAACCGCTAATCCCAGAAGCTCTTCAGGCGATCCCGCAGGGTCTGCGTGGCAGAGTCGGGTTCGGAGGTCTCCTCGGCAGGATCCGTAGTTTCGGCCTCGCAGAGTACTGTTTGTTCCATGGTCTCGACTACGCGTGGCGTGAAAAAACGAGAGCACTGCGCATAGCTGTGACTGTCGGACATCCCGCCCTTCCTGTGGTAGTAGCGCATGGGCCACAGCACGTACAGAAAATCCCGGGCGCGGGTCATGGCTACGTATGTCAGCCGAAGCTCTTCTTCGATTTCTTCTTCGCTGCCGGTTGACATGTCCGAGGGCAGGCAGCCGTCGGCGGCGTGGATTACATACACCGCATCCCACTCGCCGCCCTTTGCCGAATGGATCGTAGAAAGCACCAGCCAGTCTTCATCGCGGGAGGGCGCTCCCGCCAGGTCGCCCGTCGACACGGGCGGGTCGAGTACGATCTCGGTCAGGAAGCTCTTCCTGCTGCGATACTTCCGGGCCAGCTCGGCCAGATGCACGATATCGTTGTCGCGTGCCTCGGGGTTCTCGTAGGTTCGCTTGAGCACGGGCCGGTAGAATCGGTGAATTCGCTCGATCTGCAGAGACGGCGACTCGCGGCCCGCGCGCAGGAGGTCCTCCTGCAGGCGGGCCAATCCGGCAAGTTCGTCGCGGGCCGATGAGGGCGCGGCGAAGGAGTCAAGAGACGAGGGGTCGAACGCGTGTTGCTCAAGATGCGCAAACGCGGATGCGGCCGTGACCGGTCCCACGCCGCTGAGCAGCTCGAGAACGCGGAACCAGGCAATCTTGTCCCGCGGGTTCTCGGCAATCTTCAGAAAGGCAACCAGATCCTTGATATGGGCCGCCTCCAGGAAACGAAGGCCGCCGTATTTGCGGTACGGTATGTTTCTCTGCGCAAGGGCGAGTTCCAGAGAATTGGAATGCCATGCCGCGCGGAACAGCACGGCCTGCTTCCGCAAGGGCACTCCCTCTTCGTAGTGCCGAAGAATCGTGCGGACCACCATGTCGTCCTGCTCGTCTTCATCGCCGCAGGTAACAAGCTGCGGCCGACTACCCTCCCCGCGTGTCGACCACAACTCCTTTGAATACCGGCCTCGCGCCTGCTCGATGACACGGTTGGTGGTCGTGAGAATCGGTGTGACCGATCGATAGTTCTGCTCCAGCGTCACCACCCGGCAGCCCGGAAACATGGTGGGGAAATCCAGCATGTTACGCACCGTCGCGCTGCGGAATCCGTAGATACTCTGAGCATCGTCACCCACGGCCATGATAGTGGGGTTGCTCCTGCGCATCCCGCGCAGTATCGCCGCCTGCACTCTATTGGTATCCTGATACTCATCAACCAGAATATGATCAAACCTTCCGCACATCGACTCCGCCACCTTGTCCTGTTCCAGGAGCCACTGCCAATACAGCAGCAGATCGTCGTAATCGAGTACGCTATGGGCCTGCTTGCGGTCCACATAGCGTTTGAACAGCTCGGTAAGCTCGTCCTTCCACCTTTCGCACCAGGGAAAGTAGCGTTTGAGGACGGCGTCAAGCGGCTCTCCCCCGTTGACACGGCGTGAGTAGACCGCCAGGCAGGTACTCTTGCGCGGGAACCGGGCCTCTTTGGTCGAAAGCGACATCTCGTGGCGGATTACGTTGATCAGATCCTGTGAATCGGACTGGTCCATTATCGTGAAATCCGGCGAAAGACCGGCGGTTTTCGCGTAGATACGAAGCAGACGGTTGGCTGTGGCGTGGAACGTGCCTCCCCATACGCGCGCGATGGTCCGCGCGTCGGTGGAGGCCGCGGCGCGGGCGCGGCTGAGCATTTCCCGGGCGGCCCGGCGGGTGAAAGTCAACAGGAGGATACGTTCGGGAGCAACGCCCTTTTCGATCAGATACGCTACACGGTAGGCCAGGGTGCGCGTCTTGCCGCTTCCGGCCCCCGCGACAACCAGCACCGCTCCCTCATCCTGGGTGACGGCGCGATGCTGGTCCGGATTGAGCTGATCGATTCCCTTGAGGGCGGTTTCGCTACTATTCACGGCTCGTTTGTCTCGCGGCGCAGCTTCTCGGAAAGCATTCGGATATTCTCCAGCGCATTCCGCACGGCCTGGGTCTGATAGTGATTGTTGTAGGCGATTGCCACACTCGATGTCTTGGAAGCCAGCGCACGTTGATCGGCCGTGTGACGCCGGACATCTTCCTCAGAATAAAAATAATCGTATCGCGCGTTTCGGGAAGCCAGTCGCTCCCTCGCCGTCCGCTTCGCGCCCCGGGGAGGGTACCAGTTGCGGAGGTTCCTGCCGCTGTAGCGGACATAGCCCTTGTCGGTGGTGGCATACGCTTTCAGTGGAAAAGCATGCGGCAGGGGCGGGATATCGGTATTGCAGATACCCACGCCGTGGTCCTTGAGCCGCTGAAGCGTGTAGCGCTGATGCCAGCTTCGGTGACGGAACTCGATATGGACGTCGAGCCGCTGCTTGACCGCCACCGAAGCCGTAGCCAGAAGATAGTCCAGAAATTCCGGCGTGCGATACACGCGATCGTCGAGCTGGATCAGAAAACTGAAGAACCGGCCGGTTTCCACCAGCGGGCCCACCGCCGCAACGTGGCGCGCCATAAGCTCTTTGCCCTTTTCGCTGTCCGGCCGCCTGCTGTGGGAGATATCCTTGTGCACCTTGACCGCATACACCATCCGCTCCTTGCTGCGCCCCTCGATATCCATGAAATAACTTCGCAGCGGCTCGCGGTAGAACGTGTTGTTGATCTCAACAAAAGAGAAGTACTTCTGGTAGAATCTCAGGCGATCCTGGTCGGCTCGCTCGGCGGGCGAAAGCCGCTCGCGGGCCCTGCCCGTTACCCGCGGCGGGTTGAACCGGCCGAGCCAGTCGTCGAAGTAATAACCCGAAGTGCCTACATGGAAACCGGCGCCCGTGATGTCGGGCGGCGGGTCCCGGGGCGGGGCCCATCGACGGGCTTGTTCCTGTGGAAATTGCTCGCTCATTGTCGCCTTCCAAAAGAGCATTCCTCCGGCAACCCTTGACAAAGAAAATACCGCGGGGGTCGGCAGCCCCGCATATCGCGGACCGGACGGCCGCTCATCACGCATTACTCCCGCTTACCACCATGTCAAAAGAGAGCTTTTTGCGTACGGTAGCGATACTCCGCCCCAGCGCGCGCTGCTTTCTCTCCCAGCCCGTTTCGAACAAGTCCTGCGTACCCGAATCCCGGGCCGGGCGGGGTATCGACAGCTCGATGGATTTCAACGCCACGCGCCTCCGGTAGAGGCTTTCGAACGTGGTCCATGTCCGGTGCGCGATTGTCGGGAAATCGTCCGTCTCAAGGGGAAGCGCCACGGTCTTGCGGACCGTCTTGCGGTCGGTGTAGGTGAGGATAACCGTGAGTTTTTTCGCACGAAGCCGGTTGCGTTTCAGTTGATCGCAGAGTTTGTCGGCGGTGTAACGCAGGCGCCGGAGGAGCACGTCGCGGTCGTTGCTGTCGCGCTCCAGCACCATACGAGCGTGTATGACGGGCGCCGGCTTCGGCCGACCGCCTGCATCGATCCCGTTGATCAGACCGTAGAGCTTCTCTCCTTCGGTGCCGAACCGCCGTATCAGGGCCTCCTTGCCCAGCCGCTGGATCTGTCCCACGGTGAGCAGACCGTATTTCCCGATCCGCTCACGGCACCCCCCGGAGAGCCCCGGCAGAAGCCGCGGGTCCAGCGACGACAACATGACATGCTCGCGCCCCGCGTCACATACCCGGATCATATTCGGCCTGGCCTGCCGCGCCATCATTTCCGCAATCAGCCGGGTGTGCCCGATCCCGATGGCGCTGTCCTCCAGGCCCACTTTGTACGCAATTTCATCCCGCAGCCGCGAAGCAATCAGCTCGCGGGGCATGTCGCGCTGCGCGGGTGTGCCGGTGAGATCGAGCAGGCACCTTCCCTGCTCATCGATCCGGTAGACCGGCGTATATTCCCCGGCAACACACGACAATTCATCCCGCACGCATCGCTCCCACTCCCGGTGACGGGGGAAGATTGCAAGGTCGCGGTGCCGTTTCATGACCTCGGCTACCGGCATGCCCGCATGGACACCCCTGCGTACGGCCGCGGGGGAGCAGGCGCACACTACGCTCCGGCGGCTGAGCGCGTTCTGCTGCACCACGATAAACCCGCGACCGGCATGGCAGGACATGCGCGCGGCAATAACCCGGGCCGGAAAATCGGGAAAACGAAGACACACAAAGAGAGACTGATTCATGCGTAGTATCCCGTTTCGCTGTTCATGGGCGGACCCGGCACGTTTTCGCCGCGAGCATTCGTGCATGGGCGCGGGGACGTCCCTGAGTACCTGAGCAGGTACGTCTCCTTTGAAAACCGAACCCGAAAACATTCCTCCAACAATACCGTCGTTTCGTTCATGCCGCTTGCCGGATATCCTCGTAGCGCCGGTAGTTGACAAACGACTGTTCCAGGCGTTTCGATGCCGCCTGAAAATCCACCTGTGCCGGCGACCATCGTACACTGCGAATGCTCCGGGCTTCCACCGAGTACGTGTCCCACTCCCCGGTCACCTTCCCCTCTATTTCGAACGGGCCGGGTTCTCCCAGAAGGTCCGGATATCGCTCGTATATGTCCGGCCACAGGATAACATCGGCACACTCACTCCTGTCCTCCAGCGTCAGAAACATCATCGCCCTCCCGCCGTCCGCCGTATGATGCACCCGCCGGGTGATCGGCCGGCCGAACAGCTTGACCCGCCTGCCCTCGAAATGTTTGATATCCGCCGCCGGTACGGCATCGCGGGCGCAGGGGTGGAGGTCGAGAATGTCGAGTATATTGCCCGAGAGCATGAATCCCAGCAGTTCAAGCTCATGAATACACCGCTGCGTCAGGGAGTAATCGGTGAGGCCCGGATGAAGATCGAACGTGCGATAGACCCCTTCGTTTCCGAACAACGACGGCTGCTTCGGCCGAAGCTCATCGTAGACACCATCGAGCAGATACAACAGCTCCGGCCGTGTCATCCCGAACCCGTCGAACGCCCCCACCAGCACCAGGTGCTCGATTTCCTTGCGATGGGTATCCGTGCGACGCAGGAAATCGACCAGGTTGGCGTATGGACCGCGGCGCCGGCGTTCCGTCACGATTCCCTCCATGCTCTCCCGTCGCAGCCCGCGGATATGCATCAGCCCCGGTCGAATCCACGCATGCTTCCCCTCGTAGGCAACAGCCGAATGGTTGACATGCAGCGGAAGGATACGTATGCCCCACCGCCTCGCTTCCTCCAGATACACTTCCCTGGTGTAAAAACCGTGATTGTTGCTGATTACGGCGGCCAGAAACTGCGCCGGATAGTACGCCTTGAGATAGGTGCACCGAAACGACAGTGCGGCATACCCGGCACTGTGGGACTTGCAGAAACTGAACCCCGAAAACGAAGCGACCCGCTCCCACAGCTCGACAGCCTGTTTCCGGGTCAACCCCGTGTGCTTCCCGCACCCCTCGATAAAGTTCCGTGCCGTACGCTCCCACTCCTTGTGCTGGACTGCCCCCTCCCGCGAACAATTCATCTGCTTGCGAATCCGATCGGCTTCCTTGTAGCTGAGACCGGCCACCTGCCGGCAGATTTTGGTGACATCCTCCTGAAACGCACACACATCGTGCGTCTCCCCCAGAATGGGCTCGAGACTGGGATGAAGAAACTCCCAGTCCTTTACTCCCAGCTTCATCTTGCGGTGTCGCTCCACATACCGGCTGCACCAGGCCGTACCGGCGGGGCGAATCAGACTGGAGGTAACCGTGATCTCGTCGAAATCGCATGCCTGCGCCTTCTTGTTCAGCCGCATCTGCGCGGGACTCTCGATATAGAAGATGCCCCGCGTGCGCCCGTTGCGAATAATCTCCCGCACCCGCGGGTCACGGCAGCATTTCTCCCTGTCGTCCACACCCGGATCGGGCAGGTGCTGCCGGTGGATCTGCCCGAGCGTGTCGCGCACCACCGACAACGAACCGTTGCCCAGGATGTCGAATTTGATAAGCCCCAGCTCCTCGGTCCCGTTGTGCATGTCGACCTGGGTGATGACACGCTGTTGCGCTCCGCCCGTATATTGACAGGCCACATGACGTCGCAGGGGATCGTTGGTGATCAGGAGGCCGCCCGGATGCTGTCCCGGGAAACGGGGTTTGCCCCTGAGCTTCTCCGCATCCCGCACGATCGCCGCAATCTCCGTGTCCTCGATACGCTCCCGGGAGGAAACGCGTCCGGCAAGCAGCTCCGAAACCTGCTCGTCACTGTAGCCGTATACTTTGGCGGTCTCCCGTAGTGCCGCGCGACGGCGGAAGTGATTGGTGGTACACGTGATCGCCACACGGTCCCGGCCCCATTTTGCCGCCATGTACTCCAGCGCCTCATCACGCTCATCCCAGCCGAAATCGAGATCGGCGTCGGGCGGCGACGCCCGGTCTTCGTTGAGAAACCGATGGAAATACAGGTTGTGCCGGATCGGGTCAAGCTCGCTTACGCCCAGATTGTAGAAGGTGATGGCGTTGGCGGCACTTCCCCGGAGAATCGTACACAGTGACGACGTGCGGCAGGGTGCGGCAAACCGCCGTGCGGCCCAGTCGCGGATATCCTTGACGATCAGGAAGTACGATGCATACCCCAGTCGCCCGATCACCTCAAGCTCCATGCGCTGGAGTTCCGCGGCTCGGCGGTACGACGGGCTCCCGCGGTAGTTGCGCTCAAGGCCTTCCCATGCCTGCTTGTGCAGGTACCCCTCCGGGGTGTACCCGCGGGGGACATCGATGTGCGGAAGAATCCATCGGCCCAACTCCAGCGTAACCTCACACCGGCGCGCGATCTCCTCGGTGCGGGCAACCGCTTCGGCGTGATCGGGGAACAGCCGGTACATGTCGCGGGCGGGACGAAGGCGGGCGTGGGGGGACGCATACTCACGCGGGGCAAGCCGCGAAAGCGTGGAGTTGAGACCGATTGCACGAAGAATACGGTGAGTGTGCCAATCGCTCTCGTCGAGGAAGTAGACATCGTTGGATACTACCGGCGGTATCCCCAGTGAAGAAGCCAGACGGGCGACTTCTCTGCTGCGCTCCCGCGTGTATGCCGAGGTGTTGATCAACTCCGCGTACGTACGCTCCCGGTTGGGCCCGGCCGCGAGCAGGCGAAGCAGCGAGGGAGTGTTGGTAAGAAACAGCAGGTCGGGCCGCGGGTCGGCACACAGCGCGGGCAGGGAGTACGGCGGGGAGTCGAGGTGTCGCCGCGTGATAATCTCGCACACATCACCGTAGCCCCGCGCGTTGCGGGCAAGAAGCACAATGTTCGATGAAGGGTCGCCGCGGCGGGTCAGCTCCACCCCCGGGATCGGTTTGATCCCCTGCCGAAGACACTCGATATAGAAAAGGATCAGCCCGCTCATGCGGTCGGTATCGGTCAGGGCAAGCGCGTGCATGCCCAGCGACCGGGCGCGCGTCACCAGATCCCGGATCGTGCACACCCCCGCATGAAACGAGAACACGGAGTGCGTATGAAGAGAGACGTAAGACATGACGACGTATATCCGTACAATGAGTTTTTGTAACCGCTCGGGTACGTAAGGTAGTCCCCCTACCCTTCGACTGTACTCAAGATACCCCTTTCGTGGCCCCGCTCATCCCGAGCTTGTCGAAGGGTGCATCTCGGGCTGCTCGTGACACTTTTTTTCCACATACTGCCTCGATGTGCATGCTCCGACAGGCTTACCGGGTATACCCGGCGAAGGTAACCCTCTCACGAACACCTCCCGGAACTCGGCGGCGGGCGGACTCATACGCGACGTATCACCCGCACCACCTTGCCCAGGATCCGAAACGACTCGGTATGCTCGGGCCTGACACTGATCGGCTCCATGGTATCGTTGGCCGGGATCAGGCGGATCGAGTCGCCGGACCGTTTGACATATTTCAGCGTTGCCTCGCCGTTCCAGTACACGGCCGCGATATCGTGGGGCGCCACTTCCCGCTGCCTTTTCACCACCACCATGTCCCCGTCGAGCACGTGCGCATCGATCATGCTCTCGCCCCTGACCGTGAGCGCGAAATAGTCCCTGCCGGCATTGTCGATCCCCAGACTCGACAGGTCGTACCGCGCTTCCTCCAGCTCCAGCGCTTCAACAGGCTCCCCGGCGGCGATTCGACCCACCAGCGGAACTTCACCCGCATCAGGCCGCCGCGAACGCATACTGCGCACCGCATTACGACGTCCGCCCCACCGCACCGCCACATACCCTTTGGCAATCAACGCCCGCACATGCTTGGTTGCCGCATGCGGAGAAGCAAACCCGAAATGTGCCTGAATGTCCTGATAGCTCGGCGACATGCCCTGCTCCCGGCGGTACTGCTCGATAAAAGAGAGCACCTTTTCCTGTTTGGGGGTGAGTGTGCGCGAGTGTTTGTTCATGGTATATAAATATACACCAAAAGCAAAAAACTGTCAAGAGAGTATCTATATCTAGGGACGGTGGTTTGTTAATTGCTTAAGAGTCGGCGCGAATGTATCTTCTCAGCATGCCGCGCAAAGCACGAATTACGGTTCCGGGCGCTGTCCATCATGTCATGGTGAGAGGTATTGAAGGAAGCCCTGTATTCCGCGGCGACACCGATAGAAAAAAACTGTTCGGGCTTATCGAAAAGGGTATCCATACGTCAGGGTATCTCTTATACGCGTGGTGCTTCATGCCGAACCATTATCACTTGGTGTTGAGAATCGGCGATTACCCTCTTGGGGCTTTCATGCGCTCAATCAATGGTCCCTATGCCCAATACTTCCGCAAGCTGCAGGAGAAACGCGGATACTTGTTTCAGGACAGATATAAATCACTAGTGACCGATGATCAGAACTACGTTCAGGAAATGATACGCTATGTTCATCTGAATCCAATTCGTGGCAAGATATGCACCACACTTCGAGCCCTGGCGCACTACCAATGGAGCGGGCATTCGGTGTTGATGGGGACTCGAACCTGGGAGGCACAGAACACGAAGGATGTACTGAATCGGTTCGGCAACAGCCTGAGCACTTCACGAAAAGGATACGAACAGTTCATCGCTGACGGCCTCGATGAAACAACTGATACAATTGAACGCGTGCGACGGGCGAACTCGGAGATCGAGGATATGCATCAAACCGGCTGCTGGGTTATCGGCAACAGAGATTTTATTTTGAAAGCAATCAATGATGGGAAGAGTCGCAAACTTCGATTGGCACGAGCTGCTCAGCAGAACATTGACCTGGAAAGCCTTGCGCGGACAATCTGCGGCAAACTGGAAGTCGACACCAATGAACTGAAGAGGAAAGGAAGGAACAACAACAGGTCTCGAGCCAGGAAGATCATTGCCTACCTGGCATATCGTGAGTACGAAATCCCCGTGAAACACATAGCGCGATTCCTGGGAACCGCTTCATGTTCCGTTTCAAACATGCTGGCAGAAGGTGAAGTGCTGGCGCGGGCATTAAGCAACTAACAAACCACCGTCCCTCCCTCCCCGCCTACTCAATCTTCTATGAGCAGCTCATCGACGGGGACATTGAGCCTGCGGGCTATGCGCTCTATGGTGCGCCTTCTCCCCCGACCGCCGCGTTCGAAGTTGGATATCTGGGGTTGAAAGCCCAGGTCGGCCTGAAGAAGCCCCTGCTTCAGTCTCTCCGCTCTCAGACCGGCTCCATCAACGGAGACGAATATCTCCGGCTTGTAGTCGAAGAGTCTCAGTATCCTGGCAACCTTTTCATAGTAGTGCATTCGTTTTCTGCTTCGATGAACACGCGTATTCCCGAAAAGGATTCTACCGACCTTCGTGATATCGTAGCCCTGATCGAGCAGACCCACTATCTTCTCGAACAACTCCCGGTTCTGTTCCCTTTGCTCCTGACGCTTTTTCTCGTAGAAGGCTTCCCGGGCGGCCTTCTTGTTGTAAGGGATACCGTACTTGTTCACTTTCTGCTCGATGGCCTGTCGAGTGAGGCCCACTACCTTCGCCGCCCCGCTCATGTTCAGCCCCTTTTCAAATAGCTCCGTGAGTATTTCCTTCTGCTCGCTCGGGCTTTTTCCGGACAGTTTTCGGGTTCTCACAAGACTCCGAACTCCTTTCTCCACGGGGGCGCTTTCCACTGCGGCGCATGCTATACCTGCTGCCGGTCCCCTTTCAGTTGCTGAAGACTTCAATATAATGAAAAGTCTTCCCCCGCGTCACGATTCCTGTCGCCCCGTATCTGTTCCAATCGTGGGGAGATTCCATTGGCGTTGAGTGCTTGAGAGGTTGCCGGCTCACCCGCGGGACAGGTTCTTGCCGGACACGATTGACGTGAATCACCCTTTCAGGCGTGCACCTCTGAGTACCGGACTGTCTCTGCCAAGCCTGGTCGGAGACGGTTCCAAGCGCTCGCGGCCCCTCGATTCCAGTTGCCTTCGGTCCCGGCGAAGAGCATCCCGGGCGCTTGTCGTGCAACCCTCACTTCCTCTTCTTCGGAGGCTCCCCGGGAATATCTCGCGTGGTTCGGAAGAATGGGCAAGGCGTACGTCCATACGTTGACAACGTACGTTTGCTGTTGCATATTATTAGTATCAACTGCCGGGATACCTATCCGGGGGGTGGCCGTATGACACTCACCGAGCTGAGACGAAATATCTACCGCGTGGTCGACGAACTTCTCAGGACAGGCAAGACCATGGAAATCCAGGCAAAAGGAAGAACAGTGTATCTCTCATCCGGACAACGGGGTGGAAAACTCGACAGGCTTCGCAAGGCGGCGCGAAGCCGGGCTCTGCAAGGCAACCCTGAGGATATCATTCACATGGAGTGGGAAAAGCAATGGCATCCTCGGCACATTTGGATGCTACTGTAAGATTATATTAGTTAATGCAAAAGAATATCCGCACTTTCACGATACTATCTGATTAAATTATACTAACTGAACTGGTAGGGCAAGTCATCTGCTGTTTTTATTCGTGTCATCTTTCTCGGGGAGGGGAAGCCATGATCTATCAGAAGAATTCATCACCTTTGCGCCTGAGGGTCCCCGCGTTGCTGTTCTGCCTGGTCACGTTCGGATCGTTCGTCGCGCGGGCGGACTATATCACCGATGAACTCGATCGGCAATGGAATCAACTGCTGATCAAGATCGCCGATGAGCCGGTGGGGTGTCAGAAGATGAACGAAGCGGGTTGGAACGGGATTCTCACCAGGCCGCTTCAGCAGTATTTCCGCGACACAAAGGATGAGATCTACGATGAGCAGTCGCTTATCCTGGAGACGGACCGCGATCCGCTCGATGTAGTGCTGCGCCGCACCCAAGCGCTCTACGACTACTTGAATGCCAAGGTGGATATCAGTGACCTCGGGGAGCAACTGCGGGCTCTTGCATCCGAGGCCTCGGGAGTGGAGCCGGCCAACACCACCCGTCGGAGGGACTTGTACAATGAAGTCTGTGCCGTTCGGCGCAAGATCGCTTTTTCCAATCCGCTGCTGGATTTCGACGAAATCCTGGTGGGCGGGGAAATGACTGAAGGGGGCGACATCGGGCATCTCTCCTTTATCGCATGGGCATACAAAGCCCATTACGGCAACTGGATAAAGGTCGTTGAAAACCCTTTCAGCTCACATCCAACATCAAGAAACATTCTGGAGCAGTCGGTATTTCAAAACGGCCCGCGACAAGGGAAAAACATAATGGATCTTGGAGGTGCATTCAACCATCCCTGTCTTTCCTTCGACGGTCAAACAATCTATTTCGCCTGGGCCGAAGAGAAGTCGCCGGGAAAAGATCCTCGCGGCATGTTCGAAGGAGCTCCCGACGACCATTCATGGGGAATCGGGAGCGGTGAAGAATACGTGTATCACATTTACAAAGTGAATATCGACGGGTCGAATCTGACCCAGTTGACTTTCGGGTTATACAACGACGCCCATCCGTGGGAGTTGCCCAATGGGAGAATCGTATTCGTTTCAACCCGAAGGCCGGGCAATGACCGGTGCGTCGCAAACAAGAGCAACACCCTGTGCAGCATGAACGCCGACGGCAGCGACATTATCCAACTGAGTTTTCACGAGACCCATGAGTGGTACCCCTGTGTCGACAACAACGGAATGATAATCTACACGAGGTGGGACTATGTGGACAAGGGGGCCGATGAAGGCCATCACCTGTGGACCTGTTATCCCGACGGTCGCGATCCGCGGGCGCCCCACGGCAACTATCCTCATCCCCGGATTGACAGGCGCCTCGAGGATGCGTACACGTATTTCGACTACACCGAACCGGACTATCGCGGGTATGATGACGGTCGTCATGTCAGGCCGTACATCGAATTCATGTTCCGGCCGATTCCCAATTCTCAGAAACTCGTCTGTGTCGCCGGAAGACATCACGGGAACGCGATTGGTCCCTTGATGATTATCGACCCGACCGTTGAAGACGACGGGCTCATGTCACAGGCAAAGCGCATAACTCCCTATCTCTATCCCGAGGGAGAGGGTACTTGCCCTGAGAACTATGCCCCTGAGGTCCGACCCGATTATTCCGCCGCCTGGCCGCTCAGTGAGGATTTCTACCTGACCTCGTGGGGCACCACCCTGCTTCTGCTGGATCGTTTCGGCAACCAGGAACCACTGTACGCCGACAATATGCGCCCCAACCTGCCGACGCCGCTTCGAGCGCGTGAAAAGCCACCCGTGCTTGCCGGCAAAACCCACCAGGGAGAGGGCGCCGACCCGAATCATCCCCGGGCAACGCTGAGCGTCCAGAATATCTACATCACGCACCCCTTTCATTTCCCGCCGGAAGTGGTTGAGCAGAAGAAAGTAAAATGGCTTCGTATCGTGCAATTATTTCCCCGCATGAACCATACCGATCCCGACGATCCGGACAAATACGGGGCACGGGACAGAAACGTCAGTTTTTCTCCCAACCAGAACTGCAGAATGTCGCTGGGAGTCGTTCCGGTTGAAAAGGACGGCAGTGTTTATTGCGAGGCCCCGGTCAACAAGTGTATTTATTTTCAGGCCCTCGACGAAAATCACATGGCTGTCCATTCCATGCGGTCCGCCACCTACGTGCATCCCGGAGAGCACCTTTCCTGCACGGGGTGCCACGAAAACAAGTGGAAATCGCCGCCTCCCATGGATGCAACGCCGCTGGCCATGAAGCGCCCTCCGTCACAGTTGCAGCCGGAGGTCGGCGACGGTCCTGAACCCATGAACTACCATCGATACGTGAAACCGGTGTTCGAGAACACGTGTATTCCTTGTCACAATGAGAAGGGCGCGCGCGGAATCAAAAGCTCCACGTACCAGGACTATCTCTGGAAAACATTTCATTACCCGACGGGACTCGGCGCCCAGGCGGGTCAGGGCAGCATGACCGCTCCCGGCTTCTGCGGAGCGTCGCATACCGGTATCGGCAAGGCCCTGGTCAAATCCCACAAGGATCGGCTCACCGAAGACCAGTGGAACAGTGTGGTGATGTGGCTCGATCTCAATGCCATGGAATTCGGTTCGGACTACGACTTCGAAAAACAACGGGCCGGAGAATTGGTGTGGCCGGTCGTCGACGTGGATCCGGCCAATCCGACCGGCGTCGAAATCGATCAACCGGTTCCCGGCGGCCCGCCGGATAATGACGGAACCGCCGTTGCCCCTTCCGCGGTTGCGACACCGGAAAAACCGGCCGTGACTGTAACGGGAGATCGTATAGTTCTTGCCGGCGGCTCGCGATACACCGGGCCAACTGTCGTAGAAATCCTTGATCTTCTCGGCAGGAGGGTGATGTATCGAAACGTCACCACCGAAGACATGCTTCGGGGCGTCGCGACCACGGGGGTCAAGGCGGGCATCTATACGGTGCGGCTCGCCACGACCGAAGGCGGCATTTCGCAACAAATTGTGATTGCACGCTGAGGGGCGAGGTTGTTGCGGGGCGTAGGGACGTGTCAGGGTGCGGTGTGTCGCACGGCGCCCGTGGTCATACGCTCCACCAGCGTGCCCTCAATCTCCAGTTCCGTCTCCTTGCGGGAGCGTGCGAAGTAGCCCTTTTTGAGAATGAAGCTCACGATAGCGGAAGCGAACTGCTGCATGTTGAAATCATACGAGGTGAGATAGTTACGCAGCGCGACCGTGGAGTTGTCGAAGCTGACTACCGAGAGCCGGTCGGGGACAGGGACCTTCTTCCGGGCAAGAAAGTCAAGCATCATTGCGGCAACGTTGTCGTTGGCGGCCACCCACGCGGTTATCCTCTTCACGGCAAGCGCTTTGCGGAATAATGGTTCCATGTGGCGGTATACTTCGCCGGCCAGGTAGGCCCATTTCAGCGATGACTCGATCTCAGGCTCGACCCGGCTTCGCAACGTCACCGGTGCGCCCTGAAGCCACCTCTCGTAGCTGTCAAGCAGTGGCGCCAGGTCCCAGTGCCGAAGGGCCGAGGGAAGATACTCCGCGGTTCTGGTATACTGATTGATGGTGAACGGGACCACCGTTGCCTCGGTGCCCCCCGCCCGAGTGACGTCACGAAGGCCGGACAGACGCTCCCGCGACCAGTTTATCTTGTGGAACGGCGAAAAATAGGCGATTGAGCGGTGGCCCAGGCCCAGCAGGAGACGGCCCACGCATGCGCCGGGAGCGGTAGTCCCGCCCACCAGGAATTTTTTCAGCAGCGAACTGTGTTCCAGCGCGCCCGGAAGCACCATGTTCTTGCGGTGGGTGAAGACGGCAGCCGGCTTGCGTTTGCGGGCCAGGAGCTTCACTACGGATTTCCACGGGTCTTCCTCCCACACCGAGATGTAGATGTAGCCCAGCACCGACTCGTCGTCGTCCAGCCGAGCCGGTTTGCGTGAAGGAAGTTTTCTGAACTGAAGTGTCCCGTCTCTCAAGTAATACATGCGCGTACTCAATCGGAGTCCCGCCTTGGAACATTCGAACTCGACGAACCGCATGAAATCCTCGCCGCCCACTCCCCGTATCAGATTGCCCTCCTCATCCATGCACCCGAGCATGACAATGCGCGAGCGAGGAGCGCTGAGTGAGGAGGATGAGACAAGAAGATGGCGGCTGGTTTCCGTGACGATCTTGTCGTCGATAAGGAGCCGAATCGCCGATTTGAGCGTCCGGTAGCAGCACTGATAACGGCCGGCAAGTTCCTTATAGGAACCCAGCGAACTGCCGGAGGGATACAGGCCGTTGAGAATATCCCTCTCTATCAATGAGGCCACCTTCTGACTGGCAGTCTGTGTGGTAAGCGGTGCCTCTCCGGTGTCCCGGGCGCTGCTCTTGCGCCGGGGCGTTCGGCGTGTGCCGCGGAGCACGAGCGTTCGCTGACCGAAATGCCCCCCAAGTACGCCCCTGTCTTTCAGTTCCGCGATCGCCTTGTGCATGGTGACCGGGGAAACGCCGGCAAGCTCGGCGAGGCGGGAAACCGAAGGAAGGACCTGGGATCGGACAAACCTTCCCCGTTCAATTCCGTCAAGAATGAAATCGACGGCACGCCGACGTGATGGAGTCTTACGGTTTGACGTCATGCTATAAAACTATATCAAGATCATCAAGGCCGCCTGCGTAACGTGGACACCAGGTACCGTCAACGCTTCCGCCCCGGCCTGGCACCTCAGCCGGGAATCAACAACTACGCAACGGAAGCCGCGACCGCCCGCGCCTCAACGTCTCCCGGACCGCGGAGCGCAGCAGCCGACAACCGGGGGCAGAGGAAATCAATTGCTATCACATTATATCAATCCTGTTAATAGATTAGGAGCCACTCTGAGAGGTTTTAGGTGTATCTTATTATGAATTACAAGCAGGGTGTATCGGATGCGTTGGGTTTTGAATTCTCAATTACTTAGATGCGGACGCTGTGGACCGTAGTGAACCGCTTTGCTGAGAAAGGTCGTAGCATGAGCACGAACGTTTGCGAAAAACGAGGCCGGTCGATGCGCAGAGGCGTGAAACAGCAGTGTCGTGGAGAGGTGTCGGGCAGGTACCGGGCGGCGGCGCTGATCGCCCTCATCGTCTGTTTTCAGGGTTTCGGCTTCGAGATCAACTCGGTGCGGCTCCTGTCGCCGACGAAGCTGGTGGCCGGCTTCTCCGGGGAGGTCGATGAGGAGTCGGCCGGGGAGGCGGGAAACTATCTCGTCAGCACCAACCCCTCGGTCACCGCACCGCCTGTCAACGAGGTGACGGTAGGCGAGGAGTTCCTCTCCTGCACGCTTTCCATTGGCGAGCTGCCGAAGGTGACGATCTACAAACTGAGCGCGACATCGATTACCGCTCAAGGCAATCCTTCCGAGGAAATCACGCCCGACTCGGTCGCTTTCACCAATCTTGAACTGTTTGCCGGCAACGATACGACCGTCTCGATTGTCGATACGCCCATCACGCTTACCGCAACTCTGCCCAACGACGATGAGCGGTTGTATACGACGATTATGCTTGATGCAAGCTGGTCGCAGGCATCGGGCCCGGCCCAGGCGAGTGTTTCGATGTCGCCGACCGGGGGCTACCTTCAATCACTCATTTCGTTCCCGGAAGCCGGGGAATACGAGATGTACTGCGAGGCCAACTACGGTGACTGCATACCGCCGGGGCATCTTATTTCAATTTATGACACGGTTGTCGTGACCGTAACCGAGAGCGTCGGAGTTATCGCACGGGCAGGAACCCGCGACGGCCCGTGTGCGTTCGGACCATCGGCACACGCGCCCGTGGTTCACCTTTCCGCGGCCGGCGGCGTCCCCCGCCCGGAGGCGGAGGACGCTGCCGCGCTGTGCGATCCCCGGGGGCGTATCATGCCGATTACGCGGACCGCTGCCGGCGGGCCGGACGGGCGTTCGACGGCATCGGCACTTTACATCCGCATCAGACGTCGCTAGGAGAATACCATGAACAAGAGGCTGCTTGTTTCCATTGCACTGGCTACAGCTCTTCTGTCGCGTTCCATCGCGGCCTATTCGGGCACGGGCGGGACCCCGCTCGGCGGCATGGGTTCGGGCTATCTGGTCTACAACGCACGGACCGGCGGTTTCAAGGTCGGAGGTGCGCCCGGCTACAATGAAACCTCAAGCAACAGCGCATTTCACCTGTACACGAAGGTCGACGGAGCGGTGAAAACGAAATCGAAGCTCTCCACCCGGCAGGAAGATGCGAAGATTCCGATTTACCGGGCTGAGTTCGGTGCGACCCAGAACGTTGACGTCAAACTGCTGGCCTTCGGCCCGTACAACTCCGGCGACGAGAAGCCGGCCTCGCTCCCTCTGGCGTTTTTCGAGTTTACGGTGACAAACAACAACGACACACCGGCTGAGGCGGCAATCGCTCTGGAGTTTGACAACGCTATTGCGGGGAAGAATCCGCAACGCCGCGACAACGGTATCGTGTGGTCGGGAGCGACCAATGCCACCGTGCTGACCGGCGCCGCCGGTGAATCAACGATCTCGGCAGGCACCGACGCCGCGGGGTTTCTCGACGACGGTGTTCTGGGGAACAGCAATGGGACCGTACTCGGCAACAAGGTGGCGCTTGAAGCCGGTGCGACGGCGACGATACAATTCGTCGTTTCCTGGTTTCGAGACTTCGGTGAAGAGGATTTCTACTACTACAATTACTACTCCACATCGCTCCCGATCGCGCAGTACGGACTTGAGAACTTCGAGACGATCCGCGACGGCGCCGTGAAGATCGTGCAGCGAACCATGGCCGTCAACCTTCCCGAGTGGTTCAAAGATCGGCTGTTGAACAACCTCTATCCACTTATCCACAATGCACAGATGGCCGAAGACGGTCGCGTTGCCTTTATCGAAGGTAGATGGCCGATTATCGGAACGCTCGATCAGCAGGGACATGCCCAGATTCCGGTCTCGTTTTTATGGCCCGACCACAACTGGCGTCAGATGGAGTACTGGGCGCGTACGCAGATGCGGGGAAGCAAGGAAGGTCAGATTCACCACGATTTCAACGGCGGTTCAGGGGTACATCTGTGCGACTGGGACGACCACGATCACGCCAATTATCCGTTTGGCGGAAACATCGGCTTGTGGGCCGATTTGAACTGCATGTTTATTCTCAACAACTACGAGATTCTCCTGGGCTCGGGCAACCTGGAAAAGTTCACCGAACTCTGGCCGTATATAAAAAAGACGGGCGGACGGCTGCTCGTGCAGTGCTCGTGGGGCGGCGCCGATTCGTATCTCCCGAAAAACACCAAGAGTACCTACGACCGCTCTACCACGACCGATATCTACAACAGTTCCCTGGCGCTGGCCGCCTTTTCGGCCATGAAAGAGATGGCATTGATCATGGACGAGCCCGACGAAGCGGAGATGTGGCGGGAGCAGTTCGCAAACGCGAAACCCCAGTATGTCGAGCGTTACTACTCGCCGTCGCTGGGCACGGGGGAATATGCCGAGTCGCACCTGGGCGGTTATCCCTTTGCCAGGAGCCTTGGCTTGCCGGCCATTATCGACGACGACAAGACCCAGACGATATTTGACAGGATGTACGAGTACTACGAAGACGGTACGAGTACCTATGAGTGGCACGTGTATACCAACGCCCATTTCGCCGATCTCGGCATATCGATCGGGAAGACGGACGAGGGGTTGACGAATCACCATGCCTCCTGGAAAGAGTACTACCAGGAAAAGACCGAATACATCTTCTGGCAGGATATCGACAAGACGCTCGGCTACTACAGTTACATGACCGCTCCGCTTGTGTGGCGCACGTTGTTTCTGGTCGAGGGCTATATGATCGACCAGGTGCGCGACAGACTCTGGATACGGCCCAACCTTCCCAGCGGTAAGTACTCAGTCGACGGGGAGTTGACCAATGCGCCACTGATAACCGCCGACTCATGGGGAACGCTTGATTATCAAGAGCCGGAGGACGGTGTGGTGGTGCAGAACATGTGGATTCGCTTCGACAACGAAATGTCGTTCAAAGAGATCATCCTCAGAAACAATGCCGGGGACACTCCCGGCGTGACCGTCGTCAAGGGCGGCGCCGCGCTCGACAACTACTCCGTCGCCCGGGAGGGAAGCGGACTCGATGCGGTTCTGGTTATTTCGTTTCCGGAGACAATCGGTATCGATAATGCCGGCATTCGTATTGACGTAACCAATGACGGTTCACAGCCGGTTCGGCCGCGTGCCGGTATCGTACACTCTTCGTCTCCGGCGATCCTGAGCTTTTCCGAGAGCGCACTCACCCTGCGGACAGCCGACGCCGAACCGCTCCGTATCGAATTGCTGGACCT
>CAZNDN010000018.1:0-9490 GCA_964571815.1 uncultured Fibrobacterota bacterium | reverse complement strand
CACTCACCCTGCGGACAGCCGACGCCGAACCGCTCCGTATCGAATTGCTGGACCTTCATGGCCGGGTGATTACCACCCGGTGTTTTCTGCCCGGAAGGAGCGGGATTCACACCGTGCCGTTCGACGGGCGTGGCGGATCGGGCGTGAGTCTGATCCGTGTCCGTGCCGGGGACAGCCGCATCTCACGGCAACGAGTGATGGTCAGGTAGGCTGGGGCGGTTGGTGTTGACCCATCAATTGAAAACGAAAGGAACCATGATGCTGCGAGGAATGCTCTGCGGTTGTGTCGGCGCGATTCTGCTCACTTCGGCGTACACGGAAGCAGATGAAGAGTCGCGGGTGGACCTGTCCGGAACGGTCCAGTACTCGTTCGGCCAGATTGTCGACGGGGCTACCGAGTACGGCGCCATCGCCATCGACCACTACTGGCTTCAGACCATGCTGGGCGGGATCGGTATGGAATCATGGTACGCCGACCGTCTCCAGATCATACTCAACCTGGAAATGGAAATTTCCCTTCCGTTCCAGATCGGGGATATGTCCGGCACGATCTTCCCCCAATCGCAGCGTATCAAGTCCGATGCGTATTTCCACCATGCTGAAGGGGTTTTTCACCTTATTGACAACGAAATGCTGTCGCTTGAATTGGGGATGGGGTATTTTCCCTACAAATACAACCTCTGGAGCAGGAATCTGGGAGAATACCTGTTTCGCTGCCGGGCCAGGCCGCCCGTGCTCAACACGGAGTTCGACAAAGCCTTCCACCGGGTACTGGGCATGCGCCTGAAAAGCACGCTGTACAAAATGTGGACACATGAGGTGGTGGTATCAAGCGAGAAAGACCTGGCACCAGTCTTTGATTACTCCCTTTCCTATCTCACCGGTGTCTCCCTGGCAAATATGGTCTACGCGGGCGGTGGTGTGATGCTGGAGAAGGTGCTGTCGATTAACCGAGAGCTGACGTACCCGGAGAGCCGCAACAACAGGTATGTGGACAACGGCGATACGAACTACTACTCCTTCAACGCCGTGAAACTGATGGGGCGGCTGGCGTTCGACCCGAAACCGCTTATTGGAATCGACATTTTCGGCCCCGGCGACCTGATCTTTTACAGTGAAGCCGCCGTGCTGGGCGTGGAGAACCGGGGAATCATTTACAACGACATCATGGACCGTATCCCGGTCATGGCCGGGTTCAATATCCCCGCGTTCAACTTTGTAGACACGGTTGCCGTGGAAGCCGAGTGGTACGGCAGTCCCTACCGGAATTCCAACAGAGCGGTTGTTCAATCAAATGTTCCCATCTTCGATAATGCACCTGCCGACGAAGAGCTGGCCGATTCGCTTCACCTCACCGAAGACAATATCAAGTGGTCGGTTACCCTGACAAAAACGGTGGCCGAGCGCATCTCACTTGCCTTCCAGGTGGCCAACGACCATACCAAGGTGAATCGCTGGAACCGGCTTGATGACACGGCCGATGATGTCCTGTACCGTCCCGAGCATTGGAAATGGATGGCGCGGGCGCGGTTCGCATTCTGAGCATTGGTCTGTCGAGTCCGAAACTCCTGAAGCCCGGCTGAAGAGACTACGGCTGCGCGGGGGAGGGGTATGAAACCGGTTTCCGCCATTTTGTTCCTCGGAACGCTTGCCCTGCTGCATGCAGGCGAAGTCGTTGCCATATACGTTTCACCTTCCGGGAACGACTCGCATCCCGGCACCCGCCAACAGCCGTTGAGAACGTTGACCCGGGCTCGTGACGCCGTCAGGGAGAAACGCGCCGCACGTACCCCGGATACAATCAGCGTATACCTTATGGAAGGGGTCCATTATCTCGATACACCACTGATGCTGGGTAGTGTGGACGGCGGTTCGTCGGAGACCGCGGTCGTCTACCGGGCGTTCGGAGATGACATTCCCATTGTCTCCGGAGGAAGACGCATCACCGGCTGGAGCCGGCACTCCGGGAACATCTGGAAGACCACGATCCCGGAAGTGGCCGACGGCTCCTGGTGGTTCAGAGACTTCTTCGTGAACGGGAAACGCGCAATGCGCGCGCGGTGGCCCAATGTGCCCGAGGAGGATTTCCTCTTTATGCCCGAGAACGAAGATTCGGTTGTGCTTCTTGATAGAACTCCTCCCGGGTCCGGGGTTGATATGTCAACCGCCGAAGCAGTCAGCCTGCATCACTGGTGGTCCAACCGTGTCGTCGTTGAGCGGCTCGAGCAAGGGGGCCGATTGCATCTTGCACACCCGGGGCTGTTCTGGAATTACGGGTATCTCGATCATGCCTACGAGTTTATCGACAGGCCGGGCGAATGGTTTTTGAACAAGGCCTCCGGCGAGTTGTTTTACTACGCGCGGGAAAAGGAGAATCCCACTACGGCTGTCTGTATGGCGCCGATGCTGGAGCAGTTGATGGTGGTCCGCGGCGAAAAGGGGGCGCCGATCGAGAACCTCAGCTTCGAGGGTATCCATTTCATGTACACGACCTGGTCTTCAGCCCCCTCACGGTACCGCGAGCGCTTCTCCGGCGATTTCCTTCGGGACGACGGCTGGATTGACATGAAGGTAAGACAGATCCCGGCCGCGGTTGAAGTTGAGTTTGCCGAAGACTTCCTTTTTCGCGGTTGTGTCATAGCACATAGCGGTTCAAACGGGATCTGCTTTGGAAGGGGAGTGGCAAACAGTTCCATAGTCGGCTCGATGATTTACGACTGTGCGGCGAGCGGCATACGGACCGGCTACCGGCAGAATCTCGATCCCGACGGCTGGCTGCCGCACGACTGGGCGTGCGGCAAGGGCGATGAGCTGAGCCTGGTGTGCGCGTGGGAAGATGAAGAGATTATACCGAGGGATATCGAGATTACCGACAACCTGGTTCATCACTGCGGTGAAGTGTTTCACGGGTGTATGGGCCTTCGCAACGGTTTCGTCTACAACGTCTCGGTTTCCCACAACCGGATTCATCATACCTGGTACGGGGGTATGGCCGTGCAGCAGTACCTGGGTGACAACCGTGCCGTCATATCACACAACCATGTGCATAACTGCCGCAACTACGGAAACGCCCGAAGCGCGTTGTGGGACGGGGGCGCCATATACTGCAGCAATTCTCCCAAAGGCTATGTCGTAACCGGCAACTACATACACGACAACGATATTGAGGTTGTTTTCCTCGACCAGGAGGCCGACAACTGCCTGGTGACCGGCAATGTCTGGTACGGACCGATCGGGCCGCGGACGTTTAACGTGGAAGACGAACAGATACACGGCAATACCGACAATCCCACCGACGAGCAGAAGCGGGAGGCCCGGGCTGCCACGGGGCCGCGTGAACCGTACCGGTCGACGATGAAGAATTTTGCCGAGCCGTTGAGTGTGTTTGCGGAAAGCGAGCATGCCATGTCCGCCGGCGCGTGCCGCGGTGCACGAGGGGAACCCGTACTCCCCCGACCGCGGGTGACCGCTCACGCAAGCGGAGCCGGCCCTTACCTCATGGTGCGCGGCTTGAACGGAATATCGGAGCGGCCGGCGGTCGGTGTCTACGATATTTCGGGAAGGCTGCTGAACCGAGGCCTCTTCGAAGCTTCACGGTCAAGCATACGGATAGACCTCTCGCGCGAATCGCGCGGATGCACGGCGAACGGTTTCATAGTTTGCCGAATCCAATGGCGGGAGGGCCTGGCCACAACCGTCATCCCCGGTTTCTGACACGCACTGGTGGATAATCTCTCAGGGGGGGGCGGTGGGCCTGCATAACCTGGTGGTGAGGTACGCCTCGTTTCGAGAAGGGCACTCTCTTCTTAAATAACATTGTATCAATATTGTCAATTAATTATCAAAAATATCGACGTGGCTTCCTTTATATTGATTGTATCCCTTTTGGTTAACTGTTGGTGCCGAACGTGGATTCACAGCGTGGTGAATGATTTCTTTTCAATTTCTTTTCGGGGAGGTATGCAATGAGTCAGGGATGCTTCCACAGGTGGTTGTGTGTTACACTGCAGATCGTTGTAGCTGCCGCGGCGATCGACGCCGCCCAGGTTCCCGGTCTGCCCGAAGCGCTTCCCCAGAGTCCGACGCGCGAGGAGGTGGTTCTCAACGGGATGTGGGACATTCACCAGGACGGTGTGGGATGGACCACAGTCCAGGTGCCGGGGTCGTGGGGTGTGTTCCACAACTACAAATGGTTTGACTACCCTCTCACCGTCGACAAACCGGCCACGTACGCGCGGTCACTCGAGGTGCCGTCGTCGATGCAGGGAAAAGTAGTGCGGTTTGCGGTCGGCGCAAGCTTCTTCGAAACAACCGTCAAGGTGAACAACCACGAGGTGGGCACGTGGACCGACGGTTTTATGCCGTTTGAGTTTGTTATCAGCCCGCACCTCACGTTTTCCTCCGACTCTCTCAAGGTCGAAATCGGCGACACCGCTATCATGCCCTACGGCGGGTGTGCATACGCGCGCTTTCACCGGGGGATGTGGCAGGATGTGTTTCTGAAAGCATATCCCATGGTGTTTGTGGAAAACGATTTCTTTGTGAAGACCTCATTTCGCAACAAGGAGATTTCCTGCGATATCCCGGTGAAGAACCTCAGCGGCGAGTCCCGCTCTTTCTACGTTCGCAACTTCGTGACCGATCATAGCGGCGCGGTGGTTTTGACCTTTGACGTTGACGGGATGAAGGCGCTGAACGCGGGGGATTCGACGGTCTTCTCCTGCTCGCAGTCATGGCCCAATCCCCGAATGTGGTTTCCCTACGATCCGTACCGCTATACCATCCACACCGTGCTCTATGGTGAGGACAAATCGACGGTCATCGACTGGAAGAAGACGCGGTTCGGATTCAAAGAGTTCTATCGTGACGGGAACCAGTTGCGGCTCAACGGCGTCAAAACCAAGCTGCGAGGTGACAGTCATCACTATTTCGGCGAATACCAGCAGACACGGGAGTACGCCGAGGCCCTTTTCACCGCTTTCCAGGACTGGGGCGTCAACTACTTCCGGCCCCATACGCTACCCTACGATCCGGTCTTGCTCGAGGTCGCGGATTCCATGGGAATGATGATCGTCGCGGAAAGTGGATTCTACGGTTCCTGTCAGGAGAACGGGGGCTCACCTCGCAGTCATATTCGCTACTGGGTAGAACGTGACCGGAACCACCCCAGTGTTATCATGTGGAGCTGCGGCAACGAATACAACATTGTCGGCGGTAACGATGAAGCATCCGTGGCGTTGGCCCAACAATTGGACCCTACCAGAATCGCCTACACAAACCAGCATTTTCGCTGCTGGGACGAAGTCTGTTCAAATCACTATCAATGGAAAACCGATCCGAATGGAGATGACGGATCATGGGGATTCGGGAGATGTCTCTCCGGCTCATGGGTTCCCAAGTTTGGGGATCCGGACAAGCCGCACATGATGGAAGAGTTCGGTGGCGAGTGGAATCAATCCTGCTTCTTCGGCGAACAGTTTCGCGGGCCGATCGGGTACGAATATGCCTGTCAGGATCATGCCGCCTATGAATGGCAATACGGCCTGGAGTATCGGAGCAAGACGCTCGGCGTGCAGAAGGCCGACTACGCCGGGTATTGCTCGTGGTCCATCTACGCTTTCGCGCTCCGGGCGCAGCCGTTTTTCAACAATGCCGAGGCGCACACGCTGACCTGGCCGGACCTGACGGCGCCGGGGGCAAAACCGGCAAATGTCTTTTCGGGATGCCACACCATCAACTGGTGCGATCCTTCACTGCCAATCTACGATCCCCAGCCGAACTTCCATCTGTATGCCGAATTGTATCAGCCGGTGCGCTGTTCCGACTGGCTGATCGATACCACCGGAGTGGATGCTCCGGACATCAATTTCTATGAAGGTGAGCAGATTCAAAGCACGTTTGACCTTGCCTACGAAGTACTTCGGCCGGCCAATTCCGTACGGTGCGAGATTGTGCGCCGGAGCGACAACACCGTGCTCGCTTCAAACGACATCACCGGTTCACCGTTGAACAACCTGACACCCGGCAATACCTGCGAGAACGTAACCGTGTCGTGGACCGCACCCAATGTCGATGTCCAAACGCCGGTGCTGATCAGGCGCGTTTTCCTCAAGGACGGTCAGCCGGTCCATGCCGTGTCAAAGGAAGGCAACATCTTTCCGCAATTCAGCGCGGCGGACCATGTGAAGGGGCTTTCGGGAAAAAAAGTCGCTCTCTATGACCCCTCGGGCAAGACCGCGGCGATTCTGGAGAAGCTGGGCGTTACCTATACCAGTGTCGAGAACCTGGCAGGGGTCTACAGCCCCGGTACCGAAGTGCTGATTATTGGTGAGGGCGCCTCGGGCTACACCGGGCTCTGTCAGGATTTCTTCCTTCTGGGAGGTCGTGCGCTCGTCCTCCGCCAGTCGTCTTCGCCCTCGCTTCCGCTCACCGTACCGGAGCTGGAGAGCGGCGGCCCCGCCGATGTCCAGTACCTTCTGCACAGCGCCCGCCATGCCGTGCTCCAGGGGCTGAACCAGAACGACTTGTCGCACTGGCGCGGAAATCGCGCCGTTGCGGCCGATCCCTACAAGCGTCCTACGAGGGGCGGCAATGTGCGGGTACTGCTTGCGGCGGACAACGACGGCCGGTACGCGCCGCTGCTGGAAATCCCCGACGGCAAGGGGACGTGTCTGCTGTCCCAGTTCTCGCTCGTGGAGAACTTCGACGAAGAGCCCGTGGCCGGGCAACTGTTGTGCAATATGCTCGACTACCTGGGCGGGTATACCCCCGCGGAGAAGTCCAAAACCGGCCTGGTTGCCGGCGACGGTGATATGAAATCGTATTATAACGGCCTGGGGTTGTACTACCAGCCGCTGGACGCCGGCGCTCTGCCGGATTTGAACGATTATACGGTTCTTGTCGTCGACGGCGGGAATGCCGATATCGCTTCATCGCTCTCCTCCGAGCCGGCCCGTACCAAACTGCGCAGCTTCGTTGACGGCGGCGGAAAGGTTATGGTGGGCGGGATCAACGGCTCAACAGTGGGCAGCTACAGTCAACTGCTCCCCCAGAGCGTACAACTCTCCTCGCCTCCCGACCGGAAACACTGCATCAAGAGTGCGATAAGCTGGCGAAGGGCAACCACAACCAACGAGCCGGTTCGTTGCGGCAACATCAACATCCCTCCTTCGTGGGAGCCGAATCCCGACCCGTTGCTGCTGGGCATCAACAACAAGGACCTCGCCTGGTCAAACGATATTATCGATCAGGGTGTGGTACCCTCGAAGCTCGATGGAACGGTCAACATCCTGATCGCCCCCCGGAAACCGATGCTGGAGAACATGCCGGGCGACCGGACCGAGCACGGGAAACAGCACGCGCGGTGTCGCTACCAGAACGACTGGTATGCGGAGCGCACGCCGGCGCTTCTGAAGTTCGAGCAGGGAGAAGGTTGCTGGGTTGTCAATCAGTTGCTTCTTGACAACGATTCGGAGCGCGGCACACGCCTGGGTTCACTGCTGCTGACCAGCCTGGGCGCATCGATCGGCGGGTTCGATACCTATTACAATCTCGACTACGCCGTACCTCCGCGCGAAATCAACACGAACCCCACCCGAGACGCCTTCTCTCACCGGCCCGTTGCCTCACGGCGACAGGTGGTCGTACGGACTACGGGGCGTATGGTCGCCGTTCCTTCGGAGTTCAGGGGTGGGGCGAGTGTGGTGACGGTGTACGATATTGCCGGGAAGGTGCGGGGGAGAATTGCCTTCGACGACAACACACCGGCACTGATTGACTGCCGAAGAAGACTCGGCATTGCGCGTGGGTTCCATATCGTGAAGGTCGAGGTGAAACACTGACCATTCCGAGGAAGGGGGAGGGCATGAGGAGGATGTGGAGGAGAATCACTGTTGCGTGGGGGTATCGTAGTGTCGGACTTGCCGTGGTATCGGCGAGTGTACTGAGTTCCGTAAGTAGTGCGGAAACGGTCGACCTGACGGGGACGGTGCTGAAGCATGACGGCAATCCGGCGGTGGGTTACACTGTGAGTCTGGCCCGCCGTGATGTTTCCGCCACAACCGATTCCGAAGGAGCGTTTCACCTGCACGGCACGGTAGTCGGCATACTGGAATCCCGTCGGCCTTCGGCAAGAACGACAGGGGGTTCGGATATCCTCGTGCGGCCGGGCTTGCTGAACCGGCGAGGGCTCCCGTCCCTGAGGTCTGTTCGTTCCGTCTTTGACGGGCGTGGGAGGATTGCGGTCGATTCCCGCGGCGGCGCGCGAACCGCGACGCAACGATATGCGGCCGGTTTCTATGTTGCCGCCGCCGGCGCGGCACCGGGGAGCGCCGGAGAAGCTCCGCGCGCATTTCTGGCGAAGGCCATGGACGATGTTGACACGCTCATCATCGCACATGATGGCTCCGAACTCAAACGAGAGCCCCTCTCATCGCTGGAAGGCGATCTGGGGGAGATTCACCTGCCCGACCCCGATGTCGTGACGCATCGTATGGTTCTGGCAAGCTACGGATCGGGGAAAGCATACATTATCGCCGAAGACGGCACGGTGGAGTGGGAGTACGGGCCGACCGAGGGGGGATACTGCCAGGATGCATGGATGCTTGCCAACGGGAATGTTCTCATGTGCAATTCGTGGGGATACGTGCAGGAAGTGGCCATGGACAAGGACGTCGTATGGGAATATCACGCCGAGCAGCCGACCGAGATTCACTCGTGTCAACCGCTGCCGGGTGGGGGAGTGCTGGTGGGTGATGCCGGCGCCGGAAAGATCCTGGAATTTACCAGTGACGGCGAAATTGCGCGGTCCGTAAGTATCCCTAACGGCAAGGCCGGACATTCGGCAAATCGCCAGGTTCGCAAGACCTGCGACAGCACCTACCTCGTATGCTCGCCGGCCAATAACAACACTATCTATGAGCTGGATTTCGACGGTGCAATCTTGAGGGAAATCACCAAGGACGATCTCGACGACGTAAACCTTAGCGCCGTGCACAGCGCCGTCAAGCTTCCCAACGGAAATATCATTATCGGCACGGGCTACATTACCGTCGTCGCGGAAGTCGATCCGGAAAACAATGTTGTCTGGAAATTGACAAAACAGGATGTTCCCGAGGGCTTCGACTGGAGCTTCACCGGTGGTGTTCATCGTCTGCCCAACGGCAATACCGTCATCGCATGCTACCACAGCACGCCGAAGGTGTTCGAGGTTACGCCGGAGAAGGAGGTCGTCTTTTCCTGGTCCGGTGAGGAAGTTTCCAAGCCGACGCATGTGCATGTGTGTGACGCAGGGGGAGATCCGGCAGTGGGGGAGGTGTACCGGTAGGGTGGGGCCAGGCCGGATTCCAGGTGATTGATCACGTTCCGGGGTTGGGGAAAAGTAAGGATCACCACCAGGGAGCATTTATTATTCCCCACCAGGCCGAACCGGACCAGGAAACGGGGACCGACGGCTCTGCTGAAGCAGGAGCCGTTACGCCCGGAGTGTACA
>CAZNDN010000017.1:41049-48416 GCA_964571815.1 uncultured Fibrobacterota bacterium | reverse complement strand
ACCCGCCGCGGTATTTCTCTCTTCCGGCAACGGCCGAACCCGTCTCCCGGCATCGATCATGTCTTGAAAACCCCGCGCGGGCCGTGGTATAATTATCCATACCAGTCGGTGCTCTAAAGTAATACTACAGTTTTGGGGCCGGGAATTCCACGGAGAACCCGGAAAAGGTCGAATGTGACGGAAGTCACGGACTGCGCCGACGGGAAGGGGTATAATTGTCGGCGGAACCAGTACCGCGAGACTGTAGCACCATGAAGCGCAAAACCAGAAGAGGAGCGACCATGAAACGATCCGCAATCGGAGGCATCACCGGTATGTGGCTGAGCCTCGCCGCCATCTTGCTGCTTACTCCCGCGGCCAGGGGACAGAGCGATTCACTCGGCGTCATACGCGGCAATGTAGTGGATCCTTCCGGGGGCTCGTTCGGCACCGGCGTTGTCGTGGTTCTCGACAGCGCATTGGATCCCGTTGGTAACGTGATGCTGTCCGCCGACGGTACATTCATGCTCTCGGGGATACCTGCCCGTGAGCACTTCCTGGCTCTCGTTCAGGTTTCACCTTACCCCGACCAGTTCTGGGGCGCGTTCGGCAACACCGACGGTCCCACCGGCGATGGGATCCTCATGGTGAACGCAGGGGACACCCTCACCGTATCCGTTACCCTTTCCGAGCAGCCGATTGCCACCGACTCCGGTTCGACAACGCAGGACTCCACCACGGGCGACGCCTGGCTCGGCGTGGAGATTCTCGACAGCTCGGGCAATCCCCGCGGCGCCGAGTACGTGGAAGCGCACGACCCGGCATCAGGGTTCAAATTCGGCGGCAATAGAATTACCGAGTCCCGCTTCGAGTTCTCCGGGCTGCCCGGAGGCGACTACTACGTGCTGGTTCACGCCGCCGATCTTCCTCCGCAATACTACGCCCCCGAAGCCAACACGGTCGAGCCGGTCCACGCGGTGCCGGTGATCACCGGAGATTCCATCGGGATTCAAATCACGCTCACGGGAAGCCCGGTATTCAAGGGCAGTATCACGGGAGTCGTGGAAGACAGCCTGGGCACGCCGCTGAGCAATGTCACCGTAAAGATTTTCTCGCCCCGCGACACGCTGAATGCCGAGGCCCGAACGACAAGCGATGCCCAGGGAATGTTTGAGTTCCCCGACCTCACCGAGCGTTACTACTACCTTCGATTCGAGCAGGGCAACTTCTATCCGCCGCAATGGTACTCACACGACGGTACCACTGCCGAGCCGGTGGACCGGATATACGCAGGCTCCGGCACGCAGCGGTATGCCAGCCTCAGCACGAATCCGGCACAAGTATCGTCCCTGCTCCGTCTCACCCTGATCGATCCCGAGGGAACCCCCTACTACGGAGATTTTACCGCGGAACTTCAGCCTTCGGAGGAGAACCGCGGCCTTCCTTTCGTCAAGAGCGAACCGGAGTATGTCGAGAGCACGAATGTCCAAACCGCGGTCTGCCGCAACGTGCGAGCCGGGAAGTACTCCCTGCTTCTCCACGGGCCGTTCCCCATGCAATACTATCACCCCGACGGTAACACGACCGAGCCCGGCTATGCTCTGCAGATCGGGGAGGCCGACACGCAAAGCCTCGAAATCCAGTTTACCCATGAACCCGATTTTGACGGCACGGTTGACGGCATCGTGCGGGACAGCGTGCAGGGCGCCGTGGCCGGCGCCACGATTGAACTTTATGATGGTCGCGATACGGGCACGCCGCTGACTTCCGCAACTACCACCGACTCCGGAACCTTCACACTGAACGTAAGCAAAACCGGAGAGTATTATTTGAAAGTCGACGCTCAGGGATTTCCACAGCAGTGGTTCAGCCATCAGGGAAACACCACGGGCCCCACCGATCACGTGTACATCAACGGAGGCGAGTTTTTCGACATCATGCTGAGTGACTCTCCGATATCAGCCTCGTCGCTCATCCGGGTCACCGTTCTGGACTCATCGGGCAGTGCCTACACCATGGTCGAAAGCATGGAGCTTCACCAACCCATGAGCGGTTTCAACAAGATCGGCGAGCCCGTCCAGGCAAACGTCTTTGCGTTCAAAGGGCTTCGGGACGGGGACTACCAGTTGCTGGGAATGGCCGGGGAGTTTCCCCATCAGTACTACGCGCCCGACAAGAACACCTCGGAGCCCTCGTACGCACTCAAACTCGGTGAAAACGACACGATCGACGTATCCTTCACGTTCGTGCCCGACCCCGTGTTCATCGGTCTTGTCTCCGGCACCGTTGCCGACAGTTCGGGTCCCTACGCGGGTGTCACGGTCGAGCTGTTCCATCGCCACGACGTGCAAAGCCCCGCCCGAACCATGGTCACCGGCGACAGCGGCACATTCGCTTTTGACAGCCTCAGCGAGCACGAATACTATCTCAGGTGCACCGCCGAGCCCGACTACCCCGCCCAGTGGTTCTCCTGGGAGGGTAATACCGAAACTCCCGTCACGAGCGTCTGGACGGGCGGAGCCGGCGGAAATCTTTACGTGCAGCTCACCCGAAAGCCGAAAACCTATCGGTCGATAGTCACTGTTACGGTGACCGATGAAACCGGCAATCCACCGGATTCAGCCACGGTCAAACTGAAACACCGCTGGGACGATATCAGCATCCCGGAAGATGCCGGGGCCACCGAGCCGCACATTCATGTGTTCAGAGGCATGCCGCCGGGAGAATACGTATGCGAGCTGTGGGCCGAGGGGTATCCACGGCAGTACTATGCGCCGGACAAAAACACGGCATTCCCCGACTACGGAATCCGGGTTCAGGATAGCGACACACTCAGTATCACGGCCACCCTGATCACGACCCCGGTGGGCGACACCGCGCCGGTTGCCGGCGGAGGGCGGATCTCGGGGACGGTGGCCGACAAGCGCAATGCCGCGGGCCTTTCCGGTATCGAAATCCTTGCCATACCCTCCCGTGACATACACCCGGGAATGGACCCTGGAAACACGGGATCGGCGTACATGGCGATGAGCGGCAGTGACGGAACATACACGATTGAAGGGCTGCCGGCCGACAATTACTACGTGCTGGCACGCCCCGGAAATGATGTCAACCTGAAACCGCAATTCTATGCCGGCGCCGGGACCGTCGACGATGCCAGGACGCTGACGGTCGACGACAAGCAGAGTGTGGGCCCGATCGATTTCACCCTCGCGCCGGGAGGCGTGGTGAAGGGAACAGTGGTAAGCGACAACGGCACTGCTGTTTCGTATGCGCAGGTCTACCTCAGGAATGTCGCATCCGAGACCCGGGTACATACGGTGGCCGATGAGCGGGGGTATTTCGTATTCGCCGGTGTGCCGGGAGGTACCTATGAACTCGGGGCTCACGCCGGCGAATACTTCCCGTCGGAACAAGACGTCCCGCGGCAATACAGCGTGACCGAGCAGGACACGACCGAAACCGAGCCTGTCGTGCTTCAGGCGGGCGGCAGTTTCTACGGAAGCCTTGGCTACTCGGCAAACCTCGCCGACACTATCCGTCCGCCGCGGGGATTCAAGGTACTGCTGATACCCGATTCGCTGATCGGCCGCGATGACAGGGTGTGGTCGCACTGGGATATGCAGGCGTATACCCACGACACATCGGGAGCCTATCTGGCCGGGCCGTGTCCGCAAGGGAAGTGGCGGGCCGTGATGATGCCTGAGCCGGTGAGTCGGCATCTCGGAGATCGTGTCGGAGGAAAGAACTTCTACCCCTGGTTTTCCTGGACCACCGCGGAGCATGCGGCCACTCTTGCCGCATCGCCCGCCGTCACCATTGAGCCGCGAGACACGGTCGGCCCCTTCGATGTAGTCTTTCCGGCCGGCTACTCCTTATTCGGCACGCTGTCGGATGAACGTGGAGAATTCTCCACAACGACAAGCGAATTCGGAGCACCGTCCATGCCCTTTCATATCGATGTGCTCGCACGTCAGGACGGCACCTACTTCCCCGTCTCTCGCGGCGACATGCTTCCCGACGGTCGTATCGAGATTCCGGGACTGGTCGACGGCGGCGAGTACTACTTCGAAGTCCGGGTCGAGGGATACCCGACACAGTTCTGGTCTCCCTACGGAAACACCGTCGATCCGAAGGCCCCCTATACCTTCTCGACGTCAAAGTTCAAGCCCCTGAATATCATGGTCGTAGAGAAACCCGAAGGCTACTACGAACAGCACCATGGTGACGAACCGGTATCGATTCACGCGGAGTTTGATTCCGCGGGCGTGCCGATAATCCGGATATCGGTCAGGGACCTGCATGAGGCCGAAACCGTCGAGCTTTACAGCAAATCACGCGAGGGAACCGTTGAAAAAGTCTTCTCGGCCCCGTACGATTCTTCTACGTCGGTATTCAGCTATCGAGAAACACGCGATCTTTCCGTCACGACGTACCGTTATGTCGCGCTTGTGCACGGCGCCGATTTCACCTTCCGCTCCCATCCGCTGGATCACGACATTCGCGACCAGCTCCCGATCGCTTCAGATTCACTCCGCATTGATGTTTTCGGTCAATGGTGGGGTATCCAAATCGTATGGGGCGCAGGCCCCCGCTTCGAGCCCGACGGCCGCGACAGCGTTACCCTGTATCGGCGAGAGGCCGGCGCGGTCAACTGGAGCGTCCTCAACCGCAGACCGTCGTGGGAGACATGGCTCAACGATCACGACATCGACGAGCAAAGCGACTCCGGCGCCGTATTCGAATACAAGGTCGTGCTGAGCGATCCGAACGGAACCGTGCTTCGCCGATCCCCGATTCGACGGTTCGTGCTGGACGACACGGATTATGGGAAACTGCACCGCGTAGAGCGCCTTACGGTAGGACCCGACAACCGTGACTACACGACAATTCAAGCCGCAATCGACGCGGCTGAGGATTACGATGTTGTTGCGGTGTTCCCGGGCACCTATCGGGAGAACCTCTCGCTCAAAGACCCTGCAACCGGCACGGCCAGGCGTCTGCGGATCGAAGGCGTGTGGTTCGAAGGGCGCCCGCCCGTGCTTGACGCCGGCGGAGGGACCGCGGTACACATCCCCTGGGTGGCCGATGTGAACGGGGAAATGCACGTGGAGATCGAAGGGCTGAAAATCCGCAACGCCGCGGACGGCATCCGCACCTCGGCCTCCGTCGATGTCCGGCACTGCCTGTTTGTCAATGCCGACACGGCAATCCGGACCGCCTCCGATGTGACCGCGGTCAAGCAGGCTCTTGCCGAAGACCCATTCGTGCGAAACGAGATCCAGGTCAACGCATGGCAGTGCACATTCATCGGCAACGGATCGACGGGCGGAGCCCTGGTGCTCGATGAGCAGTCGGACGGTATTGACTCCGCCACCGTTGCTTCCCACCTGATGATCGCGCCCGCCGTCACCGTCGCCTCGTACGCCTCGACGGGCAACTCGATCTTCGCCGGATACGTCTCATCACCCGTGAAGCTTTCAGGCCCCCTCTCTCACGCACACCTTCGGGCATGCAATCTGGACGGGCTGACGAAGAGCGCAATTCAAGACGGTGTCGACCCGGCACCGGACAACCTCTTCCAAAGCTCAAACTTTCTGGACACCACGTGGTATTTCCTCCCCGACACCTCACCACTGCGCTCCGCGGGAGACAACGGTGAAACAGTCGGCTACGACGGCCGGCGGTTTCATGAGGAAGGCAAGGACGGGGGACCGTCTCTTCCTCCGGTGGAAGATTTCGATGTGAAGGTGTACTCGCTGGATGCACTGGCGGTCTCGTGGCGCCCCCCTCCGAATGTCGAAGTGGATCACTATACGCTCTACCGCGTTCCCGGCGACAGTTCACTCTTCGAAGTCAACGAGCGATCGGAATGGGAGCCTGTCGATGAAACGGTCGAGAGCCTCATGGTTCCGTTCCGCGTCGAGGGAACGTCATTCATCGACACCACCGTTGAAATCAATAAGCCTTACGTATACGCTGTTGCCGCAATGGGACCCGACGGAAGCCAAGGGGAAATCTCCATGCCGTACCCGCCGGCTTTCAAGGAATATGTCACCGAAATATCGTACCGGCAGTTTACCGTTACTCACCGGATGAAGCTTTCCGGAAAGAGCTGGCACATGGTCGGCCCATGGGGCATCGACACGCTTGATTTCTCTGTCTCCGACGCACGCCGGATCTATCGGTGGGACGACAAGCTCTCCAGCGACAAACTGCTGTCGCGCTACTCCACCGAAAGAACAATGGAGACCACCAAGGGGTATTGGATCTGGACCGAGCACGACACGGTCCTCAAATCCAGAACGGTATCGTTCAATCGTCTGGTCACCGAACCGAGCGTTCCGCGGGTCACGCTGGTGAAAGGGGCAAGCGGGTGGAACCAGATCTCCTCTCCCCTGCCCTTCACCGTGGCACCCTCCTGGCTCAAGAACAACCCGGCCTACGAATGGGATCCGGCAACAAGGGGCTACCGTGAAACCAGGGTACTTCATCCGTGGCGTGCGGCCTGGGTCCATACCGACCGTGACACAACCCTGCCGCTGCCTCAGCGCGCCTGGGACGGAAACGCCGCGCCATTGGCCAAACAGACCCGTAGCACCGGCTGGGAGCTTCGCGTTATCCTCAGCGGAGCCGAGAGCAGCGATGCCGACAACTTCTGCGGCGTGGTTGCACCCGGACTGTCCAAATCGTCGGTACCCCGGGCACTGGAGCCCCCGAGAGCGTTTGACTATCCACAACTGTATTTCGTGGGCAACGGCGATCCCGAGACGGCGGCATCCGATCCGAACCGACGCTTGTCGCGATCCTACCTGAGGGCGCGGGAAGTACCCCGCTCCAGACTGGAATGGATGATTGGAATAGCAGCGAGCCGCGAAGACGGAACGATTGCGCTTGAAGGGATCAGCCGGGTTCCCGACGAAGTGTTTCTGTTCTGGGCCACGCGCTCGGGTGTAACCAACGTGCGGGAATCGGACAGTATCAAGGTAGACGCCGGTGAATCGACATCGTACGGCTACCTCGTCGCCACCGCCAACCCGGCGGATATTGCGCTGTACGCCAACCGATTCGCTTTCAAGGGCAATTACCCCAACCCCTTCGGCCGCGCCACGACCCTGGAATTTGTCGTTCCCTACGCGTGGACCGGAAGCGGGATGAAAATGAAAGCCGAGACCCGGAACGTAGCCCTGCGGGTCTATGACATGCGGGGACGTCTGGTGAAAACACTCGTGAAGGGTAAGGTGAAGGTCGGTATGCACCGGATGCTATGGGACGGCACCGACGAGCACGGCAGTGCACTGCCGGCCGGATTCTACGCGGCCCATCTCCGGGCAAAGGGCTACGCAAAAGCAGTCGGGATGATCAAGATACGATGAGAACGGAGCTTC
>CAZNDN010000017.1:0-40949 GCA_964571815.1 uncultured Fibrobacterota bacterium | reverse complement strand
ATCCTTTGGCCCACCGTGAACCATGTCGACACCGAAAGGAGCATCATTCCCCAGTACATCACCTCTGGTCCCAGTAGAAGGCAGAACGAAATAATCACCAGTCTCTCGGGTCTCTGCATCAAACCGACGCGGCATTCCACGCCCGCGCCCTCACATCTCGCTTTTACATAACTGACCATCAGAGAACCACTTAACGCGGTTCCGGACAAGAGCACCGAAGACCACACCGGGTGGGTAACCGCCGACGGTGTGAGCAGGTAGTATGCCGCAACGCCCCCAAACCAGATAATTTCAGTGATCCGGTCGCAGGTCGAGTCGAGAATGGCGCCGAATGTACTCTTGCTTCCGCTCAACGAAGCCAGCAGGCCGTCCAGCCCGTCCATGCACGAACCCACAACAACCAGCGCCAGCGCGGCGTGCCATCGCCCCGCGGCCGTCAGCCACCCGGCACCGGCGAAAAGCACTACCCCAAGGCAGGTCAAGACGTTCGGATGAACCCGCATCCCGGCAAGGGCCTTTGCCGCAGGGCGAAGGATCCGGTGGTAGTGAGGCTTGAGACCTTCAATCATATCGGTGACTGTGCCCGAAAAAAGTGGGAAACAGGCAGGGAACAGTTGACAACATAATGGAAAAAAATATATCTTAATCTGTCTTTTGGCGAACCAGGGAGGAATCGATGGCGAAAGTCTGTGAGGTGTGCGGCAAGCATCCGATGAGAGGCAAAACGGTGACGCACGCACACAATGTCAACAACCGGACCTTCTACCCCAATCTTCGTACCATCCGTACCATGGTCAACGGGACGCCGCGGCGAATGAAAATCTGCATGCGCTGTCTCAAGGCCATGTCACGCAGCCGCTGAGTACTCGATTTCGCCTTCCGGGATCCATGGCGGTCTTACCGCCTGATCCGCAGGTGTCCCCCGCGAACGTCATCCACCACGATATAGGCCCCCCGGGCCCTTCCGTCGAGGAAATTTCCCGGCGAGGTGCCTCGCGGCATTCGTCGTCCCCGGGCATCGAAAATCATCATGTGCCGGCGCGAAGGGTGCAACGGGTTATCCCGCGGCACCGCCAGTGAGGGGCGTCGAATGTCGCACTCGAAGCTCTTGCTCTCGGCCGCGACGAATTCCGAGAATTCGACCGAAAGCGACGGGTACACCACCAGACCGGCACCGTCGATGCGAAAGTCATCCGGAACCGTCGCCTTCACCATCGTGTCCCCATTGGCCGCAAACACAAATTTCTCTCCGATCACAAGTGCCTCAAGCGTATCGGGCAGACCGTCCGGGGCATTGACATGGCCGCTTCGGACCTGCGGCCAGTACAGCGAGTCGTCGTCGGCCCGCACGATCTGGTGAAACCCTGCCGCGTTGATCAAGAATGAGTAGGTCCGGTACGAGAAGCTCATATCGGGCTCCTGGGTAATCTCGACGAAACATATTCCGTAGGCATTCATCGAATCGCCGGCCGTCTGCTCAACAATCGTTCGCAGCGAGTAGCCGTCCCACCGCCCCGCGGCAAACAGAAGTGACTGGAAGCTGGTGTCCGGCGATTCCACGCGCAGCACTCCGGAATCGACCGAAATGTCGGCTACCGAGAGACCGGTGTAGAAAACATTGTCGGTTTCCTCGTCGAAATCCGCGGCCAGGCAGGAAGATTTCCCGGGCTTCCTGAACCCGTCGGTCACCCGGACATTGTCGAACTCCGCCTCGATGATCCCCACCACGGTCAGAGCAACGCTTCCGGAATCGTAGGTGGAGTCCACGAAATCGGTCAGAAAACGGTTGTTGCAGAAAAGATTGAACACACTCCCTTTCTTGCTGACGGTCAGCCTGTTCAAACCGTTGCCGATAGCGGAGTGCGGAAGGAACGCCAGAATCGTTGACCCGCTCCCACCGCCTTCGGGCATTCTCATCACCATGAGATGCTTTGCCGGGTCGACGAGCAGATAGTAGCCGCCGAGATTGGCCCGGGTGCAGAAGCCTACGCCCGCATACTCGAAGGAGGAACTTTGCACCGTCAAATCAACGGAAAAGGTAAAATCCCCAAGCGTATCGCCGTGCCGGAAGATACTCATTCCCGCCGAGGCGCTCTCCACCGTGAACACACCTCCCTCGGTAGCAGTGTCCGGCTCGGTTGCGGTCGACAGAAACCAGTTTCCCGCCCCGTCGCTGAAATCATCTTCAAAAACGACGGCGCCCCGCGGGGCAACCACACAAAGCATTCCGAAGATCGCAGCCCGTCGAAGGCACACCAGGTGACGCATAAACTCTCCTCCCCGCTGTAGATCGCGTTTTTTTCAGCAGTCGTTTTTTCGGCCGGCTTCGCCTGCTCCTCTGCTAAAGTATATCATTGTGCCGGTATTCCGTCCGTCGCCCCCCACGGCGGTATTGCAACAATCGCGGACGACAAAAGCAGTATATTCTTCCTTCGTTTCCCGCCGTTGTGAGGATCCGCACGGTCGACCCGATACGGCTGGAGTCCGGTTTGCCGGGGGCCTCGTTGTCCACAAGGGAATTATGCCGAGACGCGATATTTGCTCAATCGCAAAAATCATGATCGCCCTCACCCTGTGCGCCGGGGTACGCGCTTCGTCGTCTTCTCATTCGTTTTCATCGAACGTCTACCGCTGCACCGGCGTCACCGCGGGATATTCTCACCTGATCGACCCGAGTGCTCGTGACTGGCACTCCTACCCCACCGTGGGGCTGCGCATGGATGTTTCGACCTATGTCCCCTCCTTCCACCTTCGAGCATCCTGGCGCGCCGGCGCGACCCGCTCACGCGGAAGCCGGCAACGAGAGATCGTGGTGATGCACCTGGCGGTCCTGGGGCTCTACGACTTCGTTGTCTCCTCCGGCCGCATTGGTCTTCACCTGCGGCCGTTGGCGGGCATTTCCAGCACCGCCGCACGATTGAGCGGCGGCACGGCTTCTTCTTATATCGACATCACGGGCGACTGGGAGAATGAATTCGGGGTGTGCGTCGCGTTTGAAACCGCAATCGATCTGGATCGCGTGGAGGTGGCTGTGCCGGTATTCGTGGACCATGTATTCTCCTCCCCTCACCCCTTGAGCCGTGCAGGGGCTTCCCTTTGCATCGGGCTTATCTGGTAGACTGCACATGCCGGCAATGAACTCACAACATCTCCTCGTGCTGTTGCTTTCAGCCCCGACCGGACTCCTCGCGGCCCCCGACAGTCTCCCCGGGCCGGAGCGGAATTTTATATGGATCGACGGCTACAACGCCGTCGAGTGGGATCGAGAATACCCCGAGCGCTCCCGCAATGTGGAAGGCCTGGTGTGGGGCAACTCCAGGGCCGGGCCCCCATGGGCCCCCGTCACTCCCCTCCTCCGCGATTCGGCACGGGAGTCTCCGGAGCGAGCCGCGGTCAAAGCTCTGATCGGTGCCGAGACCGGTGACGGTCTCTTCAATCGATTTCTGGAGAGCATACCTAATCGGGATCACCAAACCCTGGTGGCGGCCGGTCTTGGCCTGCCCGAAATCCGGTCTTCCGTGCACGGTCGCTACCACTACGTCGACACCTACAGCGACCGATTCGATCGTCTGTGGTCAAGCTACCGAAAGATGAACGGAGACCCGATGCGATTCGCTCCCGAAGGGTTGCTGCTGAGGCGAACCCTGAGTTGGCGGACGCGCCGGCGACAAATCATGTTCGACGGCAACGTGGCGCAGTACGGCGGGTGGGGTGCGGCGCCACGCTATTTCACGCCGCTGTACTGCCGGGGTTGGCACCTGTCGCAAACCGCCCGGGCACACCTCCACCGCCTTCCCATGGTGCTGTCGGGAAGGATTGCCTACGACAGCCAACAGCGCTACTATACACATCAGCACGCGAGGTCCTTCTCCCTGCCGCGCCTGCAAATTCGTTCGGATTTCGCACTGCGGAGTCTTTCCCGCTCGGGAGTGGATCTGGCCTGGGACGCGGAACGGAAGCCTTCGACTTCCGCACGCCTGTTCATCGGCCACCCGGCAGAGGAAACCGGCGGCTGGCGGATGGAACTCGGGGCCTTTGAGAACAGGGATGTGTTTGGATCATTGCGCGGCTCGGTCCGGCTTGTCGAGTGGCTGGAAGCTGATGCGGAGCTTCGTCGAACAGTCGATCCCGCGCTCCCGTCGTACCGATTCGTAACCATCGGGGACACCATTTCCTACCGTTGCACCTCCCGCAACGATTTCCGCTTCCACGGCGCCCTGAGCTTCATCGAGAACACCGAACCGTGGTTTGCCCCCGGCGCCCCGATACACCTGCGGCTCCGGACCTGGTATGACCACAGCTCACATCCGCCCCGCGAGGAGATCGATTCCACGAACGCAACAGTGGAGATTCGCCAGATCTCGTCTCCCGAACCCGTCACGCGGGCGGGCGCCGGACTGCACATCGCCACACACCCGGGGAAGCTCAGGGGCGAGCTGACGGGAGGCTGGTCGCACAGCCTGGGCCCTGCACGCGAGAGACTTCACCGGCCCTGGCGCATAGCCTCGACGATCGCCTGGAATGATTCCGCCGGGAGGCTGCCCTGGGCCTGGATACGCATCGAGGCGGCCGCGCCCATGACCCGCACCTGGTTCCACACATCGCCCTCCCGGCAGGCGTACACTATGCGTATCGATGAAACGGTCGGTCTGTACTTCCAGACGGGTGTTCCATTTCATTCGCCACTGTTCCCCCGAAGACTCCATCCGCGGGTTTCGGTTCAGGGGGGACCGATATCACTTCTCGGCCCTCGACGCGTGAAGTTCCATCCGCTCGGAAATGAATTCGGCCCCCTGATATCGGTCGCCTGTTCGGCAACATGGTGACACTCACGCGCATGGCCCTTGTGACTCGGGGGCAGTGTCGGAAACGGCCCACGCCGCCCTGGAGTCCGTTGTTTCGCCCCGAGCGTCGCGGTACGACCGATGCGCGCCGTGCGGCTCCGCCGATGTCGGGCTCAATCAATTAATTTCCTCTCGGAGCAAAGCCGCGCCCGGACCTGTCCCGTCGGCAGGGCCGGGCCCTCTTAACCTGAAGGAACCAGGAGTGCCCGGAGACCCCGCACAAGAGTCCCCCCACGCCGGGGACCAACTCCCCCCGGAAATCAAGAAGCGTGTCGAGGAGCACTGCACCGGGGAAGAAGTCATGGCGTTCGCCGAAGCCGACCTCACGCTTGAAGGACGGTACGGACGGGAATGGCTGGTGGTAACCTCCGCCCACATGTGCGTTGCCGCCGACGAAGGGGTCGAGGGTGGCCCAATTCGTACGGTCCTGCCCCTGGCCGACATGGAACGCATCGAACTCGTCCCCCTGGTAGGAAGCGGAAAGGTCGAGGCCGATATCCGAGGTCGTACCCACCGACTTGTCAGCTTCTCGCCGGCCCGCAACGCCGGTATGGCACTGGCCGTGGAGGTTGCCAAACGGATCGCGGAAGGCAGCGAGGAAGAAGCTCCTCCTCCACCGCCCGACGAAAACATCTGCCCCTCATGCAAGCGGCCGATCCCGCGGGACATGAACACCTGCCCCCGATGTACCGACAGGCGAAAAACGTTCTTCCGGATCCTGGATTTCTCCCGCCCCTATGTCGGAAAACTCATGCTCATCTTCCTGTGGATGGTAGTGGGGACGGGGTTCGGTCTGGCGGCACCGTGGATGAGCAAGTTGTTTGTAGACTACATTTTCAAACCGGGGCCCGACGGCGGTTTTCCGTATCGGGATTGGCATCTCCTGGCCGTACTGGGCCTCCTGGTGGCCTACCTCGGACAGTTCTTTTTCAATTCCCTGCAGATGCGGCAGGCCGGCGCCGTCGGATTTCGAACGGTGTACGATGTCAGGGCGGCAATTTACGGCAAACTCCAGGAGCTGTCCCTCTCCTACTTCGACAAACATCAGACCGGCGCAATTCTTGCGCGAGTCAACCAGGACACGGGAGAGCTTCAACGACTGCTTGTCGATTTCGTTCCCATGACCTTGGAAAGCGTTTTCACCCTGGCCGGGGTCGGGGTGTTCCTTTTCATTCTCAGCCCCCGGCTGACACTGTTCGTGTTCATACCGATCGTGGTTACCGTTCTGTTTCTGCGCAAGATCTTCCCGCGTATCCACGTTTTCTTCCACCGTTTCTTCCACCGCCGCTCGCGATTGAGCGCCCTGGTAAGCGACTCCCTTTCGGGCATGAAAGTGATCAAGGCTTTCGCCCAGGAGCCCCTGGAAATCAGCAAGTTCGACAGGATGAGCAGTTCCTATCGCGACGCCGGGATCGTGCTTGTCAACAAGTGGAGCATCTATCATCCGCTGCTTCACTTCTTCGTGATCTGCGGTGTTCTGATCGTCTGGCTCGTGGGCGGCTTCCAGGTGTTCGCCGGACGCATGTCCGTGGGGTCGGTGATTGCCTATACCGGGTATCTGGCAATGTTTTACCGACCGGTTTTTGTGTTGAGCCGCATGGTCCAGGTGATCATGAATTCTCTGAGCGCCGCCGAACGGGTGTTTGATGTAATCGATACGGAGCCCGAAGTACGGGACAAGCCCGATGCCGCGCCCATGCCCTCGATGCGGGGAGAAATCGAGTTCGACAACGTAACCTTCGGGTACGACCCTTACAAACCGGTGGTCAAATCCATGTCCGTGAAAATACGGCCACGGGAGATGATCGGCCTGGTCGGCAAAAGCGGTGTGGGCAAAAGCACCTTCATCAATCTTGTTTGCAGGCTGTACGATGTAAACAGGGGAGCAATTCGCATCGACGGCACGGATGTCAAAGACCTCAAGTACGCGGACCTTCGTCGGCACATCGGCATGGTCCTGCAGGACACGTTCCTTTTCAACGGCAGCATCTACGACAACATCGCCTACGCCCGTCCCGAAGCTGCCAGGGAGGAAGTCCTCGCGGCCTCACTGGCCGCAAATGCCCATGAGTTTATCCTCAACAAACCCGACGGCTACGACACCGAGGTCGGGGAGCGCGGCAACAACCTCTCCGGGGGGGAGAAACAGCGCATTTCGATCGCCCGCGCCATCCTGAAAGACCCCCGGTTGTTGATTCTCGACGAAGCGACCTCGTCGGTGGATACCCATACCGAGCAGAAGATACAGACCGCACTGAATAGACTGGTTAAGGATCGGACGACAATCGCAATAGCGCACCGTCTTTCCACCTTGCGTAACTGTAACCGGCTGCTGGTGATCGACGACGGTGAAGTGGTGGAGGAGGGCACGCACGAGGAACTGATGGAGCGCGGGGGGCTTTTCCATGAACTGGTCTCCCTGCAGCGGGAACTTTCACGAATCATGGTGGTAGACGGCTGATTCTCCATGCGGTTTCTTGACGAATTCAACCCATTGCTTGAGCGGACTTCCCGCGGAACGCTCCGCGCGCGAATCGGCGAAGGTGAAGAGTACGACGACGTGAGCTGTGTGCCGTTGTTTCCGCTCAGTGATGAAAGGAGGTTCATATCTCTGGTTCACAAGCCGGAGAAAGAGGTTGTCGAAATCGGCATTATCCGCAGCCTTGAAGCGTTGTCGTCCCCTCAGAGAAAACTTGTCGAAGAAGAAGTCCGGGTACGGTATTTCATGCCCGAAATCCGGGATGTGTCGAAAGTGACCGGAACCCACGGGATCCACGAGTGCGAAGTAGCAACGGACCGGGGCCCGCGAACCCTCTCGGTCCGTCATCGAAAAGAAAATGTAAAAGTCAGGGACGACGGGGTTATCGTGATAACCGACAGCGACATGTGCCGCTATCGGATTCGCTCGATCGAAGTTCTTTCTATCCGGGCGCGGAAAGAGCTGGAAAAACTCCTCCCCTGAAATGAAGCGCCGCGGCGATTTCAGGGCCGCATGAGGGAGCACGCCCCCGTGCGGTACCAACCACGCCGGGGTATCGATTGGTGCGAACCTCCCCACACTTCCGCCAACTGAAGAACTCCACGTGGTTGCCCGGCGACATGCCGGGTGGGATCCTCATCGACCCAATAAAATCAGCAGATTATGTGTTTCCGGGGTTCCCGGGAAGATGTCGATTCCGGTTGATTCCCGCCGGGCTTGACCCGCTCACAAGGCGCTCCGAGGTTGCAGAGCCTATTTTAGGAAGAGAACGATTCGGCCGGATTACGCAACCGGAAAGGAGGCATTTCGTGAACAATCATTCCCGGCGGGCGGCATGCTCGTGGAAAAGACGAATGGTCCGGGTGCTCGGCGTTGCCTTCGTGGTGCTTACTCCTGCTTCAGCCGCGGAGCTTCAGTCCATGATCGACGAGTACTTTTCCAAGCTTGATGCGTTCATGGGGAAGATGGCGGATGCCTCGGAAGTGAAGAGTCGAAGACTCGCGACAACCGACGCCTACTTTGAAAAGGTATCACAAGACCACCCCGAGTTCTCGGCACTGATCAGAGTCAATTCCGACGGCAAAATCATCTCCCAGACGATCGAGGGAGAGGTCCCGGAGAAGGAGTACCGGGATATCTCCAACCAGGGATGGTTTTCGGAGACTGTGGGACGCTCCACGCCTTACTATGGAAGATTGCGCAGAGGGAGCGACTACCTGCTTTTCTGGGCCAAACCGGTTATCATTGGAAGACGTTCCGTGGGAGCGATTGCCGCCAAGATCGAACTGGACAGGTGTTTCAAGCGTATCGCGGAGAAGACCCCCGTGCCTTTTCGAATCCAACTCGGCAACAAAGTGCTTTTCTCCGACGCGTGGAAAGAGTCATTCACCCCAACGACACAGGCAGTGGTTATCAAGGGTCTTCCCGAGCTGACCCTGAAAACGAGTAAGGAACCGCCGGCGAAGAACGGCGCGCAAAAAGCCGCCGCGGGGAAAGGGAAGGAGATATCCGACAGCACCGCCGGGAAGGAGAAGGCAAAGACTCCCCTGGAAGTAGCGTTGGGCGACAGCGCGGCTTCAAAGGGCGAAGGGCTTTCGTCCCACATCGTTATACCGATCATCATCATTCTGGGACTTGTCGGATTCCTGGTCGTGACGAGCTACTTGTCCAATCTGTCGCGCAAGAAGAACGAAGCGCTCATGAAGGAAGTGGAGAAGTCCACGGGTAATCGATCGCGGCAGGCCGCTCCTGCTCCTCGAACCCGTCCGGACCCGCCTCGCCAACGGAAGCCGGTTGCTCCCCCGACGCAGCCGCCGGCCCCTCGATCGCCTTCCCCCGCCCGGAAACAGCAACCGGACAGAGCACCGCCCCCGCCTCCGCCGCCCCCCGCACCCGACAGGAACCGGACTCGCCCCGCCGGCGACCAACACCAGGAACGGGCCGAAATAGTCGAGTACGTAAAAAATGAATTGGAGAAGAAGTATTCCGCGCTTCTCAGGGAACAAACGGAGTCTCTCCGAAAGGGCATGGAAGAATCGGTGCGCGTGGAGGTGTCCAGGAGAATGCAGTTGCACAACGAAGAGATGTTGCAGTTGGTCGAAAGCATGTCACGGACCATGGAAGAACTTGAGGGTGCGGTGGCCGGACGCAATAGGATGCTGCAGGGTATGGTGGCGAAGCTTAAAGTGAAGATGCAGGACCTGAATAACGGCTGAGCATGACCACCCTCGGCCGACGACCCGTGTCGGCGGGACGTTCCCTCACGGACCGGAAATGGGGACACGGTCGAGCATCAGTCCTGAACCGTTCGACTACCATCATGATGAATCGTACTATCTGCGTTCTGGGTTGCGGGGGCTTTATCGGCTCCCATGTCCTGGAGCGTATTCTCTCCACCACATCGTGGCACGTGCTGGGTATTGATGTCGACTCAGCCAAGATCGACCACCTTCTGGCACACCCCCGTCTCTCATTTGTTACCCTCGACGTTCACGAAAGCAGAGAGGTGCGTGCCTGCGTGGAACGGAGCGACATCGTGATCTCGCTGGTCGCGCTGTGTAACCCCTCGCAGTATAACACAATCCCCCTCGAGGTGATTGATATCAATTTCACGCGGCCCCGCGAACTCGTGGAAATGTGTGGGGAGTTGAACAAGTGGCTGATTCATTTTTCCACCAGCGAAGTATACGGCAAGACCGCGGCTGCGGTGGGCAGCGGGGAGAACAGGTACGAGGATCCGTCGCGGTACGTGCTGAGTGAAGACTCCTCACCGCTGATTCTGGGGCCGATACGAGCGCAACGATGGAGTTACGCGGCGGCCAAGCAACTGCTGGAGCGTGTCATTTTCGGCTACGCGCATGCCCGCGGCCTGCAATATACTATTGTCAGGCCCTTCAATTTTATCGGTCCGCGGATGGATTTCATTCCGGGGATCGACGGCAGCGGAACCCCCAGGGTTATCGCGTGCTTCATGGAGGCGCTTCTGCGGGGAAAGCCCCTGAAACTGGTCGATGGAGGCGCAAATCGTCGAGTGTTCACGTACATCGGGGATGCGGTCGACGCCCTGATGCGTATGCTTCATAATCCGGAGTCGGCACGCGGGCACATATTCAACATCGGCAACCCGCACAACGAAGTCTCGATAGCCGACCTCGCCCGAATGATGATCCATGCCTACCAGGCACTGAACAACACCACCGACACCGGCAAGATTGAAGTGCGGAGCGTCTCTTCGGAGGAGTTCTACGGCGAAGGCTACGAAGACTCCGACAGGAGAGTCCCGGACATCTCCAAAGCCCGCTCACTGCTGCAATGGGAACCCCGTACAAGCCTCGAAGAAGCGGTCCGGACGACAGTCTCCTCCTACGTTACCCACTACGCCGGAGCCGTGACGCATTGACCGTGGAAAAAGAAGGTTCACGCCCCATAGCCGTTTTCGTGCCGGCATTCAACGCCGCCGCACACCTTCCATCGGTTATATCACGTATTCCCGAAGACGTTTGGGAGCGGATCAAGGTAGTGTGGGTGATCAACGACGGATCGACGGATGCGACGGGCGAGACTGCCCGCGAGGAAGCCCGGAAAAACCCGCTCATTCGTGTGGTCGATTGTGCCCACAACAGGGGGTATGGCTCGGCCGTGCGGAAGGGATTGCAGTTGTGCGGGGAAGAGGGATGCGGCATGGCCGTGTGCCTGCACGCCGACGGTCAGTATCCGCCGGAATATATTCCTCGTTTCGCGGATTTGATTCTGTCCGGAAGTCTGGATCTGGTCCAGGGCTCACGAATCGCCTCCCGCACGGCCCTCTCCGGCGGCATGCCCCTCTACAAGTATGTCGCCAACCGCGTACTGACTTTCTGCGAGAACGTCGTCTTCGGACTCAGGATGACCGACTACCACAGCGGCTATCTCGGTTACGGTCGTCGCACGCTGGAGCAGGTACCTTTTGGCCGGCTCAGTACATCGTTCGATTTCGACCTCGAAGTGATTGCCTGTGCCCGGTCCCGCGGTCTGAAGATCGGCGAAATCCCCATACCGACTCGTTACGCCGACGAGCATTCGCACCTCAACCCCGTCACCTACGGGCTTCGCGTGCTGGGTGTAATGATCAAGTACGCGCGGGGAGGCTATCGTCGATGATCCTTATTACCGGCGGCACGGGAGTGATGGGTTCGGTGCTGGTGCGGAGACTGGCGGCGAAAGGGGAAAAAATCCGGGTCCTCGCCCTCCCCGGCGATCCCCACACCGACCGGGTAGAGGGCGTGGGGGCCGAAGTGCGATACGGCGACATAGCACGGCCGGAGCAGTTGCGGGGAGTATGCGAAGGGGTTTCGGTGGTGTACCACCTTGCCGGGGTGATCCTTTCCTTCGACGAGTCGCGGTTCGACACGATCAACACGGATGGAACCCGCAACCTGCTTCAAGAATCGCGCCGTGCCGGCGTGAAACACTTCATCTATATCTCATCTGCTTCGGTTGTGTATCCCGAGCCCACGCGCTACCTGCTCTCCAAACGCGCGGCCGAATCGGCGGTCAGGAAATCGGGTATTCCCTTCACGATCGTACGTCCGACCCTGGTCTACGCCCCGAGCAGGGGGGCGGAGGAATTGGATCTGTTTCTGGACTACCTTCGTCGGTTTCCCGTGGTGCCCTTTGTCGGAGACGGCAAAGCCATGAAACGCCCCGTCTACGTGGAGGACCTCATCGAAGGGCTTTCGGCCATTCACGGCAACGAAGCCTCGCGAGGCAGGATATACAATCTCAGCGGAGGGGAATCAATCTCTATCGGTAGGTTTGCCCGGTTGTGTCTGCGCCTTCTGGGCATGCCGCGGAAGCCGATCGTCCATCTGCCCGTGTGGCTGTGCTGGACTATAGCACGGGCAATGGCGCTTGCCATGAAGCAGCCGCCGCTGCGTCGTCAGGTAATAGTGGGCATGACCCGGGATGCCGACCTGGATCCCTCGCAAGCCATGGAGGATCTGGGGTATCGTCCCCACAAAGTCAGCGAGATGCTTCCCCGATGTTTCCCGCGACGGTAGGTGGCGCGATCGCCCCGTGGCGGAGCATCCACCGCTTTTGATTGTGCAGCCATATATTTTATTAGGGAAGGGTGCCGAAGTCTCGGCTTCCGGTGTTTTCCGGATGTGGGCTTCATGCCGGCGGAAAGGAGCCGGGACGGCAGGGGTGGGGGGGGGAAGTCGGCATGTGCCGGCCAGTGCCGAAATCTTGCCATTCTACCGAAAGGGAGGATACCGTGAAACGTATTGTTGGTCTTGCGGTCGGCGTTCTGTTGCCCGCAACCCTCGTCTTCTCCGCCTGCGCTGAGGAGAAGAAAACCGAAACCAGTGGAGAGAAACCTTCCCGTTACACCGTCGGAGATGCGCCGGCCGCGGAGCAGCCCGCACAGAAATCCGTACCGGCTCAGGAGGCGGGTAAGGATGCCGCGGCGAAGGCATCCGCGACCGGCACCCCCGAGAAGCAGGCCGATGATAAGAATGGCGGCGAGGGGAATTTGGAAATTGTCGCCAGGCTTGTGGAAATCCCCGGGACATTCCCGCCGAACGATCTGTACAACTACGTTTATATAATGAAATACCGGGTTATGAAGGTCCTCGACGGCGAGTACGGAGAGCGGGAAATACTCGTCGGCCATTACAATCCCCTCATACCGCGCAAGCAGATAAAAGATCAGATGGCAAAGTCGGTCGAGGGTGATGTGGAGGAGTTCGAAGAAGGGGCGAAGCACAGGCTCACGCTGATCAAGCCTGTCGACAAGGTGTGGCAGAAGGCGGTCGAAGACGAATACTTCGATCTTGATGTCGATAAGTTTTACGCCCTGGAAGTATACAAAGTGAAGTAGCCGCGGGATACCACATACCCCGCGGCACCCTTCCGATGGAGCCTCCGCCGGATGCAGAAAGCGGGGGTATGCCCCGCGGGTGATGGTATGTCGAACGTAAGGATGCCGGGAGGGGAAAAGGCATCCGGGAGCACCGTCGCCGTCGTCGAACACCAAACCGTCCGTTTTTACAGGAATAACCGTCAATGGTCTTCTCGTCGCACTATTTCCTTTTCTATTTCCTGACCGCCTTTCTTGCTGTTTACTATCTTCTTGTATCACTGAAAGTGAACATCAGTTGGGTTAATCTGTTCGTCACCCTGGCCAGCTATTTCTTCTACGGCTGGTTTGAGCCGTGGTTCGTCACGCTCATGTGGATATCCACGATTGTAGACTATGCATCAGGAAGGGCAATAGCGCAGCCCGACAAAATGGATCCCGGGAATATCGGCCGGAAGGATCTGACCGGCGAACTCGGAGCGTTGAACATATTCTATCCATTCTTTCTGTTCATCGGATTGCTTGTCAACTCCGTGACCTCCGACCGTCAGCGCCGTCGAAAGCTCATGCGCAATTCGGGACTTGTCGTCTCGCTCGTAGTCAACCTCGGGCTCCTGGGGTTTTTCAAGTATTACATGTTCTTTATGGGAGGTTTCAATCACCTTGCCGAACTCATTGGTGCGGGCTCGAATCTCTTCTATGTTATGAACATTGCCCTCCCGATCGGCATTTCCTTTTATACCTTCCAGACCATGAGCTACACCATTGACGTATGGCGGGGTGATGCGCCGCCGGTGAAAGACATGCGGACCTTTTCCTGCTTCGTCGCGCTCTTCCCCCAGCTCATCGCGGGTCCGATCATCCGCTACAACACGGTTGCCGAACAACTGGCGCATCGCAGACATACACTCGAGAAATTCGGCAGCGGCCTGGCAATCTTCATCACGGGTTTCTCCAAGAAGATCCTGCTGTCCAACTCGGCGGCCCTTGTCTCCGACGCCGCATTCGGAGCGGATGCTCCGACATTTGCGACAGCGTGGGTCGGCGCCATTGCCTACCATTTGCATATCTACTTCGATTTCTGCGGTTATTCCGACATGGCGGTGGGCCTGGGGCGAATGATGGGATTTGAGTTCATCAAGAATTTCAACGGGCCGTATCGCTCGGTCAGCATCTCCGACTTCTGGAATCGGTGGCATATTTCACTGTCCACGTGGATAAGGGACTATCTCTACATCGGGCTCGGCGGCAACCGCAAGGGCGTCCGCCGGACCTATTTCAACCTCGGCATTTCGATGTTCTTGTGCGGTGTCTGGCACGGCGCAAAGATGACCTTTGTGATGTGGGGCGTGTTCCACGGCGTTCTCCTGATCTGGGAGCGAACCATGGGCCGCCGTCCCATTTACAACGGCCTTCCTCCCGTCGTCAAGGTGGTGCTGACCAATATCATTGTGATATTCGGCTGGGTGCTGTTCCGCGCCCCCGCCCTGGACCAGGCAATGCGCTACTGGGGCGCCATGGTCGGCCTGGCCCCGGTCAATGCGGCATCCGATTTGCTCCAGGCCGAGGTGTTCAAGGCACGGTACATGTTCGAACTTGCCGTGTGCGCCTTTGTCGCGTGGCAGCCGATCCAGGCCCACGAGTGGGTCAAAAAACTGATGCCGGTGAAAGTGGTGCTGCTGGCACTGCTGCTGTTCCTGGCGATCGTGTCGATGTTTACGCAGGCGTTTAATCCGTTCATCTACTTCCAGTTCTGAGGTTGAGGGCTCTTGAGATGACCAAACGAAGCTACCTGCTGTTTATTGCCGTCTTTCTGCTCAGTATCTACTGCGTGGGAATCGTCCAGGCGGTAGTTGAACTCAAACGTGGGGAAACCGTACAGTTTCTCGATATCTTCGAAGACACCTTCGTTACCCCCCACAAGCGTCGGACGGAAATCGCGGATCTTCTCGATCGCCTTCGCACCCGGCTCGATACGGTTGAGCTCCGGCTCAACCAACTCCGGCGGCAGGTTGGTGAGGCGACCGCGGCGGCGAGAGATACGTCGGGGGAAGTCCAGGTCGAAGAGCCGGACTACTACGAAGCGGAGCGAGCGGCCGAAGAAGCACTTTTCACCGCACAGGACATCCGAAAACGCGTTGTGGAGATCAATCGCCATATCTCGCTTGACACGACGCGGACGGAGGTGCTTCGGGTCGATTCCCTGGTGGCGGAGCTGGACGAGTTGTTCAACAAAACCGCCTACGAAGAAAATGTAGCTACCCTGCTTGAGCTTCACGGGAACGTGCGCGCCGACCTGGAGCGGCTGGCCCGGAGCAATCCACCCCCGGGAATCGCCGAAGTTCCCGCGATGGCGCTGGAGCATTTCATCAGGTACACCTGGATGAACCGTCGGTACCTGCGCGCCTACGAAGGTGAGATCGAAGAGACATCGGTGTTCGCCAATACGCTTCGGCCCCCCATGCAGTTCATACGGTACGCACTTCTGCACGACCTGGGCGAAAAGGGTGTACTCGGGAAGAATGGATGGTTTTTCTACAAGCCGGGATTCGACTATCTGGTACGTCCGTACATGCTCGACCCGCGAGCAATGGTGGTTGATTATAACGATGTCGCGCTGGTGGACAACCCTGTCGCGGCAATCACCACATTCGAAAAACAGTTGAACGACCGGGGCATCGAACTCCTCGTGGTGATCGTCCCGGGCAAACCGACCGTATATCCCGACCTGATCACTCCCAACGTGCCGGCGAAGCAATCCTGCAAGCTCACCCACTCCCTGCAAGCCATGGAGGATTTGCGGGAGGCAGGTATTGAAATTGTCGACCTCTTCGAGCCGTTCGCCGAAGAACGGGCCCGCGACACGATCGTCGGAGACTCGATGTACCTTGCGAAAGACACCCACTGGAAGGCTCGCGGGGTAAAACTGGCCGCCCGGGAAGTAGCACGACGAATCAGAGAGTATTCCTGGTATACCGACGGGACGACCGAATATCGAATGGACACCGTAACCGTGGCTCGTCACGGTGATGTCGGAACGATGACAACTTTGCCCGATTTTTCCATTCGAGAGCTTCAAATGAGCTTTCCGGCCGAATCCACGACATGCTACCGTGTGTATGGGGTGAAGCGAGACGAAGAGGGGAACATAGTTTCACAAGTCCCCTACCGGGATGAATACATACGCTCAGAAATCCTCGTGCTGGGTGACAGCTTCTCACGAATCTACCAGACCGATGCTCCCCGGTCGGCCGGCTGGATCTCGCATCTGGCCCGTGAGCTGTCGCAGCCGCTGGCTTCGATTGTCAACGACGGCGGGGCATCGACCCTGGTGCGTCAAACCCTGGCCCGGAAACAAAACGTGCTCCGCAACAAAAAACTCGTGGTCTGGGAATTCGTCGAACGCGACTTCCGCTACGGTGCGGAAGGGTGGAAGGAAGTTGACCTGTAGGACCAGCCGACCACAGTGCCGATTCGTAAAACGTATTCTGTGATGGAAAGGATCGTACCATGTGCCTGAAAGCATCCGTGATCACCACTCTTGCAGTATGCTGCTTGGCCGGCGGCGCCTCAGCGGCTCCCTACCGTGAACTCACGCCGGATTTCGACCGCAAAAAATCCCGGACCATGATCAGGAAGATCAAGAAACCAACCCCGGCAAACCTCGATTATGCCGCCTACAACGACAATCCCGTGCTGTTCGATCCACAGAAGCAGAAGTACCGCGAGCCCGACGGAACCGTCGGGCTCGATAGTCTGACCTTCTCCGGAGTGCTTTCGGAAGTATGCAATTCTCTTGATGCGATGCCGCTTTCGCGGGAGGAGAAGCAACAGCCGCTGGCATGGAGCCCGCTGATTGAACGGCTGTGGAAACACGTCAAGGACCCCGGGTTTCAGCAGACCTCGTCCATGGTCAACGGGCATAAGTGGGCCGACCCGAATGTCATCAAGCCGTATCAGAAAATCACCACCGCCTATGTGCACCTCGCCGAGGACGGTTCGCGGAAACTGTGGGTGAAAGTTGAATTTGCCCCCTGGGTGGGATTTCTCGAGGGGATCACCGATGAAGACGATGACGGGTTCAAGGAGATATACGGGCTCCTTTCTCTGGATAAGGTGGAAGAGGATGCGCGCACGGCGGCATTTGACTGGATTCTCAACGAGTACACGGTGAAGGAACTCTCGTATGAAGAAATCCGTGACTGGATTACCGTTCTGGCAAGCTATTGGTATCCCACGTACAACACGGATGTCATCGACATGGGAGAGGCGACCACCTGGCCTGCCAAAGAGGTAAGCTGGTGGGTACGCCGCAAACTCAAAGGGGTACGAGTCGAGAACCCGATTGCCGTGGTCAGGGGCAATCCACTCGGCAAGAAGATTTACAATGTGTACGTCGTCGAAGGGCTTGCCGAGGAGGTGCCCGAACAGAAAGCGGCTGTCGGCGAAACTGCGGCCGATAAGCAGATGGACACTACGCTCAGTGAAAACTTCCGGGCCAACAACGAACGCTTCGCCGCGGAGCGTCACAAGCACGGCGGGTATGCGGCATGGCGGGACAGTCTCGATGATGTTTCCGCGGCCCAGGAGAACTTCCTTGCACAACTCCCGCCGGAGCAGATGGGATTTGAGGGCAAGGAAGACTGGGTGTTCTTCCGCAAATCGCTGGAATACACAACGGGCGGCGACCTTACCGATCAGCCCCGCTCCAGAAATGCCCTGCCTCATCTGAAGCAGCTCAGAGAATACCTGGCGGGGCACGATGTTAACCTGCTGTTTGTGGTGGTACCGACCAAGGCGGAAGTGTACTACGAGAAACTGCCCTTTCCCATGCCCTCGGAGCCGGACGTTATTATCAACCCGTACCTGAGGAAATTTCTCAGCGATGTTCAGGAGGCGGGCATTGAGGTAATCGATGTCCTGCCGAGGCTTCTTGCGGCAAAGACTGAGGACAACGAAGAAACAGGGGAACTGTACCAGCGGCAGGATACCCACTGGACCAACCGGGGACTCCAAATCGTGGCCGATCTGGTAGCCCGGCGAATTCGAAACTATGGGTGGTACGAGCAGTTGGATCCCGTCGATTATACGGTAGTGGACACCACATTCCAGCGGCAGGGCGATATCGTTTCGCGCCTGCCCGAAAAGCTCCGCGCATCCTATCCACCGGTGCAGCTCAGAGGTCGTCAGGTCAGGATGCCCGACGGTAAGCCGTACCGGGGAAATCGTGCCGCTCCCCTGATGCTCATCGGCGACAGTTTCACCGGCGTGTTTGAATCGGTCGACTGTAAAAGCGCCGGTGTGGGCGCCCATATTGCCGAAAAAAGCGGGATTCCCGTCGATATTATCACCAGTTGGGGCGGAGGGCCTCTGGTGCGGAGAAAGATGATGCGGGCGCGTTCCAAAGACATGGGAGTGAAGCGGCTGGTCGTCTATCTCATGGTTGCGCGGGACCTGTACGACTACTCCCAGGGATGGAAGGATCTGGACGCTGATAAGCGCTGAAAACCCCAGCGGTGTGCACGGATACAGAGGGCGGGGAAGCGTCGCCGCCCGCGGGCCTTCCCGTGAATCAACTCACGCGCGGGCGACGGAACACATCCGGGCAAGCTCAGTGAGTGAAACTTCCAATGCGGATCATGTGAGGGCGGGGGGAATATGATGCTAACCGGCAACTCACGCGGGCTTCAAGGTAAAATCGGCACAACCCTGCCGCCGTACAGTCTCGGCGTCGGAGATCGATTCGGGCACGAAGCGGCAGCACAGCTTAGGGCCTTCGTGCGGGCAGCGGATAACGGGTTGGCGGTTGCACCGGTGTGGAACAAATCGTTTCGAGAGCATTCGATCGTAGGAAGCAAGCCGGAAGGTGTGCTCGAGGCCGCACGCGAAGCCGTGGATGAACTCGATTGGAAGGGCGCGTGGTTTGTAGATGCCGATCATATCTCCGAAGCCAACGTTGACACCTTCACCGCATCCGGCAATTACTTCACACTCGACGTTGCGGAGGCGATTGGAGAACCTCCGGCCGAGGCTGACCTTGCGGCCTTCCTCAAGGAGTGGGAACCGTATGCCGGCACGGTTGCAATCGACGGGATTGAGGGTGCGATGGATGTGAGTATGGAGCGCATTGAGGAGACCGCACGGCGGTATCTGCGGGCAACCGGGGAGGCGGGGCGTATCTATCGGAAAATCGAGGCATCACGGGGCGTGGGAACGTTTGTGACCGAGGTGTCGATGGATGAAACCGATGTGCCGCAGACTCCGCTTGAGTTGCTTGTCATTCTCGCCGCCCTTGCCCGCGAAGGGGTTCCGGTTCAAGCCATTGCCCCCAAGTTCACCGGCCGTTTCAACAAGGGAGTCGACTACGTGGGCGATGTCGGGCGTTTTTGCAGGGAATTTGAAGATGATGTCTGCGTGATCGCACATGCGGTCCGGACGTTCGGGTTGCCCGCGAATCTGAAATTAAGTGTCCACTCGGGCTCCGACAAGTTCTCCCTCTACGGTCCCGTCGCGGAGATCATCCGGCGACGCCGATGCGGGATTCATCTCAAGACCGCGGGAACCACATGGCTGGAAGAGCTTATCGGTCTGGCACGGGCCGGGGGCTCAGGGCTGAAAACGGCCGTCGACATCTATTGTAGCGCTCGGGAGCGTATCGATGAGCTGTGTGCCCCGTATGCTTCGGTTGTCGACATTACCGCGCAACGGCTTCCCCCTCCCGATGAAGTGCAAAACTGGAGCGCCGAGGAGTATTCAGCCGCCCTTCAGCACGACCCGGACAACCCGCGGTTCAACCCCGATTTCCGGCAATTGCTCCATGTCGCCTATGGTGTCGCCGCGCAGATGGGTGCCCGATTCACCGACGGGCTCACGGAACATGCCGACATTATCGGACAGCATGTATTCCAAAACATCTACCATCGACACCTCGAGCGGCTTTTCACTCCCTGAGGAACATGCCCCCCCCCGGGGTGCCGCTCCGTATCCACCGCAGCGTCGAAGAAGGGATGCTCATGCTCAGACACGGAATGACAATTCTCTTCCAGGGAGACAGTATCACCGATTGCGAGCGACGGGATGATCCGGAAGGGTTGGGATTCGGGCACGTACGCTACATCGCCGCTCACCTTCTCAGCACGTATCCGGAGCTGGGACTCAGGATCGTCAACCGCGGCATTTCGGGCAACAGAGTATGTGATCTCCAGGCACGATGGGATCAGGACTGTATCGAACTGAACCCCGGCCTGGTGACCGTGCTGATCGGTATCAACGAAACTCTCAGGCGGTTCGACGAGAACGACCCGACCAGCACCCGCCGTTTCAGGGAAACATACCGCGATATTCTCACGCGCACGCGGGAAAACACCGATGCGAACCTCGTGTTGTGTGAACCGTTTCTGACCGATGTCGGCGGTGACACCGCCCGGTTGCGCGCGGATCTCACTCCGAGAATCGACGTGGTACGGGATCTGGCGCGTGAGTTTCACGCGGTCCTTATCCCGTTGGATGGTCTGTTTGCTGCGTCCTCAACCCGGTTGCCCGGGACATACTGGGCTGCCGACGGCGTACATCCCACAACCGCCGGCTACGGGCTGATCGCCCGCGCATGGCTGCGTGAGGTGGATCCGACAGAAAAGTAGTGCGATCCCGGTCGTGGAGGCAGGTAAGGCAGGCTCCGCGGCGGCGCAGGGATCGTTCGGGGATGAATGCCGCCTACCGGCTTTACCAGTACCGCTCCCCGGCATGCGGCTTCAGGTGCCGACCGGTTTGTCCGCGTGAATATCTTTTCTGGCCCGGCTCAGAAACTGCTGAATCTCCCTTTCACGATAGTCCGGGTACGTCCAGGAGAAATGGCGAAACACACCCTGCCGATAGTGAAGCGTGACTTCCGCGAAGATACCCTTACCCAGGTGAATCCTGTGGTAGAAATCCTTCGTTGAGGCCAGCACTAGCTTATCGCGGGTAAGATACCCCGGATCAAGATTGCATCGCCGGCGACCTTCCCGAGCCGACTCGGCCTCCAGGGCGTTGGTCAGGTGCTTCAGCTCCGCCAGGGATTCGGTGGCAACAGGCCGCTTAAAAGTAAGGTATGTCTTGAGCAGCCCCGAGCCCATTTCCTTTTCGTAGTAATCGGTGAAATCGAAATGAATGGGGCCGAATCGGTAATCCGTTTCACCGAAACGATCGGTCAGGGCCCGCACGGCCCCTTCCGAGACATCCTCCGCCGAATACATTACAGCCACAAACAGCTTTGCCTGAGAAGGTGCCCGCGGAATGCCCACAGTGTGACTCCCGTGCAGAAAGACGGCGTGTGATTCAATCGTACCTGAGTAACAAAATACAATCCTAACGCCCCCCGACAGGTTTTCCCGCACCGGCTCCCCCTCCTGCTGCAACGGCCTGATTGGAGATCCGGCTTGACTCCGCGGGTGCCCCGGCACTAATTTACTGGTCCGATTCCGCGCAATGGAACGTTGCGTCTGAAGGTGAGACCCCTGCGAGACTAAGCGAGGTACGTTCGACTTGTTCGGCAAAATCAGTTTCAGGGGCGGAGTTCATCCCCCGCACAATAAGGAAGCAACCGCCAACCTCTCCGTCACGGAGCCGGCGTCCCCGGAAAAAGTCATTATTCCGCTGGTGCAGCATATTGGTGCCCCGGCTCAGGCCGCCGTCAAGCGTGGTGATCATGTCAAAGTAGGACAGGAAATCGGGACTGCCGGTGGGTTCGTCTCCTCGCCGGTCCACGCATCGGTTTCGGGAAAAGTGCTTTCCACCGGCCTCTTCCCCCACCCTTCCGGCGCACGCGTGCTTTCGCTGGAAATCGAGAATGACGGCGCCGACGAACACTGCCGCTTCGAGCCTGTCGGAGACTGGCGAAGCGCCGCACCCGGTGAAATCGTCCGCAAGATTGCCTCCTGCGGCATTGTCGGAATGGGAGGTGCGAGTTTTCCGACGCACGTGAAGCTCTCGCCGCCCAGCGACAAGCCAATCGACACCCTGATCCTCAACGGCGCGGAATGCGAACCGTACCTTACCACCGACCACCGTCTCATGCTGGAGAAACCCGACGAAATACTCCGGGGAGCACTCATTGTACGCAAAACGCTGGGTGCCCGGAGAGTCGTGCTTGCTGTGGAAGACAACAAGGCCGATGTTCTGAAGTTAATGAAGGAAAAGGCGGGCTCGGAGCCGTATGAAGAGGTCTCGGTCGCAACGCTGGCAACCAAGTATCCGCAAGGCGGTGAAAAGCAACTGATCAAGGCCCTCACCGGACGCGAGGTGCCTTCGGGCGGCCTTCCCATGGATGTCGGCTGCGTGGTTCAGAATGTAGCCACAGTATGCGCGATCAGGGAAGCGGTGGAGGGGGGAGTACCCCTGTACCGGCGGGTGGTGACGGTGACCGGACCATTGGTGAGGAAGCCCGCGAATCTCCTTGTGCGGATCGGCACCCCCATGCTCCATCTCCTTCGTCATTGCGAAGCCGATTTGGACACGGCACGGAAAGTAATCATGGGCGGGCCTATGACGGGGCCGGCCCAGTCGGAGCTCGAAGCGCCGGTTATCAAGGCGACCTCGGGCCTGCTCGTTTCCGATGCCCTGGTCCACGCCGACCGGGCTTATCCCTGCATTTCCTGCGGCAACTGTGTCAATGCGTGTCCGATACGCCTGGTTCCTACAAGAATTGCGATGCACGTGCAGAAGGAGAACTACGACGAGGCGCAACGATGGAATGTGACCGACTGCATCGAGTGCGGGTGCTGCTCCTTCGTCTGCCCCTCGAAAATCAACCTGGTGCATTACATGAAACTCGGAAAGTATCACGTCACGAAAATAAAGAAAGCACGAGCGGCGACAGCCTAGCCCGCGGTGTCTTCGTGCGCAGTACGGAAGCGTCGCGCGGCAAGGCCGGGCTCACGAGGCTCAGAACCACTCCGGAGAGCAAACCTACCGGGAAAAAGCATGTCCGAACAAACCTCTTCTTCTCTGCTTCATGTCGGGGTTGCTCCTCATATCAAGCATCCCGATACGGTTCCATCGATAATGCTCAGTGTGGCCATGGCCCTGGGTCCGGCCCTTGCCGCATCGGTCTATTTCTTCGGGGTTCGGGCGCTCCTGCTCACAATGGTCTCGGTGGCGGCGTGTCTGATTACCGAATGGGCAATTGTCCGATTCATGCTCAAGCGCCCTTCAACTCTGGGAGACTACAGCGCGCTGGTAACCGGATTACTCCTCGCATTCAACCTCCCCTACGACCTCCCGGTATGGCTCGCCGCTCTGGGCTCCGTCTTCGCCATTGCCGTGGCAAAGTGGGCATTTGGCGGACTCGGATCCAATTTCATCAACCCCGCGCTTGCCGGTCGTGCCTTCCTCACGGCCTCGTATCCGGCGGCAATGACCACGTTCGGTGTGCCGCAAGGCTGGGCGGCACGGGGGTGGACAATCAATGGAGTGCAGGCTGTTGAGGGAATCACGGGAGCGACTCCTCTTGCGGCCCTCAAGGAAACGACGGCTGCCGGGACTTTCGAGGCTTTGGACTTTCAGGCCGCCCTGCCCGAGCTTTTCTTCGGAAATATCGGCGGCTGTCTCGGAGAAACCTCGGCCGCCGCGCTTCTTCTGGGAGCTGTATTTCTTCTGTACAAGCGCATAATAAGCTTCCGCATCCCCGTCTGCTATATCGGCACGGTGTTTCTCCTTTCATGGGTTTTCAACGGCACGACTCAACAGCTTTTCACGACCGAATCGCTCATTGTCCCGGTCTACCAGGTGCTTGCCGGCGGTCTTATGCTCGGAGCGCTCTTCATGGCCACCGACATGGTTACTTCCCCGGTCACACCTGTGGGAAAAGCTATTTTCGGGTGTGGATGCGGAATACTTACGTTCCTGATCCGAAAATTCGGGGGATACCCTGAAGGCGTTTCGTATTCTATACTTCTGATGAACCTTGCCGTACCCCATATCGATCGTCATACCGCACCTCGTGTCTACGGGGCATCGAAGGCGACGAAGCGATGAAAGAACTCTTCCGGCTTACTCTCGCGCTGTTCGTGGTAGCCACCTGCGCCGGTATCGCCATCGGATTCGTCCATTCACGTACGGCCGACAAGATCAGCTACCGGGAACGCCGGGCACAGCGCCAAGCTCTTGAGACCGTGTTCCCTCCTCAAACCACGGTGACTTCGGTGAAAGGCGGAGCAAGCGCTCCCCACCTCTACTGGGTGGGAACAAAAGGTAACGATACGGTTGGATACGCATTCGAAACCGCCGCCGGTGGATATGCGCAGGAGGTCAGGATCGTGGTCGGCGTTACACCCGAAGGCACGATTCTGGGGATCTCAATCCTCAAGCAGGCCGAGACACCGGGGCTCGGCGACCGCATTGAAGAAATTGCTTCAAGCCGATACCTGTGGAATGCCCTTTCCCCCGATACGTCATCGCAAGAGCCCTGGTTCTGCCGACAGTTTGAAGGGCTCGACGCCACGGAATCGATCGAAATCAGAAAATCGGCCGAGTATCACGCCTTGAGCCGGGCGGAGCAAGAGAGCCTGAAAGCGGAAAATGCAGTCACCGCGATCACGGGTGCCACGATCACCACCAGAGCCGTGGTGCGGACCGCATCGCAATCAATCCCGAGCTACCTCAAGGCCGTGCAAGGTCAAAGTGCATCTGAGGCACACCCATGATCAAGGAAGAATTCCGGCGAGGCATTATCACTGAGAACCCCATTCTCGTGCTCGCGCTCGGTTTGTGCCCGGCGCTGGCGGTCAGTACGGGAGTTAAGAACGGCCTGGGCATGGGCCTGGCCGCCACGTTCGTACTCGTCTCGTCGAATCTGATTATCTCCATTGCCAAGAAGTGGATTCCCGCGCGCGTGCGCATCCCCTGCTTCATCGTGGTAATTGCCACCTTCGTGACCATCGTCGAACTGGTCATGAAAGCCTATCTGCCGGAGTTGAACAAGCAACTGGGCATATTTGTGCCTCTGATTGTCGTCAACTGCATTATCCTGGGCAGGGCTGAGGCCTTTGCCTCGAAGCATTCAACAGGAAGGTCGGTGCTTGACGGTATCGTGATGGGGCTGGGTTTCACCTTCGCGCTGACCATCCTCTCCGCGATTCGTGAATTGCTGGGTTCCAACAGCCTCTTTGGCCTGAAAGTCTTCCCGGGCTTTGAACCCATGACCATATTCATTCTTCCTCCCGGCGGGTTCCTGACCATCGCCTTTGTCATGGCGGCGGCGAATTATCTCGGCAGGAAACGAAAGTCTTCGAAATCATGAGCATCGAAAGCATCGTTCAAATCTCAATCGGCGCGGTGTTGATCAATAACTTCGTTCTCTCCCGCTTTCTGGGACTGTGCCCCTTTTTCGGCGTCTCAAAGCGGCTTTCCAGCGCCGTGGGAATGGGTATGGCGGTTGTCTTCGTAATGACCGTAGCATCGATGATAACATGGCTGATTAACCGCCATATTCTGGTGCCCCGCGATGTCGAGTTTCTGCAGACAATCGTATTCATTCTGGTGATAGCCTCTCTGGTGCAACTGGTGGAGATGACTATTCAGAAGTTCTCGCCCGTACTCTATGAAGCGCTGGGTATCTATCTCCCGCTGATAACCACCAATTGCGCGATTATGGGTGTTGCTCTATTGAATGCGGACAAGAATGAGTTTACGGGATGTCTGTATACGTTCCCCGAATGCGTGGTCAGTGGAGTGATGTCGGGAGTGGGGTTTACGCTTGCGCTGGTGCTGATGGCAGGCATACGAGAGAGGCTTGAGCTGGCCGATGTCCCCGGGCCGCTGAAAGGATTGCCGATTGCATTCGTTACGGCGGGGCTGATGGCGATGGCTTTTCTGGGCTTTTCGGGCTTGAGTTTCTTCTGATTGACGGTAACCTCGGGCAAGAGCGGGCATTTGTCGAGCACGGCAAGAGGAGTGAGCATAGATGGTGGCATCGGTGGTGATAGTCGGCGGTGTGGGGCTGGCTTTTGGATTCGGGCTGGCCGTGGCATCCAGAAAACTGAGGGTCCATGTTGACCCTCGAATCGAGAAAGTAACCGAAGAGCTTCCCAACGCCAACTGCGGAGCCTGCGGCTATCCCGGCTGTAGCGCCTTTGCCAGGGCGGTGGTTGAAGGCAAGGCCGACCCCACCGGCTGTATCCCCGGCGGATCGCAGACTGCGCAAAAGGTTGCCGCAATCATGGGAGTCGAAGCGCGGGAGAGCGAACCCGTGATGGCGGTGGTGCACTGCAAGGGAGGCCGGGCCGAGGCAAAGGAGCGCTTCACGTACGACGGGATCCACGATTGCGACGCGGCAGTTATCGCGGGCAACGGCGCAAAGGTGTGTCCCGACGGCTGCCTGGGTCTGGGAACCTGCGTCCGGGTCTGCCCATTCGATGCGCTCAGTATTAACGACAACGGGGTTGCCGTGGTTGACCCCGCCAAATGCACGGGATGCGGGAAGTGTGTCGAAGCCTGCCCTCGTCATCTGATCGAACTGATACCCCGCGTGCACAAGATCTTCCTGGGCTGCAACAATCACGACCGTGGTGCCAGGGTCAAGAAATACTGTTCGGTCGGATGCACGGCCTGTACGCTCTGTGTCAAGGCTACGCCGTCGGGCGCGATCGCGATGGAAGACAACATTCCGAGGCTTGACTACCAGCAACAGGAGAATTTCATTCCAGCGGCGCACAAATGCCCGTCGAACTGCTTCGTTGACCTCGTGAGGGTGCGACCCAAGGTCAATATCGATATGAAATGCGACGGGTGCGGGGAATGTGTCTCCGTCTGCCCGATCAAGGGTGCAATCAAGGGCGAACCAGGTTCACGCCACGTGGTCGACAAAGAGAAGTGTATCGGATGCGGAATCTGCCTGAATCATTGTCACGTCCACGCGATTCAGCTCTGGGGCGGTCTGGGATACGATCCTTCCGACAAGAGTCGACGCGGAAGAAGGTAGACTTACACCTACTTCGCCGCCGCGTCCTTTGCGCATCGAAACCCGAAAATCTTCATTCGCACGGAGGGTTCGTAGCCAATCCGATTCGCCGATCGGAGCGAACCACCGTCGCTGATCCAGGCACCTCCCCGTACGACCCGGTATTCCCCCTCGTCCGGGCCACGGGGGTTCCTTGAAGGCGACGATTTGTAGTAGTCTTTGCCGTACCAGTCGGCGCACCATTCCCAGAGGTTCCCGTGCATGTCATGAAGCCCCCACGGATTGGGTTCGAACGTGCCCACAGGCGTTGGTCTGCCGCGAAACGGTCCCCGCGGTGCATCACCGTAGGGTTTGCTCCCGTTGAAATTCGCCTCCCGTGAGGAAATGGAAGTGCCCGTTGAAAACGCGGTCCGCGTACCCGCCCTGCAGGCGTACTCCCATTCCGCCTCGGTGGGAAGGCGCTTACCCTGTTTCCGGCAGAACTCCTCGGCTTCGTACCAGGTCACGTTATCGGCCGGGCAACTGGGACATCCCTTGAACGTCGAAGAATTATAGCCCATCACCCTCTCGAATTCAATCCGCGACACCTCATACTCATCCATGAGAAACCCGTCAACCGAAACTGTGTGAGGAGGCCACTCATCCTCATCCCCACGGCCGTCGTGACTACCCATCAGAAACGTCCCGGGTGAAACATATACCATGTTGCGGGGAACGACGACATGACCGGGAGAATCCTCCGTCTCTTCCCTTCCACTCCGGCTCGGGGGCCGCCGGACGGTCGAAGCTTTGCGAAATTGCGGCGTGACGAGCCTGTCAACCATGTCCGGAAGCTCGTCGATAAGAAGCCCGACATCGTCGGTCACGGTTGCGGTGACGCGGCTTTCCGTCCGGTCCCGAAGCACATCAATCATCTTCAGGTTGCACACGAACCGGCTTCCAAGTTTGCCGATATCGCCGATCACAACCAAATCTACCCCGAGCACGGCACCGGTGCGCGAAATACAACTGTCGCTGCGGCAGTCCAGTAACGCATTCATTCCCTCAACCCGCAGCATAGCCTCGACGTCGTCAAGGAACATGACCTTGATATCGGAAATCTTGTCCATCTCCCCGGCAATGAAATGTGACACCGACTCCAGGTCCTGTTCCTCGGCTACCGCGGACTGCACCGTCAGCATCGCTATCTTCAGCGCCGGTTTCTCCACGTCGAAACGCACTTCCCCCCCCCGTTGCTTTGTCGCCTCGCCCGCCGTGGCCAGATCGACCGCGGAAGGTTTCTCTCCCGCGGTCACGGTTCCCCGTTGATGCGGGTATACAACCACCTCCCCGCCTGTTTTCGTGTCCCGCATCTTGACTGACCCACGATACACGTCCGCATGGGTCGTCGTGCTCTCGACCACCACTTTGACAACGCTGTTTCGCACGTAGACCAGGGCCGTGGGTGTCGCGATGTCGAACCAGCCCTTGTACTCGGCGTATGACGGCATCTCCAGCCATACGTGACCCCGATCGATACGCAGACGTGTGCGCACGGCGCCTTGCCGGGTGTTCTTGAGGAGGTTTGCAAGTGCAAGCGCACTGTTGGCGCCGACAACCACGGTCGCTCCCGACTCGAACACAAGTTCCACGGTTGAATGAGCCAGGGTTCGCAGATTCGATCCCATGCGCGGGCGTGTTTTTGAGTCCGCAATATCCCATTCCGTCTCCGGCGACAAGCGGAACTGCACGCTGCCGTTCAGGTCGCGCACCCGGACTTCCTGCGGAACGATATGTGTGGTATCGGCCCCTGTGGCGCATACCGCGGCAACCGACAGGGGGAACCACCACCGATTCGAACATCGTCTTCGTGTGTGAGCCTTCATGCCGAACCCTTTCATGATCGATCGTACCTCCACGTGCCGAAGGCGCATTGAAACGCCCGCATCCGCCTTCTGATATTGTATCGTGATGCTGCAATATTATCAATGGTGTACGGAATGCTCGCGCCCGGGGGCAAGCCGGGAGGCGTTCCCCGTCCCGGTCGGACCACCGATGAAAGCCGAGCGCCGCCGCATCGAAACAGCAGAAGTACCCCTCTACGACGGCCGTGGCTTGCCGCCGAAGGCGACACAAAAAAAAGCGCTAAAGAATTCCGGCTTCATGCCGATAATTAAAATGGGGAAGCTGTGAGAACAATCGTTCCCACACTTCAAAAGAAGCAACCACAGTCGGCGTCGGTACCGAAGGCCTTACGGCAAAGAGGGGAAGCTTTGCTGCGTGGATCACGGACGTCGATCGCACACAAGGGAGGTGCACATGCTTACTTCAACCAACTACTCGTTGTACCGCATCGCCAACTTCTACAACAGCAATCAGAACCAGCTCGGGAAGACGATGCTGCGGCTGTCGTCGGGGAAGCGGTTCAATACGCCCAACGATGACCTGGCGAGTTTCGTACGCTCCTACACACTGGGAAGCCGCTACACTACCTACGAAAACCTCCGGCCGACGCTGGTGGAGTATCAGGGCGTGATGAACACGGCGGCCGACGCCGGCAACGAGGTGCTCGATGCATTGACACGGATGAAAGAGCTGATTGACATCTACGATGCAGGGACGGCCGATGAGCAGGCGGCATACGATGAGGAGTACCTGCAGTTGGCCGCAAGTGTCGAACGCACAATCGAAACGACCACGCATGCGGGCAAAGACCTTCTCAACGAATCGGGCACGCTGGCAACCCTCACAATCTCACCGGACAGTGACACCATGGCAATTACCCTGGGCGAGGCAATCGATACGGGAGGTGGCGATATCTCCGATTACTTCACGCCCGGCCCAGGTGAGGACATCACCGACTACGCCGACGAAGTCAACGGGGCGATCACCGACGTCAACCAGTATCTGGGCAAGACCGCGGGCTATACGGCCGCACTGGAATCGCAGGTCAACATTGTCGATACCGCCATGACCAACCTGGAAAGCGCCCGGGGAGCCATTGAGAACATCGACGAAGCGGCGGAGCAGATCACCTACACCAAGCAGGACATTCGGCAGCAGGCAGCCGCGGCCATGCTGGCCCAGGGAAACCTTGCCCACAGAAACGTTCTTCTCTTGTACGGCATGAGCACTTCGTAGCGACAGCCCCGTTGGGCCTCTCGAGGAGCATTTCCCGCGGCGCCGGGGCATCTCCGTTGCGCCTGCCGCGGAGCGCCGGCACAAGCCGGCACCCCGTATGAGTATCGCTTCTGAAAATGAGGGGCCGGCTATACCGTGTCCAGGAAGGTCTCGATTTTCTTGACCAGCTCCGGAGTATCCAGATGGAGGTCGCGACGGAGGTGACTGAGATCACCGTGATCCACGAACCTGTCGGGATAGCCCACACGAAGTATGCGGGGGGGCGATTCGAAAGTATCCGATGAAAGCAGCTCCAGGACGGCGGAACCGAAACCTCCGGCAAGGGTGTTGTTCTCCAGTGTAACGATATGGGTGTGCTCCCTGAAAAGGGTGCGATAGAATTCCTCATCCAGCGGCTTCACAAACCTGGCGTCAACCACACTCGGCGAACATCCCCTCGTGCCCAGGTCGTCGGCTATTTCCACGGCCTGCCGGCACATTGTCCCCACCGCCACGATAGCACAACCCTTACCGCGGCGTAGCAATTCCGGTTGTCCGACAGGAAAAGTGGACAGCTTCTCGTCCACAGGGACACCTTCGCCGTGTCCCCGGGGGTAGCGAACGCACACGGGACCCTCACGATAGGCAAGCGCCGTCTGAAGCATGTGTCTGAGCTGATTCTCGTCGCGCGGTGCCATGATAACCATCCGGGGCACGGTCCTGAGAAACGAGAGATCAAACATCCCGTGATGCGTCGGCCCGTCGTCGCCCACCAGCCCGGCACGATCAACACAAAAAACCACCGGCAGGCCGTCCAACGCCACATCGTGCACAATCTGATCGTAGGCTCGCTGGAGAAATGTCGAGTAGATCGCCACTACGGGGCGGAGGCCCTGAAGAGCCAGGCCCGCGGCGAAGGTCACCGCGTGCGACTCGGCAATCCCCACATCGAAGAACCGGTCCGGAAACGCATCTCTGAAATGCGACAGGCCCGTCCCGTCGGGCATAGCAGCCGTAATCCCGACAATATCCTGATTCCGCTTCCCCAGCTCCGCAAGCGTCTTTCCGAACACCTCGCTGTACTTGGGCGCCTTTGCCGCACTGCCGTTGACCGTTCCGGTCCTCAGCGAAAAAGCCGACACCCCGTGAAACTTCGTAGCATCGTCCTCGGCGAACCGATACCCTTTTCCTTTGGTGGTAATCACGTGTACCAGGCTCGGCCCGGTAACCGAGTCGCGCACAAACCGCAGGACTTCAATCATCTCACGAACATTGTGCCCGTCGACAGGCCCGAAATACTGCAGCCCCATGTCCTCAAAGAGTTTGCCGGGAATCACGAAATGCTTCAACGCGTCGTCCACATCGTGCACCAGGTTCCGTATTCCTTTTCCCACATTGGGCAGCTTACCCACCAGCTCCCACACGCGTCCTTTAATCTTGTGAAACCGCTTGTCGGTTATGATCCTCGTCAGGTAGCGGGAAAGCGCGCCGACATTGCGTGAGATGGACATGCGGTTGTCGTTGACCACCACGGTCATTCTGGTTCCGTGCATGCCGAGGTTATTGAGTCCTTCGAAGGCCAGCCCGCCCGAAAGGGATCCGTCACCGATCACCGAAACAACATGAAAATTCTCTTTCCTGAGATCTCTGGCCAGCGCAATTCCAAGGCCGGTAGAGATGGAAGTCGAAGCATGGCCGGTGGAGACGGTATCGTAGATACTCTCGGAAATGCGGGGAAATCCGCTCAACCCTCCGTACTGTCGCAGCGAAGAGAATTGCCGGTGCCGTCCGGTGAGAATTTTGTGAGCGTAAGCCTGGTGGCCCACGTCCCAGATAAGCTTATCGCGTGGTGTGTCGTAGCAGTAGTGAAGCGCCACGGCAAGTTCCACCACTCCAAGGCTCGGGGCCAGGTGCCCCCCGTGCCGGCTGACTTCATCGAGCATAAGACCGCGTATCTCTTCGACCACCCGCCCAAGCTTTTCCGGCTCGATCTTACGAAGGTCAACCGGATCGGCGATGCGATCCAGCAGCAGAGGATCGCGAGTCTCCTTCCCGCGCGTCTTCTTTTTTGCGCGTGCCCTGCTTCGCGAAGCCGTCGAGGCTTCCGATGAATTTCTACTGGCCATACTCACCGACAATGATCAAGATTTGATGGGGAACCGGCATGCTCGCAGCGACAAAGACCCCGTAACCGCCGCACACGGTCGCCGGCTTCATGACCCTGAGTAACGCTTCCGCTATTAAAGATACCTCAATGCAGACGAAGATACAAGGATCGGAGTCGGGGCTTTGGAGGCAGTGCTCCCCCGGAAGCGATGTATTTTATCGGCCGGCGGCCTGCCTGCTCCACGCCGCACGACGGTGTCGGCGGGGCGGGGGTTCCTCCTTCGGGGCCGGTAGCGACAATTCCCGTCGAACACGCGCTCAGTCTCGATAGACGGCGATGAGCGACCATCGCACGCCGGAAACTGCATACGAAGGCACGACAACGCCCCAATGCTTTTTACACTCGACACGATCGCCGATGATTGCCGGGCGCGGGCCGGGGTGCTGAATACCGCGCACGGGAGCGTGAAAACACCCGTTTTCATGCCGGTAGGTACGCAGGCAACGGTCAAGGCCCTCTCCCCTCGTGACCTTATGGAATGCGGCTCAGGCATGGTGCTGGCCAATACGTATCACCTGCACTTGAGACCGGGCGAAGAACTGATCCGGGAGGCCGGAGGGCTCCATCGATTTACCGGCTGGTCGGGCGCATTTCTCACCGACAGTGGTGGTTTCCAGGTATTCAGTCTTCGGGATATCGCCAAGGTCACCGATGACGGGGTGCGGTTCCAATCGTACCTGGACGGTTCCCAGCATTTCTTCTCTCCCGAAACCGTCATAAAGATCCAGCACGCTCTCGGAGCCGATATCATAATGGTGCTCGACGAGTGCCCGCCGGCAGGGGTGGCTCCCGATGTCCTTGCAGCGGCCGTACAGCGCACCCTTTCCTGGGCTCGTCGATGCAGAGAGACGGCCGATGCTCTCGGCTATTGCCACGGATATCCGCAGGCCCTGTTCGGGATCGTTCAGGGAGGGGCCTCGCGGGAGCTGCGCAAGCGGTGCTGCAATGAGCTTCCGGCCGTGGGCTTCGACGGGTATGCGCTTGGTGGTCTGGCGGTCGGCGAAGACAGGAATACCACCTACGAGATTGTCGAATACTCCACGGCACTGCTTCCCGAACATAAACCTCGCTACCTCATGGGTGTGGGAACACCGCGGGATATCCTCGAATGCATTCAGCGGGGTATCGACATGTTCGACTGCGTCCTGCCCACCCGCAACGCGCGGAACGGTTCGGCATTCACACGGCAGGGAAAACTCAACCTGCGCAACGCTTCTCATCGACGAAGTTTCGACCGGGGTATCGACACCGGGTGTCCATGTTACGCGTGCACACATTTCAGCCGCTCCTACGTTCGACACCTTATCCAGGCAGGCGAAATACTCGGAGTCCACCTTCTCACACTGCATAACGTCAGTTTCTATGTTCAACTGGTTTCCGAAGCCCGGGAACAGATTCCGGGGAGGACCTTCACGGCCTGGAAACAAGCCGTACTGGCCGAAATGGGCGAAGAAACACAGCACTATCAGAGAAAGTGATACGGCAATGGATTCGAACACGCAGGGAATGGAAGAGAAGCTCAGTGAGGCGGCGGCGATTGCGCTTACAGAGTGTCTCAACCTCGGCCGCAAGGAGCAACTGCTGGTCGTATGTGATCCGCCTTGTGCCGAAGTCGGGGAAATCATGTGGAAAGCAGGCGTGAGCAGATGCAGGGAGGCGGTCATGGTAGTTATCAATCCCAGACGGGAGAACGGGAATGAACCGCCGGGGCCGGTCGGGAAATGGTTCGGCCAGTTCGACGTGGCGGTCATGCCGACATCGAAATCGCTTTCCCACACCAGGGCTCGACGTCGTGCCTCGGAACGAGGCATCCGGATCGCGACGCTGCCCGGGATCTCGCCGGAAATGTTTGTCAGGACAATGAAAACCGATTGGCACAAACTGGGTATTGCCACGCGCAAACTGGCCGCCCATCTTTCATCAGCCTCCCGCGTCCGGGTCACCAGCCCGGGAGGAACGGATATTGCCTTTGAAACCGGGGGACGGCACGCGAAGGCCGACGACGGCAGGTTGAATTTTCGTGGGGCCTTCGGCAACCTCCCCGCCGGCGAAGCGTACCTGGCCCCACTGGAGGGAACCGCTGAGGGAACGCTGGTATTCGACGGGTCCTTTCCCCTGGCGGGGATCCTCGACGAACCGCTTGTGTTGCATGTACGTGAGGGAAGAGTTGTCGAAACTGAAGGGCATGACTGTGCACGGAAGCTCGAAGAACTCTTCCTGAAGTATCGTGGTCCTTCAAGGACAATCGCCGAATTTGGCGTCGGAACACTTGATTCGGCACGGATCACCGGAAACGTGCTCGAGGATGAAAAGGTCAAGGGGACAGTGCACTTTGCTCTCGGCGACAACGCATCAATGGGTGGTAAAGTAAACGTTCCGCTCCACCTTGACGGTGTTGTCCGCGCTCCTTCCGTCTGGCTGGACAACAAGCTGTGGCTCGATCACGGCACACCGGTTCGAGGAAATCCCTCTTAGTCAAGCTCGCATCGATGTAACCTCTTCATAAGGCGGAAGATAGGCATTTGTGACTACAAGTAGTGTACCAAAAGGCATTGACACACAAGATATTGTCGGGTATAATAGTGAGAGCAGCTTCGTTCCCTTCAGTTCCACAGGAATAGTCCCGGGTACGGGGGAGGTCTCTCATGGAGCATCACAAAGTGAATTGCCGGCAGTGTACCGAGTACGCGACGTGCCCCCCGCGGACACGTATCTACGTGAATTACTGCGGCGGCAGTCGGCGTTTCTTTGAACGCCGGATCAGGGAAGCGGTGGAGGATTGCCGTACTCACCGCGGGAGGCTTTTCAAGCGTGAGGCGCACCAGGCCCGGGAAACTCTTCTTCCGACCGAAGCCTTCGGGCTTTCGGCGCCTGCCTGAGGAAGGTTCTCACCCAGGACTCGTTTCTGATTCATTCTCTGCTCGACGGCTCCGGGATTCCCTGCGGCCGTTGTTGCCCGGCCCACAGGGCCGCGGCTCGGATCCCGGCGTGTTCGGCTTCCTGTGCGTTCCGGCTCGCTGTTTTCCAGCCGGCCCCACACGAGATTCGCAACGGAATCGCGGGGCGAGGGGCCCGCGGTACGCTCACCGGGCGACTGCCGTGATCACACGGGAACCGGGAAAACCCCCTTTCCGCCCCGGCACAACGACCGCGGAGCGGTTCACCGGCCGAAGCCCGTGCCAAATGTCGACCACAATGATAGTATTATAATGTTGCACCTTATACCGAAGTGCATTATGAACAGGTTACTTCACGGTCGTCTGTTGCGGTGGGCCGGTGCGGCGGCACCGATGGTTGCCGCACTCGGGTGCATCCCTCCGGGGCTGCGCCCCAACTCCACCCTCCCCGAAACCTCCGCCGCGGTCGACTCCACACTCCTGGAGCCGGTCCGGCAAGTCGAGGTACGGAGCGAACCCGGGGACACTTCTCGGGGCTGCACACCAATCGGCACGCTCATGGACCAGGCCGAGGAGGCATGCGACTCCGGATGTTTTTCCGAGGCGAATGAACTGCTCCACCGGGCGGTCGTAGCAGTAGACAGTGCGGACGAAGAATGCGCGGTCCCCGAAGACTCCGCCCAGCGACACTACGAGCGTGTTGTCGAGCTTTACTCCACCTGCATGCCCGAAGCGTACCTGGACAGCATCCCGGACCGGATCGCACCCCTGGTCTTCCGACGACAGCTTTCGCACTCGCTGGATTCGCTGAAAGTGAGTTCTCGTGACAGTGCGCGAATGGCACGACTGCTGTGTGAAAAAGGAATTGAGTACAATGTTCCGATGGCGTGGAACGACCGGGTTTTCGCGGCGCTGCTTTTTTACAGCCGGGGCCGAAAGGGCCCGGTGGGAAGGTGGCTTGAACGCGCCGAGTACTACCTGCCGTTCATGAAACAAATGTTTGTCGACAGCGGTCTTCCCTCCGACCTGGCCTATCTTCCATTGATCGAAAGCGGGTTCAACCCCAAGGCGTATTCGTACGCGCATGCATCGGGTATCTGGCAGTTCATTCCCTCGACGGGCAGGCGGTACGGACTTCGTCAGAGCTACTGGGTCGACGAGAGGCGAGACCCGATCAAATCGACCGTTGCCGCTATCAGATACCTCACGAAACTGTACGGAGATTTCGGCGACTGGCACTGTGCCCTTGCGGCGTACAACTGCGGCGAAGGAAGAGTGGGGCGGGCGCTGGCGACCACCGACACCGTCGATTTCTGGCAGCTTCGTCTCCCGCGCCAGACAATGAACTACGTTCCTCAGTATATCTCGGCCCTGATTGTCGCGAAAAATGCCTCCTGTTTCGGCTTCGACGCAGCGGCGAATCCGGACGCGCTTCGGTTCGACCTGGACACGATTCGAATCAGCGAGTGTATCGAGCTGAAGGATATCGCGGAGGGTATCGAAGTGGATCTTCGGGAACTCAAACGTATCAACCCCCATATTCTCCGCTGGTGCACTCCTCCGGAGGTCAAGGATGTGTTCCTTTACCTGCCACCCGGATCGAGAAACCGATTCGTGGAGTTCATCGAGACAATCCCCGATGACCGTAAAGTCAAATGGTATCGCTACCGGATATGCCACGGAGACAACCTTATCCGAATCGCCCGACGATTCAAGGTTCCGGTTTCGGCCATCAAGTCGGTTAACAAACTGCGCACAAGCAGGATCGTGGCGGGACGCCACTTGTTCATCCCCATCCCGGTCGGCCGCGGTGCCCCGCCGGTCCTTCAACCGTCCCGCCGTGCTTCGAAGCGTGCCGGGGATATTCCGGAGGCCGAAGTGTTCCGGGAGAAGGGACTCAAACCGCTGCGGTACCGAGTCAGAAGCGGAGACACGGTCTACGAGCTTGCGAAACTGTTTGGTGTGTCGGTCTCCGACATCTGCCGCTGGAACAACCTTCCCCGTGCACGGTCGCTTCGTGCGGGCGATACGGTCACGCTGTACGTACTCCTTGACGGAAAGGAGGGCGACGGTCCGGGTACGGAGCAGACGGCGGTTCCCCGCAGCGGTGCTCCGAAGAAGTACGTGGTCGGGAAAGGAGACAACCCCTACTCGATTTCCCGGAATCTGGGCGTTTCGCTGGACTACCTTCTTGCGTGGAATTCCCTCGACGCCGGCCGGCCGCTGATTCATGTCGGAGACACGCTTGTCTACTACAACGGCTCGAAGCGAGCGTCGGGCTCATCGAGCAAGCCCGGCTCTTCCCGGAAGACGTACGAGGGTCATGGGGCACCAGCGGTGTCGACCGCGAAGCAGGAAGAAGCGTCGAAGAAGAGTCGGCCGTTGCGATACCGGGTGCGGAAAGGAGACAACCTCAGCATGCTGGCCGCGCTTTTCGGGGTCTCGGTCGGGGACCTGGCACAACACAACAGACTCGGACACAACCATCTGATCAAGGCAGGCGACACTCTGATTATCCCCGCCCGTCGGTCCCCCCTGTCGAGCCCTTCAGCTCCGGCCGGCGAGGTAGTATACTACACTGTCCGCAAGGGAGACAACCTCTGGGCAATTGCCCAACGGCACGACATACCCGTCAAGCACCTTCGGGCACTCAACGGCCTCGGTCGGGGAAGCGTTCTCATGCCGGGCGATACCCTCCGTATCGTTGCGACGGAAAGGTTGTGAGACAGAAAAGGGTCCCGCCCGGGTCCGGCGGAAGCCCCCATTCTGCGCGCTCATACTATCTTCAGGATACCCGTTCCTCTCGGCGATCGCAGACCGGGTCGGCCCCGACCGACAGTCTGGTGACACAAGCGGGGCCCATAACTTATTTATATACGGGAAACGCAGCAAAAGCGGAGCGTGTTTCCGAGCATCTATTTCACAGCGAGGAAAGGAGGATGAGGATGGGCCTTGACACACTGCTGAATGAGGTTGAGAACCTGAAGGTCGAGTACGAGAAATTCGACCGGGGAAACAAATCCGCCGGCACACGTGCACGGAAGTGCCTGCAGAACATCAAGAAAATTGCACAGGAAGTGCGCACGGAAATCCAGGAGCGCAAGAACGACTGAACACGCTTCGTTGCGCCTGTTACCGGGAGTGGCTTTCCGCGTAGTACGCCGGGCACGAACTGAGCCCGGCGTTTTTTGTCGACCCACACAATAAAATTCCTTGCTGTCCGTATTCGCTTCTCTCGGGGTACCTTGGTGTCATCCATCCCGATCCCACGGCCCTCCGTCTTGACTGAGGCCTTATCATGAATGCATTTTTTGACCCTTGGATATGCAGCACCGTGGGCAGTACTTCCCGGGCACGGTGCTTCCGCGGGAGGAGAAGAACTCCTTAAGCCATGCGAGGACGGTTTGATATGAGCAACAACACCAATTCGACGATGCTGGAGGTTGCCGATCTCAACAAGAGGTTCGGCGAAGTACACGCCGCGCGCGACCTGAATTTCAGCATCCGAAAGGGAGAGATTCTGGGGTTTCTGGGGCCCAATGGAGCCGGGAAAACCACCACGATGCGTATTGTCACGTGCTTCATTCCCCCAACATCGGGCAGCGTGAAGGTCGATGGCCTGGACATCCGGGAAAACGACCTGGAAGTGCGCCGCAGGATCGGCTATCTTCCGGAAAACGCGCCCCTTTACAGCGACATGCTTGTCGGGGAGTATCTTCGGTTCGTGGGAGAGATACGCGGCATGGAAGGCGACGCCCTGACGCGGCGCTCCGACGACATGCTTCGTGTCTGCGGCCTCACTGCAATGGCCAACCGCCAGATCGGCAAACTTTCCAAGGGGTATCGCCAACGGGTCGGACTCGCGCAGGCGATGATTCACGACCCCGACCTTCTGATTCTCGACGAACCCATGTCGGGGCTTGATCCCAACCAGATCGTCGAGATACGGCAGTTAATCAAGCGCATCGGACGTGAGAAGACGGTGATCTACTGCTCACATATCCTCTCCGAAGTCTCGGTGACTTGCCGACGGATCCTTATTGTGAATGACGGGGCCATTGTGGCCGAAGGAACGCCCGAGGAGTTGACAAGCGGAATGGGCACGGGCAACCGCTATCACCTGAGGGTCAAGGGCGACAGGCAATCCATAGAATCGGGCATCCAGGCGGTGCAGGGAGTCTCCAACATCACCGTGGAAGACAGTTCCGGGGACTGGACGGCGGTCCATGTCTTCAGCGACACAACCGAGGATATCGGAGAGAAGCTGTTTCGCTGCAGTGTCGACAACGGGTGGAGCTTATCGGAACTGAGACGGGAAGCCGCGAGTCTCGAGGACGTATTCACACAGCTTACAAGGGGATAGGGTATGCAAAAGGTATTGACCATCTTCAAAAAGGAATTCAAGGCGTATTTCCTCTCGCCTATCGCCTACGTGGTAATCACGGTCTACCTCGTCGTTACCAACTTCCTGTTCTTCCAGGGGTTCTTTCTGATCAATCAGGCCGAGATGCGAGGCTACTTCGGACTGCTTCCCTGGATCTTCCTTTTCTTTATCCCCGCCGTCACCATGCGTATCTGGGCTGAAGAGAAGAAGGTGAAGACGCTTGAGTTGCTGCTTACGTGGCCACTCAAGGACACCGAGGTAGTGCTGGGCAAATTCCTCGCCTGTTTCGCTTTCCTCGGCGTTGCCGTCCTTCTTTCGGTAACGGTTCCGATAACCGTCGCGTTTCTGGGCAATCCCGACCCCGGGCCGATTATCGGAGGTTACATTGGTTCGCTGCTGATGGGTGGAGCGTATCTGGCAATCGGCCTGTGGGTATCCTCACTTACCGAAAACCAGATCGTCGCGTTCATCCTCGGTGTTGTCGTGACCTTTGTCCTCTTCATCGTGGGCAACCCGTTCGTCACCGTCGTTGCGCCGTCGTTTCTCATTCCGTTGTTCAATTATCTGGGGCTGGGAAACCATTTCATGAGCATCAGCCGCGGCGTTCTCGACACGCGGGACGTCGTGTACTACTTGTCGATTATCGGATTTTTCCTCTTCCTCAATGTTCGTTCCCTGGAAAGCAGAAAGTGGGAGTAGCAGTATGGCAAAAAGTCTGAAATACAGTTCACAGTCCGCTCTGTTCGTCCTTGTGGTTCTCGGATTTATCGGCGTGGCCAACTACCTCTCCACCAAGGTGTTCACCCGGGTCGATCTCACGGAGAACAAGATCTACAGCATTTCCCCCGCCACGCGGAAAACGTTGAAGAAGCTGGACGATATCATTAATATCAAGGTCTACTTCTCATCGAAAAACCTCCCTCCGCACCTCAAAAGCGTGGAGACCGACGTCAGAGATCTTCTGAGCGAATACAAGGCCGTGGCCGGCAGGAACCTTCTGATCTCGTATGAGGATCCGTCGGAGAACGAAGACGTCAGGAGTCGCGTGCGTGCGCTGGGAATCCCCGAAATCCAGATGCAGACCGTGCAAAAGGACAAGGCAGAGGTGATCAACGGTTTCCTGGGCATCGCCGTGCTGTACGAAGACAAGAAAGAGGTTCTTCCGGTCGTGCAGGACATGAAGAACTTCGAATACGACATGACCCACTCAATCATGAAGGTGTTCCGCAGTTCGACACCCAGAATCGGCATCCTCAAGACCGACACCTCGCCCTATGTGCCTCCCGACGTTGCGCGCCGTATGC
>CAZNDN010000016.1:42460-50186 GCA_964571815.1 uncultured Fibrobacterota bacterium | reverse complement strand
GCGCCTACGGAATGCCGGGTGCCGGTGCCGGTCGGGGAAGGGACGATCGGCGAGGCATCCCGCCCGGCGCTCTTGGCAAGGGCGCTGTCTCCGGAAAGGTTGAAGATATCAACTGTCGCGGCTCTTTGCGGTAAAAAGGGAGCCCGGATTTCCGATGGGCAAGGACCGGGTCTCGTGGCGCCGGAGAAGCCGGGTTTCAAGGCGACAGGTAATCCCCTCGCGCGTGGATGTCCCCACCTGCCTGAGCAGGGCCGCGGGCTTCGTTATTCGACGTTTCCTGCAATGTCGTGGATATGATCCGGTTGCCGTTGCCGAAGGCCGGGAAAACCGACTGCCTCAATCCGAAAAACGACTTCGTTGGGCAACGGGAGGTATTCTCATGAAGTTCCTGGACCGGGGCTGGAGAAACGGAAAAGTATAGCAATGGATTGTATTCGGGAGGCAAGCACAGACGTGTTACATTTCCCATATAGTTGTATGGGGATTGGGAGGGGGATTGAGAAGTCGAGTGTTTGCTGAATGCCGATTGCGGCCTGCTGTTCCACCATATCTTTCCGCCCTACCAACATTCCGGTGGGTTCGCTCCGTGCAAGCAGCCCGGTAGATGCCATGGACAGGACAATCCGGTCGGCCTGAAGCGGAGGTGACGGCGAAAGGCGCGAGAATCCGGATTTCGCCGCTGTCCGCGCCCTGAACCTCGACATCAGGACGCTTTTGTTTCAAAGAAGGGGAGGGAGACAATGGTTTTCTCGGGTCAATCGGATCGTCGTTCGTTTCTCAAGGCCTCGGTTCTCGGCACAGCGGGGCTTTCCGTGGGTGCCGCGCTGAACCGACGTGTCCGGGCGGCCTGGACGGACGGAACGCAGATTAATCCGGCTGTACCCAACGACCGGATTGTCTGCTGTCACGACAACGCGATGAATCCTTCCTGGAGCGGGCAGTGCAACGATGGGCAGGACCTGGACTGTGTAGGCAGGGGGCACGAAGTCAACTCGAATTTCCCGCGGACCATGGACCACAGCTTCACCGAGCAGAACGATCTGCTCGACACGGCACGGATGCAGGCGGACCTGGATGCCATGGCGCGGAGTCTGACAAAGGTAGAGGATCCGGCTCAGGCATGGAGGACTCTCTTCATGAAGCCTGCCGGCAAAAACTGGGACCAGGTACGAGTTGCCGTCAAGGTTGACGCCAACGGGCTGGTTCTTCCGCACATTCCGATACTGGACAAGGTGTGCCGGGAACTTCACCGGCTCGGGGTCCCGTATGGAAATATCGTCCTGTTCGACGGTGAAGCGTATACGTTTGATCCTGACGCCGGGAAGGTCGTCTCAAGTGTTGTCTACTACTACCGTCCGTATCTGGGCAACGGCCTTCCCGATGGAATTGTGGTGAGCAGCTACTACGACGGACTCGGCGGAACGATTATGGCCGATATTCCGGCGCCGATGGAAGGGGCCTATCCGTGCGCCGCGGATATCGCCAATGGAAAGATCGATATTCTCATAAATCTGGCGTGCAGCAAACCTCACGGGTCGGTGTTCGGCGGTGCGGCCCTGTGCCTGAAAAACCACGTGGGAGGAACGTTCCTGCGCCAGTTTCCGGAAAATCCGTTTCACGGATACGACTGGTGTCTTTACATGCTTGCGGTCAACAAGAGCAGTGCGGTTCTCGGCGGTTCTCCCCCGCGACAGCAACTGTGTATCGTCGATGCCGTCTGGAGCGCGCACTGCTGCGGCCCACTGGGATTCGGTGACGTGGTCGGGGGGCAGGACCGCCAGCCGAATCGACTGATCATGGGCACTTTCGCGCCGCTCGTGGATGTCGTCACTATCAAGATTCTCAAGAGCGGTCACCACAAGGACTATCTGCAGTATGACAAAGAGCGGCCCCTCGTTGTCCGGTTCCTGACGGAGTTCGGTTATCCGGAAAGCATGAAGTCCATGGACCACATAGAAGTGAACCCGTCATGAATCCACCACATTCCGAGCTTGCCGGGGAGCATACCCTATGAAAAGGAAGGGACTCACTCATGCGCCGGCCGTGGTGCTTGCCGCACTCCTCATGGGAGGGACGGCCGGCGCGGCCGCGCGGGAGAGCGAAGCGGCGGAAAAAGGAGAATGGAAGCTGGAGGCGGAGGCCACCGACAAGTACTGGGGGTGCGGGCTCTGTCAAGGCGAAGACTTGTGCCTGGATACCTGGTCCGGGGGGCTGGGCGCCCAGTTGTGCTACCCGCACAGCTTCGTGGATTTCATGCCCGTACCAAAAGGAAAAACGTTGATCATCGGATACGCCAACGGCGGAGGGTGGTTTGCGGGATCCCCTTCCCACAGCGTGAGCGTTTCCATCAACGGCGAAAAACTGATCAATCCCGATTCGGCCAATCCGGTCAAGTGGGAGCGGCACAAGTACTGGTGGCCTTTGGAGGATACGCTCAGGGGTGAACGAGCCATCGACGTGTCGGCGTATCTTACCATGGACACGAACTGGGTGAGAATAGAGCGCGAGCACGTGCATCTTATCGTAATTGATTACATTAAGGTCTCGAATGCCGATGTCGCGGTAGCCGGTCGAGGCGCACCACCGAAACCCCGCTCCCTTTCGGCCTGGATTCAAGGCTCACGTCTTGTGATACGAGGAGCCCAACTCCGGTATGCAACCATCGAATTCCTTGATCCGGCCGGCCGCACCATCGCGGTCGTACCTGATGCGGTGTTCCGTCGAGGGACCTGCGGAATCCCGCGGTCTGTGCTGGAAACACCAGGTCTCAGGCTGATACGGCTTCGCCCGGGTGGAGGGAGATCGGAGTTGCGTTCTGTTCTGCACCTGGGCACAAAGTAGGCTCCCGCTCTTCTTTCGAAGCGCTTCCGTCCGGAAACGAAGGCATCTGGTTGCGTTCGTGGACCACCCGCCGCCATCGTAGTCCCCTCCCCGACCATTCTACCGGAGTATGTGTGTATCGGAGGGGTGAGCGCCGGTTGCTCACCCCTCCGATATCGCCTCGTTTTGGCGCTTTCCCCGGATGGATAGTGAAAGGGGGAAATTCTGCATTGAAAAGGTGACACTGTCCGTAACAATGCGCATCAAGATTCGCGATTTCCAAAAGTTAATCAATTGCCTCCGTCCCCGATAACGATAGCAATATCAATATTTTACTGAAATCCAGCACTTCTTGCGAAGAACACAAACAACACAATAGGGGTAATCAGGAACGTGTTCGGTGCGGATGGGCGAAGTTTTCTATCGTACCTTGACCGGCGAGGAGTGAGGGTAACGAACATCATTGATGAATCGGAGTCGAAAAACCGGTCGGCATGGAGGTGTATGCATGAAGCACTTATGTACGAGTCTTATCCCGGTGAGTGTCCTGATCCTGATATGGGCGCTGAGCGCCCGGGCGCTCGACGGCTATGTGCTGTGCGGAGACGAGTGGTTCGGTCTGAGCAAGGTTTACCTCATCGACTGTGAAACCGGCGACAAACGCACGCTCGTGGATGAGCCTGCGTGGGGAGCGTGTTTCAATGCCGATGGGAGCAGAATCGCGTACTACCGGAGCCGGGGGAGCAGGATCTGCACGCGGAGTATCGATGGGACGGACGAGAGGGAAGTGTGCGAACTCAGTTGCGGCAAGGGGGATTTTGAGGTGTCGGTGTCGTGGTCGGACGACGGGAATCTCTACATGTCCAACTGGACCAAAAATGTCTACCGGGTCGATGCGGACGGCGGCACGCCCGAGGTTGCCTATACGTCAGGCAACACCATTGTTGCCGGAACCGCATCGCGCGACGGTACGCGGTATGCCGCAACCGTGCCCGGGGGATGGTCGGTGGCCTCGTACGACATGGCAAACGATAAGGAACATAATCACGGAGGCGGCTGCCAGGGGTCAATCTCCAGCGACGGGAAATGGGTATCCCACAATCTGGACAATCATCATACGGCCTATATCAAGGAGTTTCTTTCTGACCGAACGGCGCACACGATTTCCTCTCCCGAAGGGGAGTTCAATATGCACCGCTTCTCTCAGCACTCCCCGAAGCACGTGTGCTTCACCTGCGATGGGAACAAGGGGTATGTGTGTGATGTAACCAGCGACCATTCCGTGAAAGTGGGAGACTGCTCGCCCTACGACTACTTTCCGGGAGAATTGAACCGCGAAGTGGCGACTCGCGGCGGCTGCGCAAGGCTGCACGTGCTCACGTCGGGGACGGTGAGCCCGACGGGCCTTGTTGAAGAGCCTCTCTTCAGTGTAATGATCAACGGAAAAATAGTTGCCCGGGGAGCCGGCCGGCCGAATGGCCGAAACGCAACACTCCTTTACACCGTCAAGGGCTCTCAAGGTGCTGAGAGCCGACTACATTGGCTGCGATGAGGGGAAGCGAACGATTGTAAGGATGTCAGTCCGACAGGCGCGTCGGGCACAGCACAAGCATGGTACCCATCCCCGGTGAAACGCACTACCGTCCTCTGAATCTCCCGGGGGTCACATCGAAAGCCTTCTTGAAATACCTGCAGAAATAGGCTGCGCTGTTGAATCCGCATCGAAACGCGATTTCCTTGCACGAAAGCCGGGTTGTGCGAAGCAGCTCCATTGCATGATGAAGCCGGAGCTTCAGCAGATACTCTCCCGGTGGAATACCTTCGGAGGCGGTAAAAAGCCGGCTGAAATGATACCGTGAGATATTCGATAGTCGTGCCATATCATCGATTGAGACCGGCCGCCCGAACGATCGATTGCAATACTCAATAGCCGCTTTCACCGCGGGATGGCGCGGGGCGGCGTGCTGATTGTCGAAGACATACTCTCCCAGTTTCATCAGCAGGCGGTACGCATACAGCGAGAGTTCGAAATCGGTTCTCTCGGGCTGCTGGTCGGCCAACGCCCGTACAATTGCCGCCGCCGTTTTCAGAGGTCCGCTGTCATCGGCAAGGCTGAGAAGCGGTCCCGCCTTGGTCTCGATTCGCTCGCATACTGACATCGATTCGGGACCGTACAAACCAACGTAGAAGAACTCCCACTCCGATGAATCTCGTGGAAGACGGTACCGGTGGTTGTGCGGAATATGCAGAATCATGGCCGTGCCCGGGTCGACTTCATGCACGGTGTTCTCGTAGGTCAGCTCCCCCCTCCCCGAAAGGGTGTACTGGAAAAGGGCGAACGGGAGCGAGCCGTGCTTGCGGCCATGCCAGTCGTAGGCCGTCGACGTCACTCGCCGATACCCGCACGCCAGAACGGAGCAACACAACGGATGCTCCGACCAGGGCCGGTAGAGCCAGCGTTCGTAGTACGTGAGGTTTTTCAGTGAGGTGAGCATAATAGTGCAATAGAAAGCACATAAATCATAACACACTTGCTTGGAATTGTCCCTATATTTGACAATATAGTTCAATCAAGGTCCGGCGCAACGATCAGGACACTATGGAAAATCTTCGAAAGCGAGGTCTCAAATGGCAGGCAAAGAGCATCGATCCACAAGATTGGCAGGTGCGACTCTTATCGCGGTTGCAGGTATGATATCCGCATTGGAGTGGAATCTCGATTCTCCGGACGGTGCAATTTCAGTTGCGGTCAAGGACGGCAACTCCCTTCAGTACACGGCGAGCCTGAACGGCACAACCGTAATCGAATGGTCACCGCTGGGCATCAGTCTAACCGATCGCATGTTTGTGGAAAATCCAACCTTTGAATCCGAGGAAACCTCGACCGTCGACGAAACCTACCACCTGCCCTCGGGCAAGTGCAGCACGTACCGCAACTACTGCAACGAATTGAGTCTGGATTTCAAGAACCAGGACGACGAGCCTTTTCGGATAGTGTTTCGTGCGTACAACGATGCCGTGGCCTATCGATACGTTCTCAAAGGTTCAGGAGATGTTGAGATTACCGGTGAATCATCCGGATTTACGTTGCCGGCGGGTGCGACCGGATGGGTGCAGAAACCCCATCCGGCGTACGAAGCGGCCTATGACAAGGGAACCGTAGGAAGCGATTTCACCTCCGCGGACCTGGCCTTCCCCGCGCTGTTTGAAACCGGAGCCGGTGCATGGGTACTGGTGAGTGAAGCAGCGGTCTATTACCCCTACTGCGCGTGTCATTTCTCTTCATCCGGGGGGAACTCCTTCACGATCAAATTGGCCGACGATCAGAATATCACCGGAAGTCTTCCCTGGGAAACGCCATGGCGCGTCGCGATTATCGGGGACAGTCTCGGAGACATCGTTGAATCAAATGTTATCGAACATTTGAACCCGCCGTGCGAACTGGATGATGTCGACTGGATCAAGCCCGGCGTATCGGCCTGGTCGTGGCTTACCGAACGAGTAAGGGATACCGAACAGCAAAAGGAATTCATTGATATGGCCGCGGAGATGCAGTGGCACTACAACCTGATCGACTGCGACTGGCCGGATAAGGTGAATGCCGAAGAGGCTATCACGTACGGCAAACAAAAAGGTATCGGCAATATCCTCTGGTATCACCATAATGTTCACGAGTCGGGAATGGACGCCGAATTCGAACGAATCAAACAGTGGGGAGCGGTGGGGGTCAAGGTTGACTATTTCAACAGTGACCGGGCATCGATGATGAAGGTGTACGAGGACATAGCGATTGCGGCGGCCCGCCACGAACTCATCGTGAACTATCACGGAGCGACGGTGCCGCGCGGTCAGCGGAGACGGTGGCCTCATCTCCTGGCCTGGGAGGCGGTGGCCGGGGATGAGTATACGTTTATCGGGAAATTTTACCCCGATGCGGAGCATGATTGCGAGCTGCCGTTCACCCGGAATGTTGTCGGCCCCATGGACTATACGCCGAAGCTGACGACCGACGCTCACGAGCTTGCGCTCTCGGTTATCTTCGAATGCGGCATACCGCACTTCGGGAACAATGCCGATTCCTACCTGAATAGTCCGGCAAAGCCTTTTCTGACGGATTTCCCGGCGGCATGGGACGAGACCCGGTTTATCGATGGTTATCCCGGTGAGTACGTGTGCCTGGCACGGCGCACGGGAAGCGAGTGGTTTGTTGCCGGCATTACCGGACACGCGGAGCGAACCCTCACCGTTCCCCTTTCGTTTCTTGAGGAGGGATCGTACTCGGTATCCATCTACCGCAACGGCGCCGGCAAGAACGAGATTGCCGTGGAGACGATTACGCTTGAAAGTCCCGGAGAGTTCACGACCACCCTCCCGGCAGAGGGCGGATTCTGCTTCCGCGTTCCCGACAGCCGCGGCCCCACGGAATACATCCACTCACGGCACCACCGGCACGAAACAACCCCGGCAATAGCGGCCCGGGCAACCGGCGCCGGTCTGGTAGTGACGGGGTTGCATCCGGCGGAAGAGCAAACGCTGGTTCTTACCGATCTACGGGGCCGCCTGATCGCACGGGAACGGGTATCCGGAGTCTCTTCGTACGTCCTCGAAGCACACACGGTCGCCGGGGGGGCTGTTGTTGTGCGTGTCGGGAAGAATCGGTGGAACCGGACGGTGATGGCAACGGTGCCGAAATGAATACCGTCTTCAGACGAGCCGGACGGGGAGGCAGTTGTACAGACCGACAAGCAGCCGGCCCAGGCCGGCACGCGGCATGGTCGGCGCGGCTGTTTTCCGCCTGAGATGTATTTGGACCATGGGTGATGAGCTGAATCAGAGCGGGCGTGGGATCGATTCCGATTTCTTCAAAAGGAAGGAACAGGTTGACCGTGACAGTCCAATCTACGAG
>CAZNDN010000016.1:19497-42360 GCA_964571815.1 uncultured Fibrobacterota bacterium | reverse complement strand
TTCCGATTTCTTCAAAAGGAAGGAACAGGTTGACCGTGACAGTCCAATCTACGAGCACATGAAAAAAAACCTTTCCCGTGAAGATCTCGGCAGAGTATCGCTCTTGCTCACGCTAACCCCCGACGAATATCATCGACACAGCGAAGAGATCTCGGACATGTCCGCTTCCTTCACGGCCGGCGTGTAGCCGGTCCCCGTTCAGAACGAATTCTCCGCGGACGTGATGCCGGTCCCAAAGAATGGGTGTATTCAGTAAGTGCAGAGACCCAGCGCTGCCTGAAGATAACCGGGGTTTCGTCCTACTGAATCGAGCCGGCGGGGTAATTCGAAGCCGACTCGCTGTCGACGCTGTGTCGCACCTTCGAGGACAAGCGCACAACTCTGCACGTGGAGCACGATCAGTACCCCTTAATTCCCTCATACTTCTCTTTCATCCGCTGTGCCAGATGCTCTTTGCCGATTGAGTTGTAGAAGTCGACATAAAACCCGAGCCGGTTGCGGGAATGAAACGGCCCGCCTTCCTCGATAACCTTCATCATCGGGTCCTCATCCATATCCGAGCAGGCGAGCTGTTCCGCGACCCACTTTTCAAGCAGCAGCTTCCCCTCCTCGACTTTATCGGGCATGCTCCCGGCAAGATCGTGCTGCTCGTGCGGGTCGCGTATTCGGTCGAAGAGCATGTATTCCGGGAAATCCTTGAGCCCGTCCATGTACGACCTGATGAGGATATAGTCATCCCAGACCACCGAGCGCTGGCAGCTCCAGACCGACTGACTGACAACGAGATAGTCGCGACCTTCGGGACGCCCTCCCTTGAGTGAGGGAGCAAAACTCCGCCCGTCCCATTTCCCCGGTATGGGTATGTCGAGCAATTCCAGCAGCGTTGCAGTGATATCGAACTGGTAGTGCAGCGCCGTATCCACCGACGGAGCAAAGCCCGGCAGCTTGACAATCATGGGAACCCGGCTGGTGCACAGATCGGCGGTCTGGTGGTCGCCGTAGATATTGAACTCACCCTGGTTTTCCCCGTGGTCGGCGGTGATGATGATAGCCGTGTTATCGTAGATGCCGTAGTGCTTGAGTCGCGCTGTCAGTTGCCCTACGGCTTCATCGGCAAACCGGATACCCGTGTCGTAGCCGTTGATCCACTTCGTGTAGTCCTCCATCGTAGCGATGCGACTCACCTCACGCGGCGTGGGCTTCTTTTCCAGAGAGTCAAGGGGCAGTAGCGCCCCGTGCGGACCGTAGGTGTCCTGGTGCTTATCGATCATCTCCTGCGTTACCCAGGGAGCAACCGGGTCGTCCTTGAAGGGGTCGCCGAATTCCGCCGGTGTCCGGTAGGCGGTATGGGGGTCCCAGATATTGAAGTGCAGCACCCACTTGTCGCGTGTATGATTGCGATCGATGAAGTCGAGGGCTTTGGGTGTGACCCATGGTGCGGGTTCGTTTCCCAGACCCCCGCAGTCATAGACCTCGTTGAACCCGGCCAGAAACCACCATGCGTTATGACGCCCGGCAAAGGAGCTGGTCGTGCCGGTATAGTAGCCGTTGTCCCGAAGCACCTGGTAGAACTTCTTGTACGGCTCGGAATTCTGAAACTCGCGAGTCGGCCCTTCGGGGTAGGGATCGGCGTACCGACCACCGTGGTTGATTGCTCCGTTGTGAATTCCGAAACGGCCGTGCTGAAGTGCCGAGCGCGAGGGGAGACAGGGAGCATCGGAGGTGAAGCAGCTATCCATACGAATTCCGTCGCGGGATACGCTGTCCATATTCGGGGTCGTGTTGCGGTGATATCCGTAACAACCGAGATGATCGGCGCGGAGGGTGTCGATGTCGATGAACAGAAGGTTCATGATGATACTCCTTTTGTATCCCTTTTCGAGTACGCGTACGAGTACCGTTCCCGGCGGGACTGAGTATTGGCGGGAACGGGGAGTTCCTGGATAGAGCCGCGGCACGTACACTCCAAAATCAGGTTCTCCGCGCTCAATGGTTCCATCCCCCTGAGCCTCTGCATCAATTCGGTTCACTCGGGATATGTGATATACACCCCGCGCCCCGTCTGGTGATCGCGTAACGCAGTCACATTGCTCATGCGCTTCACGCGGCGTCCGTGGATGTCGTACACCTCACCGGAAGCGGCACTGTTTCTTCCAACCGTAATCCGTAGTGATGCGGTTTTGTTCCCCTGGTGCATCCGCGCGTGTGACGGGTTGCCGCCTTCCACATGAACCGTGTCCTCCCAGTTGTGCTGATCGTAGAGTCCCACCGGGCGGCGGTTCGCCTCAACTTCTCTCTTCATGAGATTCGCTTTGTCGCTCAGTTGCTTAACCAGCTCGGGGTACTTGTCGACAAGGTTGTCTTGCTCCGAAATGTCGTCTTTCAGATTGTAAAGGGCCTTTCGTCCGAGGTGGTATTTCCAGTCGCCCGAACGGATTGCATCCAGACCCCCAAAGGAATGGAAATACAGAAACGCTTCATAGGGCGTTTCGGCGCCGGGATCATTTCTCAATAATGGAGAGATGTCATGACCGTCGATGACCCGGTTGTCGGGATACACCGATGCAAGATCAATCCCCGCCAGGCCGGCGAACGTCGGCAGCAGGTCCATGGCCGTGCAGAGTTCGGAGCAGGTTTTCCCGGAGGGAATCGTTCCCGGCCACCACATGACACACGGTACCCGCATGCCGCCTTCCCACGTTTCCCTTTTTCCCCCGCGCAGGGGAAGAGCGCTGCCTCCCTTATCACCGTATTTCAGCCAGGGGCCGTTGTCTGATGTAAAAACAACGAGTGTCTTGCTGTCAAGGCCGCTTGCCCGAAGTTTCTCGACAACCCGTCCTACGTTCCAATCGATCTCCTCGATTGTATCGCCGTAGAGACCCCGCTCCGACGTACCCTTGAACTGCTCGGAAGCATGCAGGGGAACGTGGGGCATGGTATAGGGAACATAGCAAAAAAACGGCCGGTCACGGTTTTTCTCAATAAATGCCAGCGTTTCGTCGGTATATCGCCGCGTGAGCGTCTCCTGCTGTGCCGGATCCTCAATGACCGTCGTATCGCGCATGAGTACCGTCGGCCTCATGTCGTTACTGTAGGGTATGCCGTAGTAGTAGTCGAATCCCTGATTTGTCGGCAGAAAAGGTTCCTTGTCACCAAGATGCCATTTACCGAAACATCCGGTAGCATACCCCTTTGTTTTGAGTACTTCAGCAATAGTAATCTCGTCGGGATTCAGTCCCTGGTTGTAACCCGGAAACAGTACATTGGCGCCCCCGCGAGGCGGATTCATGCCGACACGTAAGGGGTAGCAGCCGGTCATCAGCGCCGCCCGCGAGGGTGTGCAGACCGGATTGGCAACATAGAAATCGGTGAACCGCATGCCTTCTTGTGCCATGCCGTCGATAACCGGTGTTTTGATGAGCGGGGAACCGAAACAGCCCAGATCCTGGTATCCCTGATCATCGGTGAAAAAGACTACGAAATTCGGCGGTTGCTGGGAGGAACGAGCCAACAGGCGTCTTCCGCTCAGAGCGACTGCTCCCGCTCCACCGGCCAGAAAGCGGAGGAATTGTCGGCGGGACGGTGTGAATTCATGTGGTGCGGGTGGTTTTTGCGTTGGTGACGGTGTCATTTCCGTTCTCCCGTTTCTTTGTCATAGTGCACTGAACAAACGGCGTATTCTCATCGCGTAACAGCCCATCGCCGCACGATTGTGGTGTTGGCCGTTGAAACAACAACGGTAAAGATACCCGAACCCATACCAGGTATCCGTACCCCTTTGTTTAGGTCGCTTCCCACCAGGCTTTTCCGCAGCACTGTCCGACCGCGGGCGTCGGCGATCCTGATAGTGACGAGGCCGGCATGTTGGATGCGTTGTCCGAATGTGATACAGGTAGCCTGAATGGTCATTTCCGGTCCGCGTGCATTGTTTCGAAAATCGATATGATTCGCCTTGCGGTTATCGGTTGGATCGGGGATTCCCGGTGACGGCTGGTCGATTTCAACTCCCCGGGGATTGGCGGGGTCTACATCGATAACCGGCCAGACCAATTCTCCGGTGCGTTGTTTCTCGAATTCATAATCCGAGCCAAATTCCATGGAATTGAGATCAAGCCACAGTATGACGCGATTCCACTCATCGTCGGCAAGACGATCTCTGTGAGATTTCTTCAGTGCTTTTCCGATTGTGCACGCTGATGCGCCGGTGAAGCCCGGCGCGGTCATGCTGCCGTGACCCGCCTGGGCGCCCATTCCGGTGGGGTAATGGAACGAACTCCACAGAAATGATTTGTACTCGGAATTCTTTATTCCATTTGAATTCTTCTCGATATGGCAGGGAATACAGGTGCTTTCAAATACCGGCTTCACCAGCCGGTGATAATTCATGGGCTCGGGTCCACCCTCGAACTCCGGTTGTATCTTTGACGGAGGACGTTGCATGGCACGTGGCGTACCCGGAGGTATTGATTTCCACTTGCTTTCATGGCAACCTACGCAGGAGAGCTGCTCGCCGGGGTGTACATAGGTGACGGAGCGCATGGAATGAATCGCCATGTGGTTCTCATCAAGTGCCTGAAAGTAAATGCATTTATTGACCGGCGCCTCGCAATAGACGCTGCCGTCCTCTTCCACCGGCACAACGCCCAGAGACATCCTGCAGTTCTGGTTTGGGGAATAGCTGACATTGCGTGCCCGCTGTCCGTATCTGTCCGGGTTGTCGGGGTCGGTGTGATTCATCCGGGGAAACAACTGCACAATCCGAAGCCATTTCACCTTTTTCTGCTCGACAACCTCCGGCGGAAACCAGAACGGATAGGTATTATAGACGTTCTGAACATTGAGGGTCGCACGAAAATGGTCGGGATCGGCTTGTTCACCCTGATGCGTTCTTGTGGCAAGGACCGGCGGCCTTTTTTGAGCCCTCAGGGGCGTGGGAAGGTTGGGACGCATATTATCGGTATACAGTGGTTCCCGGTTTCCGAAACGATCAAGCAAGAGAAGGGTATTTCCCCACGACGTCAGATAGAAATCTTCACTGAGTGGCCATGCCGCCGAAAAATCGGGCCGAAGCTCCTGGACATAGCCGTCGGGACAGCTTCCTTCTCCTTCGGGGTAGAGATAGGGGGTAATGCGTTTTGCCTGGGACATCAACCCGTCATCCTCCACGGTCGGGTCGATTATCATGAGCGGCCCGATTGCATTGCCGTGATGCCGTCCGGCAACGCAGACAAGCTTGTGCGAGCCCGGAACGGGGCGGAAAATGAATTCAATGTAGGGCCGGACATGACGCCCGTCGCGGTACCCCCGGTAGTCGGGTTCGGTGTAGTTGAAATACGAATATGCCTCTTCCATGCCGCGGTCTATCCGCGGATGGGGGTAGTTGCCGTGAGGCGCACGGGGATCACTTCCGTCGGGGTAACAGGTCCACAGGTGATGCCCCTCATCCGCCCCCTTGTCAACATAATCCCACCGGGTATACACTATCATGCCATTATTATCGACGCAGGGATACCACTCGTGCGTTTCGTGAAAGCTCAGTTGAATAATGTCGGTGCCGTCGGAATTCACACTGCACAGGGTGTTATGCTTATTCGCGACACACCGGTCATTGCCGGGCCTTCTCGTTGAAACAAAGACTATCCTGCCGTTGGGCAACTCCCAGGGGTGGGCGTCGTTGTAAAGTCCGAATGTCAACTGGGTGAGATTCGAACCGTCGACGTCAACTTTGTAAATGTGGTACACATACGCTTCGCCGATTCCAACTCCCCACGAATGATCGTCGGGAGCTCCTTCGAACATGCCCCGATAATCCTTACCCGGCGCTTTCTCTTCAACCCAGGCGAAATAGACGGTCCGGCCGTCGTAGGAAAGACAGGGGTGGTTGAATGCTCCCTGAAAATCCATTATCCTTTTCCCTTTTCGCGGGCCGTTCTCGAATACCGACTCAGCCAGGATATTTCTTGAAAACGGTTGTGAGGAAAATGGATTATCGATGACTTTTATCCAGTTTCCATATTTGGCTTTGAAGGCCCACGCAATCACGGAGAGGTGACCCCGAATCCCCCCTTCAGTCATTCCGCCGCCAACAAGAATTTTATTGAAATCAAGCAAAGGATTGGAAAAAGCAATGGAGCGACGAACGGCGCAAACCTGATAGTAGAGTTCTTTTCGCCCGGTGCTATTGGACGGATCAACGCCGGCACTTCGGCTCATCAGGCCGGCAAATTCCTGTTCATACCCACTCACATCCGCTGTGCCCGGCATGTTCTTGAGATAGTCCAGCAGCGCCCGCGTACGGCGTAGGACAATATCAAGCGGATCACGGTCGCCTTCAAGGATCAGCGATTGCTCATCGAGAATTTCGTCTTTGGTTCCGCGGAGGTATTCCTGTATCGGTCGAACGATCTGCGGCCCGCCTTCATTGAAATCCATACACCCGATCGGCTCATCGGCAATTTTGAGCGCCATGTGGTTCCACTGTCTATCGAGTTCATCGGTGATATAGTCGCCGCGGGCGGGAGAGAAAAGGGCGTTGAGACAGAAGAATACGGCAACTGTCGTGCGGAAAAGAGGATACAACCCGGGGAATCGAGAGTCATGATGGTGCTGGTGCACCCATGAATGCAGGGCCGTACATAGGCCGGTGATCTTTTTTGTTACGACGCCCCGAGCATGCCCGCCCACTGTCGAGAGAACTGTGCATCGGTCACACTGTTGCATAGACATCCTCACAGCCGATAGTTCATCGACGAATACTACCACATAATTTACCGTAATTCTCATGCCCGGAGACGGCTATGTGGTATTCTGGTATTACGGTGTATAGAGCAGCTCATGAACCTTTCACTGCTCCCGGGGGAGGGAGAGAACCTCTGTCACGATTACGAATGATGCACTGACTGCAACATGGTTATCTTCTCTACCTGCAATCCACCGCGGGCATCAATGTTCGAGATGCAACGATCCTTTACACCGTCACGGGTGCTCAAGGTCAGCGGGGCCAATTGTGGCGGTCGCGATGAGGGGAAGCGAACCATGGTAAAGACGGCGGTCCGATACACGAGTCGAAGAGATCGCCGGCACCGTGATGATCTACTTTCCTTACAGGGAAGGTTCCCCATGGTGCGAAAGGCATTCAAGTTCCATCCGTATCTGCTGAATGTTGTGTTGCCGCGGCGCAATTTCAGCAAGCAAATGTGCATTCGTGTTCTGGAGAATGCCGCCAGGAAAACAAGACAGGAAGACGGCAGGTATCGGTAGTACGGCAAGCTTCGGAAATACCCGCCGAAACGGACCGCGCTGTTCAGTCCGCATCGAAAAGCAATATCCTCAGCGAATTGCTCAGGAAGTTTACCGCAACAACTCCTCACAAAATCAGAATGCGAGACATACACTACTCGTTCCCGATTCCCGGGGAGAATCACCTGACGGCAAGCAGGCATCGCACCGACGGTGCCTTGCCCTGACTCCCGACAACCCGCACCAGATACACTCCCGCTGCCCGGTCCGGAAGTGCAATCGTTGTTTTCTCCGCGAAACGCCCAAAGGATTCCCGTGCCACACAGCGCCCGTCGGGCAGCATCACTTCCACGTACCCTCCGCCGGCGACCTTCCCCGGACGGATACACACCGTACCGTTGGCGGAAGACACGGTCGGAAACCGCCCGGCAGCGGGGACGGGCCAACCGGATCCGCGGTCTGTTGCAGACGGGGCATCCCCCGCTTCCCACGGTTCAACGATTCGCTCCGGCGGCGGAGGAACCAGACTGTCGGGAGGCACGCCGAATCCCCCTTCCTCGGAGTAGGGAGAGAACAAACCGTCGCTGGTATAGGCGCGAATCCGGTATTGCCCGTCCTTGTACTCACCAATGTAATCGGTCAACGGTGAGATGTAACGATTCGTATTGGCGGGAAGCGTGTCGACCACCCTCCATTGTTTGTTGAACATGTGGTACGTGAAGTACTCGACAATATACCCGTCTTCGCCCTCCGCGACATCCTTCCACGTGATTTCAGGGTACGCAAACGAATCGCTCAGATTGGCGTGGAACACCACAAAATCGGCCGGCCGGGGAAGCATGGTGTTGTCTGCGTGAACCGTGAATGAGGCGGTATTCCGGGCGGATGTTGCGCCTACCGTGATTGTTGCTCTTTGGTGCTCTTCGGTGAGTGCGGTCGGATCGACTTCGAGGGTTACGCTGATGGAGGAGTTGTTGTCAATACCTGGTTGCGCCGTAAGCCAGGCCGCGGCATCCGGCGGATCAGCGACAAGTGTTACACCCTCCAGGTGATGGTCGTCGATATTACCTATGCGGACGCTCCTTTTCATGGGCGTGCTTTTGCGGGCGGTATGGAATGTCACATTCTCCCGATAGGGCACAAGATAGGCCGATTGCTCCTCGAGGTCGGGCAGGTCGTAGCCCTTCCAGATTCCGGCACAAAGAACCGTATTTTCACTGTTGCATCGCGACAGCCAGGTGCCGTCTTCGGGCCCGTGAATCTTGATATGCTCATTGGTCCGCCAGTTCCAGACCGTATTGAAATAGCAGCCCGGGTCCTGGTCTCGGTAATTCGGCCCCTTGCCGGGGTGAATGTACTTGAAAATCCACACATTACTGTTCGCTATGCGGTTGATCCTTCGAAATCCCTCGGCGAGTGCCCCGCATGCCGTTTCGTAGTCCGGTTCGAACTGGGGAAAGGACTCATAGAAAGTATCGCCGATATGCTGTCCGTCCTCGAACCGCGTCACCCACATACCGTTGTGGCCGAAATTCTGAAAGAGCATGTGAGCGCCGTCAAGCGTGATCGTCTCGCCATGACCCCAGCGGTTGCGTGAAAACATGCGGGATGGCCGGCCGTCGTCGGTCAGAAAGTAGTACGTCTGGCTCGTCGGCGGACCGTAGTTCTTACCTCCCCACGAAATCATGGTCTGCCCCGCCCGGGTCCAGACCCGGCTCCCGTCGCCGGACGGCTGGCAGCCGTAAGACCCATTCGCGCCACCGCCGACAAGGGGAGGGAATGCAAGCTCTTCATACTCCCCGGTATGAATATCGTAGCGGCGAAGCTTGTCGTGATCAATTACATAGTAGCCTTGTTTCGACCAGTATATCGGATACAGTGGAGGATACGGAGAGAGGGGTATGGAGGCGGGAAGCTTGGCGTAACCGGTACCGTCGTTGTTGATGATTCCGTTGCCCACGCTTTTTGCCTTGAACACGAGTTGCTTCCCGTGATAGCTCAACGCGCATTTCTCGATCATGAAGCGTCCGCTGTTGTCGCCGAGAAGCTGCTTTTCCTCACCGGTCTTGAGATCTACCCGCCATATTCCGTCGCGGGCATGGCAGTTGGTCGAATCCTTGTAGTTATTCGCGTAGAAGAAAAAGCCATACCCTTCGAAGGTGTATTCCTCGTAGGCAGACAGGTTGCTGAATGAAACAGCAAGTGTCGCGGCGAATAGAGGGAGTGCGAATCGGTGTGTGACCAAAGTTGTCTTCCTTCCTGTGGAGCCTCAATCAATGAAGGTTACCGGGTGACAACAATCGGCGTTGAAATGACCCCGTTGGCCGTGCGAATTCTCACCACGTACCATCCGCGCCTCTCCGTTGCCGCCGTGCGGGGGGCAAGTGCGAACCGGTGCGCACCCTTGTCGATCCAGCCGTCGAGCAGGCTCAGGCAGAGCCGTCCCGCCGCGTCATGCAGGGTAACCGTGACGTGCCGGCGGGCGGGCGTCCGCAGCACGACGGAGGGCCGGGCCCCGGCGATAATGCTTGTCTCGAGCTTGCCGGAACGGGCCGTACCGTACTTCGGTTGGCGCGCAGGCACCGGGCTTGGCTCACCGGGCACCCAGTCGAGTGCATCGTAGAGCGATTTATCCTCCGGCCCGGCCCGGTCGACAACTGCCTGGGCCTCGGGCGGGCGATTGCCGCGCTCATAGGTTGTAACGTTCTTGCAGGTAAAGAGGTTATCGCAATCGCTCTCCTTCGAGTCGGACGGCCGCCATCCGCCGTCGACCACGATATTCCGGTCTTTGCCGGTCCACGACGAGGCTATTTTGTAGTACCCTTCATAGACCGTGTTCTTGTACGTGACATTCACCGTACCGGCATCGGGATAGAAACCCTGAGAAATTCTGTTGGTGAGGTGGTGATACATCCACATGTCCGGCTCGGCCTGCTGCCGATACTTCATGCTGAATCGCGACGCCGTGAGCATGGTCGGCTCCCATTCTCCGGGGAAAAAATTCTCTTCAGCGACAAAGCCGCGCTGATCGCCGAGCGTATAGAATGTTCCACAATCGCCGTGGTGCCTGCACCCGGTCCAGATCACATTGTGCGCGGCGTAATTGTTCCGGTGCTCGTTGGTCTGGTCGCAGCGGCTCCAGCCCCAACCGAGCGATACATTGTTGAACCCGCACGGACCCAGATCGTTGTGCAGCAGGTCGAGCCCGTCGACGAAGTAGACCATAATGGTGGGGGCGTGCGTGAACTGCCATGAGACGTTGCGGGTAATGTTGTTGGAGATCGTGATGTTGGTGCAGGTCCGGATGTACGCGGGATCGGGCGGGAAGGGGTACAAAGGCTGATCATAGCAGTTCGTGGGGTCGCAGTGCTCGTCGTGGCCGACATTTATCGCGTGACTGCCGGTCCAGCGGAAGATACACCGGTCTATTGTACTGTTGTGTACATCGTTCATGAAATTGACGCCACCGCCTCCCAGGTACTCGAACCGGCAGCCTCGAATGGTTATCCCGTCGGCAAAAAGCGCCTCGATCGCCGATTGTATCTGCATCTGCCCCATCCAGTACTCAACCTCGTCGTTTTTCCAGTTTTCACCTTCAACCGGCCGCACAAATGCCGTGATACTCTGCACGCCGATATAGCCGTAGGAGTCCTCTACTTTCGAGAGGAGATAGGAATCGTCGTGGAATGCGATACCCCGGAGGGCGACATTCTCTATGCGCTCGGATGGTGATGCTCCCTGGATGGCCACCAGCCGCTCGACACGCGGGGCGATAACCACGGCGGTGTTCAAATCGACACCCTCCCGGGGGATATAGTACAGCGTTTGATTCGGGCGGTCGTAGTAAAATTCATTCTCGAAATCAAGGAAGGACAGGTCATTCTCAAACAACAGCTCGGCACCCTCTCCGTGAGTCCCGGCCTTGTACTGTGCAACGCGCCACATCGGCTGCTGCATTTTGATTTTCGCATGTTCCCCCGTGGTTAACTGCTCCTCCACACACCACTGCTGTGAGAGCCACGTGTCCTGCTTGTAAAGTTCGACGTCGCGGGGATTGTGAAGGTCGACTGAAAACGGCCCCTTCTCTTCCCACAAACCTTTCTCATTCCCCACGAAAAACCCCTCGGTCCCGTCGGCATACTCTCCCCACGCCTCACCCTGGACAAACCGCTGTCCCAGTGCCCTGACCGCGGGAAAGTGATCGACGGTCAGGTTTCGAATCTTTTTGTTGACCGGTACCGGGGGGGATGCCTTCCAGATGTTCTTTGCCTGGTCATGGAGAGTCCAGTTGCCGATTCGAATGCCGCCGCTGACAACAGGCATTTCCCTGTCATCGGGACAGGCGGCGTAGGTGACGGTTTTCCCGTTCTTTCCCCCGTCGCGTTGATCAAGCGTGAGGGTTGAGTCGAGAAAGTGATATCCGCCGTCGACATTGCCGCGCAGATAGACGACAATATCCTCGGTCCCGTCGTTGATCTCACGGACTTTATCTCGTGCCGCATGCAGGGTTTTCAGGGGTGCCTGCTTGGTACCGGCGGCATTGTCGTCGCCATCCGGTGATACATACACGTGCTGTGCGGCAAAACCCGTGGAGAGAAGAAGCGTTCCGATGAAAAGCGCGTATCGGGATACGTAACCAATTGAGCCGGCGAGCATGGAGACCTCCTGCATAGAGTAAAGAAACGGTGCTTCAATGGATCAAAGTAGTGAAAGGCGGAAGTCAGGGCAGGATATTATGGTATTATAGTTTTCAGGTATATACTTGACGGTTACCTCCGGGATTCCTTGCTGAGTTCGGATCGCTTACCGTAGCGTCGAAATGGTCCGGGTGGTTGTCGTGACGGCTGGAGCGGCAACGCGTACGACATAGATACCCTGTGGAAGGGACGAGAGCGGAACCCGTATCGAGCCGTCCGCAAACCCGTACGTCCGTCGAAACACCATGCTGCCTCGCGCATCCCAGATTTCGACCGGGAGTGCGCCGACCGCGGGGGCGGATATCCGAAGTGCCGACCCCGTCCGGATAATTTCTATCGGTGCGTGTTTCTTCACCCTGTGCGAGGTCGGGAATCCGCCGTGGCCGGGAAAACGCGCCGAGGTCTGGAGCGACTCCGGCGCCGGCAGCCAGTGCTCGGTGCCGAGCACATTATCCCGGTCAACATCGATTTCCGGCCAGACAACCTGACCGGCTTTTTGTGCTTCGACATCGTGATCCCACCCCAGTTCATTGGCGTTGAGGTCGAGCCACATGACAATGCGGTGGAAGTCCTCTTCGTTGATTGCACCGCTCGTATATTTCCCGACCAGGTCGGTCCCTATTCTCGACTTGTGGGCGCCCACGTGCCCGGGTATGGATCGCGAGCCGCCGCCCGGCGCCCAGCAATGCTTGTATTCTCCACCATAACCCGCCCGCTGCAGCGCCGGTTTTGCCAGGAGGTGATAGTTAAACGGGATCGCCCCCTTCGTGGGTTCGCTGTGGTGACCGGGGAACTCTTCCTCGATGGGCGAGGGGGCCCGTTGGAAGGCTATGGGGGTCGATGTAAGCGGCGGGATCGCTTTCCATTTGCTTTCATGACACCCCACGCAGCTCAACTGCTCTCCCGTGTGGACGTAGGTCAGGGACCGCATGGACTGAATCGCCATCTGATTCCGGTCGAGGGCCTGAAAATAGATGGGCTTGTTGACAGGCGCGTTGCAGTAGACACTCCCGTCGTCTTCCACGGGTACGATACCCAGCGACATGCGGCAGGTGGCCATGTCGTAGTTGCCGACTCTCGGATTGTTTTCCCCCGGTGTTGTTTTCGGGATAAACTGGACGATACGCATCCACTTGATCTTTTTCTCTTCCACCACGCCCTCGGGCCAGGGAACAGGATAGGTCTCGTAGATATTCTGGATTGAAATGGTTGCCCGGGGGTGTTTGTCGGGCATGTCCTCTCCGTCGAATGTCCGCTGTGCCAAAACCGGCGGTTTCTCACGAGGATGAAGAGGAATCGGATCGACAGGACGGTATCCCACCCTGAAATCATCGGTGTTGTCCCAGTCGAGCGTATACAGCACCTCCTTGTTGCCGTAGCGGTCGAGGAGAATGAGGTGCTTCCAGTAGTTGCAGATATAAAAATCCTCGTTCAGCGGCCACGCCGTCCCGTACTTGCCGTTGTGATAGTAGTCCCTCATGTTCATATGCCATCCATGCGGCAGGCCGAGTTCTTTGTAAAAAGGGTTGTTGGCTTCATCACGTTCGGCCTCGGGAAACAGACAGTTCGGCGTAACGCGCCTGACCTGCGACATCATACCGTCATCCTCAATGCGCGTATCGATAAGCACCAGTGAGCCGAAGGCAACGCCGTGATGCGGGGCGGCCGTGGCAATATATTTATGTGATCCGGGAATCCCTCTGATGTTCCATTCGCCCCACGGATGAAGGCATGAGCCTCCTTTGGACGGATGGAATCCACCGTTTTCCTGTCCCTTTACAATGGGAGATTTGTTGTACGGTGTACGATGGTCCCCCCAGGGGTGGTCGTAGTTGCCGTGCGGAGCGCGGGGATCACGCCCGTCCGGATAGCAGGTCCACAGATGATGCGCCTCGTTGGAGCCGCGGTCCACATAGTCCCACTGGGTGAATACAATCATGCCGTTGTTGTCGACACTCGGGTGCCACTGGTTTGTCTCATGATAGGCTATGGGATACATGTCGCTTCCGTCGGGTTTCATGGAGAATAAGGTATATGCCGGAACATCACGCCCCCCGTGACACCTCCCGAAAGTCAACAGGGATCCGGTTCTTCGCTCCGATATGAAAGCAACTCTCCCGCCCGGCAGTGCACAGGGATCGAAATCGTTCCAGAAAGCGCCGCCGTTCCCACCGGTCAACTGGACAAGACCCGTGCCGTCACTGTGTACCTTGAATATGTCGTAGGTATTCGAGTTATTCCAGCCTTCCTTGCAATTGTCGCCGGCCTGGGTCCAGGCGAAATAGACTTCCGTGCCGTCGTATGAAACCTCAGGCGACAGAAATCCTCCGCCTCGCAAATCGGTACCGGCCAAAGCACCCGATTCCACCGGGCCGGCCGGCAATTCTCTGCGTTGCGGATTGGGGCCAAAGGGGTCGTCAAGAACATACAAACCACCGCCGCCCACGGCATTGCACCCGAAGTACTGGTCGCACATGTGAATGTGGGGACTCCAAATCGGATCGTACTCCAGGAATACCAGTTTGTTAATAGTGGAGAGAAGCGGGTTGGCGAATGCTATCTTCCGTCTGACGTCACACACCTTGTCGTACAAGGTCCTGCGGGCGCCCGTGTTTGAAGGCGACACACCGGCACTCTGCGTCTTGAGAGAAACAAACTCCTGCTCAAGGGCATTCACATCAGGGGCACCGGGCATGACCTTCAGGTGATTCAGAAGCGCCTCGGTTCGTCGGAGCACTACAGCCAACGCATCGGAATCACTTTCGTGGATAAGGGCCTGCTCGTCATGACAGTAACCGTCGATAAGGTAGATGTCCCAGGTATGTTCCCCCTTGGGGGTCATGTCATGACCACCCCCATCACTGGCAAACCGCTGATTCAACGTACCCCCCGCATCACATATCTCCTGAATGCGGTCAAATACCAGATCGTTGAACCTGTCGTAGACGGCTTTCGGTGCAATGACCGCACGGCAGGGAATGAATGTCGATGAAACGAGGACTGCAAGTACCGCGATTACGCATGGTAAGAGGCGGGTTCCGTTTTTCATCATGAATTCCCTCGTTTTGGGGTGGTCGCCGGGACTTCCTGTTCATTCCCATATTCGGCCATTCACTGTCGGATTCGGGCCGGGAAACAATGCCGACGACAATGCCCGCGTACGGCACTGCGAAGGACCGTATGACAAGCAAGCTAAAGAAGAACGACAGAATCGGAAAGGAAAACTGGTACCGTAGTATTCAGATATATAGTTACTGACGGCAGATAGCCGGCCGTGTCTCCGGCCGTATATTCCCTTTTCCGTTTTTCAATGACGGCAGTTCGGAGAGGTACTCCTGGAGCATACTTCGAGACACACCGTTTTTTCTGATAATATCGCGATACAACGATGCGCTCGGTTTCGGTGTGCGAACGAAGGTCTCGAAATCGACGTCTATGAGTCCGAACCGGGGAATAAACGACCCCCATTCGTAGTTGTCCAGCAGCGACCAGTAGAAATACCCCCGCACATCGACTCCCCGGTCGATCGCTTCCTTGAGCGCACAGAGGTGAAGGGCGATATAGACGATGCGGAACCGGTCGTCGTTACAGCAGCAGCCGTTTTCCGTGATGTAGACCGGCAGGTCGTTGACTCGCTCCAATTGCGTAATCAACCCTTCCGGGTACATCTCTTCGAGATAGAAATCCATATCGATCATCCGCAGTGTCTTGTGAGCGAAGCGGCCGCGCCCCCCGGCCTTGCGCGAATCGACAAGATCCCTGGTGTAGTAGTTGATCGCCCAGTAGTCGATCGCGCCTTTCAGCTCGGGGTCAAACCGCGCGTCGGTGAATGGGTAGACAAGCTCGCCGGTCCGCAGGGCGTGGAAGAAAAACTCATGACTGGTGAAGTCGAGATAGTCGGCCATGGCATTATCGCCCCGGTCCCTGAACCGAAACGGAACGTACGAACACGCTGCGTGGGCGGTGCTCACCGGGGTATCGCCGTACTGCTTTATCCGATGAAAGGCTCCCGCATGCGCTCGAAGCATCGTGAACTTGAACGAGGCATCGTGCCGATCACCATGCTTGTTGAATTCGTTGATAACGTTCCACGAATCAACGTACCGGAACACCCTGGGCACAATGAAATCAACATACCGCAGGAAGTACGGGAGGTTTTCGGGGGCGGCAAATCCCCCCTTCCGTTCGAACCAGGCGGGATGCGTGAAGTGATGCAGCGTCAGGAAGACCTTGATTCCCGATTCTTTCAACAGTTCCAGTACCTGCACGTAGTGCGCCACCGCCTCTTCGTCCCATTGTCCTTCCTCGGGTTCGATCCGGCTCCACTCAATGGACATGCGGAATGCCTGATGACCGAATCGCACCAGCAGATCGATATCTTCCCTGAACCGGTGGTAGTGATCGCAGGCCTTACCCGACAACACCCACCCGTCGGCATGTTCCTGCTCCCACTTTTGCGAATGAATATTGTCGCCCTCGATCTGGTGCCCAGCCGTCGCGCTCCCCCACAGAAAACCGTCGGGGAAGGTTATGTCGGGCAAGGAAAAGATATCGTACATGGCGGCGCTCCCGTCGTTGTGTGTCAATTGTCGTGTCCCCGCGCTTCACGCACTCACCTGAAGGACCGAGTCCCGGTAACCGTGATACCCCTTGAAAGTACCCCAGTCCCACCGGCGCGAAGCGAACACGTTGTATTTTGGTACCAGCATATTTACTTGTCGATTCCCTGTCCGGACACGGAGCCGTGAAACATCTCGACATAGCCCGGGAGCTTCTTGACCAAATCAAAGAGGGCCGTTACACTGTCCTGCCCGGTCTGCACGAGTTGGCCGCTCGGTTCAACACCTCCTACGTGACCGTACATCATGCATGCCGGGTGCTGGCGGAGCAGGGCGTTATTGCCGGTGAGCGCGGCAAACGTATGCGCGTGACCGATGCGTTCGCGCGGAGCCACGGACTCTCTCCCCTGCCTCCGGAAGCTGAACAGCGGCTCTACGACACGATCAGCAGGGATGTACGCGACGGCACGTACCGGGCCGGCCGCCGCCTTCCCAAGCGCGAATATTTCAGGCTGAGCCACAACGTATCCCCCGCAACGATTCAACAGGTGTTCGAACGGCTCGAAAGGGACGGCCTCATTCACAAGAGGGGGAAATTCCGGTACGCGGGGGCCGTGAAACCGTCATACGTCGGGACCCGAAGGAAGCATGCCGCCGCGGCCAATCCGGTCATCCTCATTCTGGCGGCACACGACAAGGAATGGTACCAGTTCGCATCATCCTTCCATACCATGCCGTTCATGACTACCTTTTTCAACGAAATCCAGCGCTATTCCCTCACCACGCGCCTGGTGTTTGCGGAGCGCCTCAGGAATGACTATCTGAATTTCAACTACCTGACCTCGATTGAGAAGGTTATCAAGAAGCTGGGAAACAGGTTTCTGGGTGTGCTTTCGATATGCCGCCCCTACTATCGCGCTTCGTTCGAAGAGTCGCTCCTGCTGTGGACGAAACGGATACTTCGGTACGGCAAACCTTTCGTGTTCCTCGACTACACCGACGAGGGGGTGTCGATGAACCGGGACATGTTCGGCGGAGCCCAAAACTATTACCGTCTTCATCTCGATGAACGGGAGGCGTGCAGGACTGTGCTGGAAGCACTGCATTCCCACGGCCACCGCAAACTCGGGTTCCCGATGTATCAGGAGCAACGACCGGCTCAGCACCTGTGGATAGCGCAAAGAGAGGAAGCCCTGAAAGCGATTATCAAACGTGATTTCCCGTCAATGGAGTTGCTTGCTCGACCCCAGCGTGAGCCGTTCTGGAGCATGGGTGTTCTGCCCAGCGAGCACGAGTTCCTGGAGCGGCTTCACCATCAGGCGCGGGAGCGCGGTGGTTTACCGCGGAAGACCCCGCGCAAGCCAATGAAACATCTCGACCTGTGGGGCCGCTCCGCTTCGTTTTCCGAGCTGCTTCGAAATCGCAACGCTACCGCGATCGTCGCCCCCAACGACCACCTCGCTCTTCAGTACCTCTTCTGGTTTCGCGCCGCCGGGGTCGACGTGCCCCGTGACCTGTCGCTGGTTTCTTTCGACAACTCCCTTTTCTCACGAGGTACATCGCTGTCCACGCTCGATTTCGGCATGGCCGACCTGGGCTACCACGCGGCTCAGGTATTCCTTGCCATGGTGCCGACTCCCTCCGACAGAAAAGGCAACCTTCCCGGCCGCTGCCGGTTCATCGATCGCGGCTCAATCGGCCAGGTACCGTATGGGAAAGAGCGGTGAATGAGTCGAAGACTCGTCCCTGTTCGTATCGGAGTTCTCCATTTGCCGCACCGACAGAGATTACAGTATTTTCATTCCGGTATGATTGTGAGCCTTCCTTGTGTCCATCAGGAAGAGGCGTGTCGTGTCGCACCGAATTCTCAAGTACTCCAGGCATGCATTGCAGCGCATGTTCGAGCGAGACATATCCCGAGAAGAAGTGATCGAGACGGTCGAAAAAGGGGAAGTGATAGAGTCCTATCCGGAGGATCACCCTTATCCATCCGCTTTACTCTTGCATCGCCCGAAAGAAAGGGCTCTTCATGCGGTGGTGGGATACGATACGAGAAACAGTGCAGCAATCGTAGTAACAGTTTATGAACCTGACCGGCGATCCTGGACCGAAGACTTAAGAAGGAAGCGAGGGCGGAAATGAAATGTGCTATTTGCAGGACAGGAGATACCGCTCCCGGCCACGCCAATGTCGTTTTGCAGCGGGATCAGGCGGTTGTCGTCATCAAAGACGTCCCAGCCGAGATTTGTGATACCTGTGGAGAGTACTATCTGGCCGACAAAGAAGCCGAGTGGGTTATGCGCATGGCCGAAGACGCGGTCGGCAAGGGAAGCGAGCTGGAGGTACTTCGCTATGCGGCATGAAGCCGCCGCAAGCCGCAAGCCGGGACGGGGTTGCATTTATTGTATTTAGAGATCCTCTGTCTCCCTGTATCTCCGAGCATCCTCAGCTTCCCTCACAAGGAACCGCGGGTTTCTTTCACGGGAATCCGTCTCAATCTCCTTGTCCCATTTTTCCCCTTGGCTTTCCCTGAACCATTTGCGGAGTTCCTCGAACTCCTCTTCCGGAAGGGCTTCAATCGCTTTCTCGATTTTCTCGACCCTGCTCATTCGCTCCTCCAGTCGGTCCCGGCGGAAACAATCAACGCCATCCGTGTGAAAAACCCTCCCCGGTCCCTCCAGGGAAACGGCCCTGTGTGGGTGGCGCCGTTACCGGCGCCTCCCCGCCTTGCTCCCCCGACCGCACGGATTGCCGCCGCATCTCCAGACGGGCGCGCCTTACGAGCATAACTGATTACAGATCAACGACATACATTGACCGCACGGCGCTCCAATGTCGCGATCAAATCCCGCGGGCCGGCTCCCGGCGCGTGAAGAGATGTACCAACACGGTGTAGCGGGGCAAAGAAAAAATGTGCCTCACAATCCAGTTTTTCGTTATATTATAAATCATACATCTATCCTCTGAGTTGTCGCTCCGAACGATGCCGGGCGCCAAACCAGCGTCCGGAGCGAGCACAGCCGATGATACACGCCAAACGGGAGGGACTTTTGATTGACGGGATCTTGAGGAAGGGCACACACTGGAGTCCGGCCGTAATCCTGGCCACGCTCCTTGTCACGAATGCGGGTTGGGGGCTGGACGGCATTGCGATCAGCAACCATTTCGAACATCCTCCCACCAGAGACTGGTCTTCCAGCTATGAATGCGGGGATATTGTCAGGTATACCATTGTCGACGACAGGGTTGTCTCCAGGGTTACGCTTGAAAACACCGGTCGGTGCCGAGTCCCGGTGCTTCATCCGGACGGCAAGCACATTGCCTATCACCGCAACGACCACACGGTCTGCGTAATGGATATCAACGGAGAGAATTCCAGAGTACTCGTATCGGACGTTGAGTTCAACAGAAGGACCCTGGACTGGCCCGACGGACCCTGGATTTACTATATCGTGGGTCAGGAGTTCCGGATGGTCAACGCCGAGACCGGGGAGAACAGGAAATACGCCGGATTCAACTCCGGTGTCAACCAGCTTCATCTCTCTCGTGACGGCACCCGGGCTCTCGTGCGAGCCGGCGGCGCATGGTGCATCGATTTCACCGATATCGACGAGAACGGGACGATCAACAAGTCGAACGGTTTCTGGGTCGACTCGTGCGAAGGGGGGCATCACAGTTGCGGTATCGGCCTTTCGCCCGACGGCGAATGGGTTATGGACGGCTGGGTGGGGCACCATGGCGCCGATCTGAAACGCTGGGGCAAATGCAAGAAGGAACTGACCTTCTTCTGGACCGAAACCGACAACTGGTGCATTTATCCCGGCGAGTGCGATCTGACGGTCGGTGCTCACCTGATTGTGGAAAACTGGTCGTGCAATTCCAACTGGTATGTGGGATCGTTGACCAGCAAGGGCGGATCGTCACTGTGCCTGATAAACCCGATAACAAAGCAGAGGGTTGATGTGACGCGCGCGGACCGGGCCTCGGGCGAACAAAACGACTACACCGGCGATTTCTGGGAAGGAGACCCGTACACGATTATCGCCGACGAGAAGCAGACCATCGGCGTGAATCCCCCCGGCGGCACCTTCATCGTAGACAACGCCGGCGCCCGGCCTCAATCGGTTGACATCGCGGTCGTCAACAACATACCGGCCCAATCAATCGGCGGAGTGGAGGTGCATGGTGCTCCTTCCTGGTTGAATGTCACGGTTGCCGGTGAAGGAAACAATCAGACAATCGTGAATTCGGTCGATCCGGCCCGGCTTCCCAACGACGTGACAATCCATGCGGCGCAGTGCACGGTGCGGGTGGCCGAAGCGGCCAATGTCGTGCCGTACACCATTGTCTGCGCCAACGGCGTTTTCGGGCAGCCCGTCTCCGCCCCGGAGAACCCATCGCCCGGCCTCCGCTACGAACTGTGGGAAAACCAGGCTCTCTCGGCCCTCCCCGATTTCAATACCCTCGGCACGCCTCACCAAACCGGAACATCCATGGGCATTGGTCTCTCATTCCCCACGCCTTCCGATTCTTTTGCCGTTCGGTTCACCGGGTATATCAGGGTGCCCGAAACCGATGTGTACACGTTCCATATCACCACCGACGATGGTTCCATATTCTCGATCGGCGATACGGAAGTTATCAACAAGGACAAGCAGCATTTCAGGCCGGCCATCGACAGCGGCACAATCTCCCTGGCCGCCGGATACCACCCAATGACGATCGAGTATTTCAAGAACGGGCATTCCGACGAGCTTCTCCTCTACCTCCAGACGCCGGCTCTGCGGAAGCACGTTGTCCCGGTTGACTGGCTTTTCAACGGTGAGACCGCTCCGGTCGCGATGATTTCCCATAACGCTCCGCGGCGGTATTCGGTCGGCGACACCATGACCATCCGCTTTCGTTCCGACTCGACGGTGATCACCGAACCGTACCTGATGTTTTCGTGGGACCTGGGTTTTTCCTGGGAGGATATCGAGGGAGGGTCATATTCAATGTTCACCCCGATCGGCCCGGACGAGTTCGAGTACCGCTGGTTCATTCCGGACACTATTTCCCTGGACGACGGCTCGCGGGTTGCGACTGTGGCGGAGAGCTGCTATGTCAAGATTATGCAGTACGCGAACGACGATCTTTCGGATATCAACGATGCGCCGATCTCGATAGGGGGACGGAACAATGCGCTGCTGCGACCAACGCATTCAATGCACGCCGTGCGCATGGAGCGTCGCGGAGCGCTGTTGAAGATTTATGACAACCGCAAGCCGGTTCGCGTACGGGTGTTCGGGATGGACGGCGCGCTGCTCGCGGCCGAGGATGCGGTGACGAAGTCGTACGGGATACCGCCGGAGCTGGGCAGGGGCGTATACCAGGTTATCGTGGGCTCGCGTGAGGTACCGGCCGGCCGGCGACGGTTCACGGTGATTCGCTACTGAATGCCCGGACCACTCGGGGTCATACCGCGTCCGCGGTTCAAGGGCGTCTTTGAGTGCCGTCGGTCAACGCATACAAATCTGACGAAAGGGAAGGAAAGCGGATCGTGTGTTTCATGAGAGCACTTCCACGCCCGCATCGCGCGTTGCTGTTGATGCTGGTGTTCCTCCAGCGGGCGTGCCCGGCCGCGCTCAGCGCACGACTCACCGTTTCATCCTCGGACATCGAGTCGTTCTGCGGCACACGAAACGCAAAACTCGTTTTCGCCTGCCGGGGCCCTCAATTCGTTACGTTTCTGTATTTCGTCGATTTCTCCGCCCCCGTACCGTCGATCGAGAAAATGGCCCATACCGAGGGCGCCGCGCTGCCGGTGATTTCGCCCGACGGTGCGATGGTAACCTTCGTGACGGGCGTGCTCAGCGATGGGACGACCAATACCAGGAGCACGGTCTGGGTATGCGAGCTTTCCGGAGACGCCGAACCAATGAAGGTTGCCGACAGCGGGTACGTACCCCGATTCAAACAAAATGCGCCGAGCCCGACGATCATCTACTCTACCTGCAACAACAACGGCGACCAGCCGATGTGCAACGGGTGCGGCGCGGTCATGCAGCATTCGCTGAGCACCGGCTCGACCGACGAGCTGTGGGGAGGCGGTTCGTACTACGGCGGGCTGTCGTGGGACGGGCGGTATCTGGCTCATTCGGAATCCGGGATGAGTGCGTTTATTCTCGACCGCGAGAGTGGCGGTGCAATTCCTGTTTCGGTTCATGAGCTTGCCGTGAGGAAGGATGCCACGGGTGAGGATACCACGATCGCTATTCAGACCTGCAATCCATCGATTTCTACAAGTCGGATTTTCCCCGACATGATGATGTTTTACGATTTCTCGTCAAGCAACATTACCGATGCCGGTTGTACTCATCCGATCCTGG
>CAZNDN010000016.1:0-19397 GCA_964571815.1 uncultured Fibrobacterota bacterium | reverse complement strand
TACGATTTCTCGTCAAGCAACATTACCGATGCCGGTTGTACTCATCCGATCCTGGGAACCTGGGGCTTTCACGACCGCATTTTCATTACGGGTATCGACAAACGAGTGCGTCGTGTGTACGATGTCCCGGCGAAGCCGGCGATAGTACCTCGCTCCGAGATAAGCGGCAGGGGAGAGATTGTCGGAAAACAGTGGGGTTTCCCCGAATGGTCCAATCATCCGTACTACGCCGTTTCCTCTCTGCAGTTGGAACGCATCTGGCTCCGCGGAGGACTTCCCTACAAGCGGGTGGGGAAGCGCGAATCAATCCTGTGCATGAACCTGAAAGATTCACTCTACCTGAAAATGGTCCAAACAACCGATTCTTCGTACGAATCCACGGTCGATCTCATGAATCCCTGGCTGTGGATCGAAACGCCTCCCGCGTTTACATCGATCGAGGACGACCGGTGGCTTCTTCACCCCTACGGAAGTGATGCATACCGATCGTACCGGGCGAGCGCGAGCGTCGATGGTTCTCCGGCCGCACGTCGCTTTCAGGCGCCCGCCAGGATTGCCGGCAGCCGGCTTCTTGCCCCAGGTCCCGTCAACCGTATCGTGCTTCTTCGTCCCGACGGCAGAATGATACGCACCGTCGAAGGCCACGGAGCCCGAACGATTGATATCCGTCCACTACTGAGCCGAACCGCGGAGGGTATCGTTGTCCTGCGAATCCTCTACGGTTACGGGGCCGAAAGTCTGATAGTCTTTCGGCCTCGCCCTTCCTGATCGACCTCTCAGGCCTGCACGGGTGGATATCCCTCCACCGAGTGTAGTATAATCAGAACCTGAGATGAAGTGCTCTCGCAGCCTGTGCAGTGGAGGTGGGGCTCATGGACAAGAATGCAAAAATCTACGTTGCCGGACATCGAGGACTGGTCGGTTCGGCGCTGGTGCGCAAACTGACCGGGGCGGGATTCGGGAGAATTGTCGGGAGGACCCGCGATGAGCTCGATCTGACCGATCAGCGCGCCGTGGACTGGTTTTTCGACGAAGAAAGACCCGCGTTCGTCTTCCTGGCGGCGGCCAGGGTCGGCGGAATTCATGCGAACAATACGTACCCCGCCGAGTTTGCATACAGCAACATGCAGATCCAGAACAATATCGTACACTCCTCATGGAGTCATGGCGTGACCAAGCTCTGCTTCCTGGGCTCATCGTGCATCTACCCCAGGATGGCTCCTCAGCCGATGCCGGAATCGGCCCTGCTCAGCGGTCCCCTGGAGCCTACCAATGCTCCGTACGCACTGGCCAAGATTGCCGGTATTGTCATGTGTCAAAGTTACAACCGTCAGTACGGCACGAATTTCATCAGCGTGATGCCCACCAATCTCTACGGCCCCAACGACAACTACCATCCCGAAAACTCTCACGTGCTCCCGGCATTTATCAGGAGATTTCACGAAGCGAAAATCACGGGTGCTCCCTCGGTGACAGTGTGGGGAACGGGAAAGCCGAAGCGGGAATTTCTGTACGCCGACGATCTGGCCGATGCGTGCGTGTTCCTGATGGAGCACTACGACTCTTCGGAGATTGTGAATATCGGGTCGGGCGAAGAAGTTTCAATCGGAGAACTGGCCGAGACCGTGCGCAGGGTGGTCGGGTACGAAGGGGATCTTGTGTTTGACGCGAGCAAGCCCGACGGGACGCCGCGAAAACTGCTTGACTGCTCAAAGATCCACGGGCTCGGATGGAAGCACCGGATTGGTCTGGAGCAGGGGATTACCGGGGCGTACCGCGACTTCCTGGTGCGACACGGCACATCCGACGGTAACAACGGTCGGCGGACCGATCAGGAGTTTTCACTTCAGCCGAAGAGCTGAAGCTCTACTGCCTCGCAGATGTAATGCCCGAGTGTTATGTGAGCTTCCTGAATGTGCGGCGTGAATGCCGAGGGCATTTTCAGTAGAATATCGCACAGCGGATCCATCGTACCGTCCTTGCTGCCGGTGAAACCGACGGTTTTCATCCTGAGAGCCCGGGCCTCCTGAAGGGCGTGGACAATATTGGGCGAACTGCCCGATGTCGAAAGGCCGACAAGAATATCTCCGTCCCTGCCGCGTGCTTTCACCAGGCGCGCGAAAATCTCATCGAATGAGTAGTCGTTGGCCACCGCCGTAAGATGTGACGAATTGCAGTGAAGCGCTTCGGCGTCAAGGGGCGGGCGGTCGATGAGAAACCGTCCCGATAACTCCGCCGCAAGGTGCTGAGCATCGGCCGCGCTTCCGCCGTTGCCGCAGAACAGGACTTTGCCGCCGTTGCGGCAGGCATCCACGATTGCTTCGGCGGCCTGCTCGACCTTTGAGCACAGGCTGTCGGACGAAATGATCGCCTCTTTCACCTCGATTGAACTGCGCAGAAAGTCCGCCGGTTTTCTCATGCGATGTCTCCGGGCAACCAATGAAGGGTTGGCGCGGAGGCCGATGCCGTTCGTTTCAACGTAGCCGCCCATTCGCGGGCACCCGGCCCCGGTTCGTTCGGGTCAGAAAAATAATACCGGCGGCAGCGGTGCACGGGTGCGGGTGAGGCGACGCTCCGAAGGCGGCGGGTCGGCGGGACTCAGACGGTGTACCAATGGTATTTTGACTGCACGCCGGGGAGCGGAGGTCCCCGTTTTTCCCATCACGGTGCTTCACGAGGCTCACTATGGATTTTGACAAGATCGGGACCTATCCCATTGCGTCACGGCGAAACAAGTTCACGCTCGCGTCAATGATCCCCCTTGACGGCAGGATTTCGTGCGATGACAAGCAGATCGTCGACATTGCACGAAGAATCCGCGAGGCGCGGGAGAAAGGCGCGGGAGTGATTGTGATGATCGGCGGCGCGGTGATCAAGGAAGGGTGCTCGCTTCTGCTGATCGATCTCATGGAAAAGGGATTCATTACGCACCTGGCAATGAACGGCTCGGTTCCCATCCATGATTTCGAGATCGCCATGATCGGGGCGACGTCGGAGGACGTCGAAGGGGGGCTTGCCGACGGCAGCTTCGGGATGGCCGAGGAGACGGGGCGGGAGATCAACCGGGCCCTTGCCCGGGGGTATGCCGAAGGCAAGGGGTATGGTTCGTCAATCGCGGCCCATATCCGGCGGGAAAGGTATCCGCACAGGGACAGCAGTGTTTTGTATCAGGCGGATTGCCTGAACGTGGGTATCTCGGTTCACACCGTGATAGGCGCCGAGATTATCCACCAGCACCCATCGTGCGACGGCGCCGCCCTGGGGGCGACATCGTACGCCGATTTCAAGACCTTCACCCGGGCCGTTGCGAACCTTCGGGGCGGGGTCATCCTGAATGTGGGCTCGGCCGTGGTCATGCCCGAAGTCTTCCTCAAGGCCCTGACCATCAGTCGCAACCTGGGCTTCGACCTCGGCCCATTCACGGTTGCCAATTTCGATTTTCTCGACATGTATCGATCGAGGACACGGGTTGTTGAGTGGCCCCGGTCGCTGGGCGCGCGCACCTTTGATATCAGGGGCAGGCATAACCGCACGATACCGTCGCTGCACCGGCTGGTGCTCGATACTTGAACTAACGGGGCCCGGGATCGTTGCCGGTGAGGAAATGCCGCTCGAGGGCGTTGAAAGCGAGCAATACCAGAAGCCCGAGCAGGGTCGTGCCGCCGGCAAGGACGAATTGCCCGGCGCCGGCGGCGATCCCGATAGCGCCTGAGAGCAGCATGCTGACAACGGTGGTGAGTCCCTTGACCGTGTGGGAGCTTTTGTCCCGGAGAATGGCCCCGCCGGCCAGCACACAGATTCCCATAATCAGGCCCTGCATGATTCGCAGCGGGTCGATACTCACCACCGGGGCGAGGCCGGTGTGACGATAGTATTCGACAAGCAGCTCGGGCATGCCCATGAGCAGCGCCGATGCTCCCGCCACGATCATGTGCGTGCGAAAACCCGCGGGCTTGTGCGCCACTTCACGTTCGATACCGATAAGGCCTCCCAGCACCATTGCCAGAGCGGTTCGTCCGAGTATCACCAGTTGGGGAAACAACTCCACGGGCTATCCTTTCGCCGGGGTGTGGAGGCAGCGGTTTGATTCGTGTTCTTCCGTCCCTTTCTCTTCCCTGTATTCCATCACGCGCACCAGGCGCGACCGTACGCTCTCGACATCGTAGTCGACCGCAATCCCGCGCTCCTCGATAGAGACCAATCCTTCGGTCGGCGTGTACGTCCGTTGAGCATCGGCGATGATCACGCGCGAGCCCGCGGTACTGAACCGTCGGAGCAGGGGCTGGACGGCTGATGTGCCGCGGCGTTCATAGAACATGTCGGCGGCGGTCACGAGATCCGGCCGGGGGAGAGTATCGAGCATGTCGTAGTTCCGCTCGTCGGTGTGGATCTCCACGCCGTTGGCCTCGGCGTTGAGCCTGCTCACATGAAGGGCCACGGGGTCGATATCGTTGCCGGCCGCGCGGGCGGCCCCGGCCTGTGCCGCGGCAATCGGGACAATTCCTCCGCCGGCGCCGACATCCAGCGTCGAAAGCCCCGAAACATCGATGCGCCCTTCGAGTATCATGCGGGCGAGCACGCAACCGGCGGGCCAGGCGATACCCCAGAAGGGCGTTTCGCACCGGCATCCGCATGCTTTCTCCCACGCTTCCCACAACCCCACGAGGTCTCGTGCCTGATGAGCCACGAGGCCGGGACACTCAGGAAGGGGCGCGAGTGGGGCGTGGGTGCTGAGGAATTTCATCGACGGCACGGCGGGCATGGACGAAACGCCTCTCATGCGGCAGCCGTGCTCGAAACCACGCGTCGGGCAAGCTCGGCAAGCCGCGTGTCGGCCGTCCGCTCGACTTCCGCCGCCGTATCGAGCGAGCCGCCCAGCAGCTCGATGAATTCCTCTTTGCCGATGCGCAAAAGTGTCGCGGGTGTTTCGGCTTCGGCCGCCATCGTGCGTCCGGTCTTTTTCAACAGCGCGATTTCACCGAACCACTGCCCTTTTCCCAGGAGTGCGGAGAAGACTTCGCTGCCGCCCTCGTACCGTCTCAGGCGGATTTCACCGTCCTTGATCAAAAAGAAACTGTCCCCCTCCTGCTGCTGCTCGAAAATCACCTGACCGCGGGAATACTGTTGGGTTTCCACCCGTGCGATGAGCCCGCGGAGTTGACGAGGAGAAAGGGACGAAAAGAGCGGGGTCTGCATGATCAGCTTTCCGGTTTGAATCATGTCGGTCACGCCCGACACACCGCCCTGACTGTCGTGCACAAACTTCGAAAACGAGGCGCGTGAGAGCCGTAACAGGGCAACCGGCGATCGCGCGGTGACCGTGGCGGTCCGGGGGACGTTCTCGATCAGCGCGATTTCACCGAATGAATCTCCTTCGCACAGCATTTCGACGATCCGTTGTCTCCCGTAGGCGTCTTCCTTGGAAACCGACAGTCTTCCCTTTACCACAACATAAAATGCATCACCGCGGTCTCCCTGCAGCACGATGACGGCGCCTTTCCGACGGTGGGTGAGCTGCATGGACGATGCGGCCTGGCGAAGGCGGGCGGGGTCCAGATGGGCAAAGAGCGGAAGCTGGTGCAGGAACTGCGCGGTTTCCTCCACCGGGGGCGATTTCGAAGAGGCCAACTGAGCGGAGAGATCGCGGACACGTTGCAGTGGAGCGCGTATTGCGCCCGCGGTGTTCGAAACAGCGATCATCACCGAAACAATCAGGAGGTATACCAGCGGCGCGGCGGTGAGTCCGGCCTGCGTCAGCAGGTATCCCGTCTCCCACGTCGTGCCCTGCGCCGAGTCTTCGGCCAGCCTCTGAAATCCGGCTTCGAACAGTCCCACAAGGGGAACGGCGTACGCCACCAGCCATCCCAGGGTAAGCAGCGCCACGGTTTCGCAGTAGTCCGCGTTGCGCTCGCGAATCTGTCCCAGTGTCATGAATCGCACCAGGTGCCTTCGGAGAAAACTCAGACACTCGGTGAAATCGGCGGTCGATTTGCTCAGGTAATGCAGCGCCGCGTTCATGTCGGTTTTTGCCAGGGGGGAGAGAGCAACAAGTCCGGTCAGGAAACAGGCGTTGCGAACCGGAGCAAGCCACCACCATCCGTACACAGACAACAGCGCCGACACCGGCCCCATGACCGCAAACGGAAACAGCAGTCGTGAGGCACACAGCCGCGTGGTGGCATCCACGCCCGCGCCGACAATGTCAGTCGGCTCAATATGAAGGTATACCAGTCCGCAGGTCCATCTGACGGACGGGCGAAGCGGCTCGCGACTCCGGGACCTGAGCCCCCAAGCCGACAACAGGTTCTTTGCGCTGATCAACAGGCACACGCTCGCCCAGATCACCAGCAGATTGAGAGCGTACGCTCCCGCGCTCGCCGGTACGGGTTCGGCCGCGGCTGATGGAAGAATTTTCAGTCCCATGGGCGGGCCCCACAGGGGAATGGTATTGGCCGCGCTCAGAAGGACCAGCATCGCCTGAAAGGGCGTCGAGAGGAACGCGGCTCCAATGGACCTGCCCGCGCGACCGTTGAAGGGACCGGCGAAGGGAACCAGCACGCGCGAGAAGAGCCGGCTGACTCCCCGCACCTCAGCTCCCGGAGTATCGCCGTTACGGTAGCCTTTGTCGCGCGGATCACCGCCCGGGGCTTCGTCCTTTTCCAGCAGTTTGGCCTTGCCGAGGGCCTGGACCATGGACAGCAGTGATTGCGTGCCCCCCTTGCGGCCCAGCGCAATACCATGCGCGTTCCCGGGTCGATCCGAACCCGACCGTCTGAGGGCCCGCGCAATGTCCGCCTGATCCGTCGTGAGCTTGGCGAATGTCCCGCTCCAGGGGTTTTTGACAAATACTACATCCCGCCCGAACGGGATGAATTCAGCCTCATCCGACACGCGAGGAAGCACGTGTCGTGGTGATCCGTTGCGCGATGAATCCATCGATTCCCGGCTCCGTGAAAGTGAGAGTGGTGTTCCGTTGCGGTGTTGCTTTTCCAATAGTATATCATTATCGGGGCATCATTTTGCCGATGGGGCGGAACGCGTCATCGCCCGTCGTGACTCATGCCGCGCTGAACCGGCGGGAACGGCGGCGATCGGTGTCGATTCCGGCGCTGTTTGTATATTTCGGTTCGGGAGCGGGGTCGGCACAAGGGACCCCCGGGGAGTGATCGTGAAGGCGCTGTATCGGACAGGCCGGGACGGAGCGAATCATGGCGGCGGGTTCTGTGCGCGAAGTCACACGCAGGGATTTTCTGACGGAATCGGGCTGCATGGCTGTGGGTCTCGCGGGGGGCACGGTCGTGTCGTGCGCGGGTAGGGATTCCGGCAGGGCGCGGGTGCGTTTCGGTATCGCGGCCGACGCACATTATGCCGATACCGCTCCGCGCGGAACGCGCTTCTTCCGGGAATCCGCGGCGAAACTGGAGGAATGCGTCGGATTCATGAACGAAAAGAAGGTTTCGGGCCTTGCAATGCTGGGCGACATCAAGGACCAGGACCCCGAGCCGTCGGAAACCAACAGCCTTCGGTACCTCGAGACGATCGAAACGGTGTTTCGCCGGTTTGATGGAAGGCGTTACCATGTGCTGGGCAATCACGATCTGGACAGTATTTCCAAAGGCCAGTTTCTTTCGAGGGTGGACAACACCGGTATCCCGTCGGGCTCCACGTTTTACTCATTTGATCTGCAGGGTGTGCATCTGGTTGTGCTCGACGCCAACTGGCGGGAGGATGGCGTCGAGTACGATCATGGGAATTTCGATTGGCGTGATACGGCCGTCCCCGGCCACGAGCTGCGGTGGCTTGAACACGACCTGGCGGGGGGCTCGGGAACCGTGATTGTCCTGGTGCACCAGCGGCTTGACGCTGCGGGGGATCATACGGTGGCCAACGCGGAGGAAGTCCGTCGCATATTGGAGAGAAGCGGGCGGGTGCGCGCGGTGTTTCAGGGTCATTACCACGCCGGAGATTACAGCTTCACCGGGGGTATTCATTACTACACCCTGCCGGCCATGGTCGAAGGCCGCGGCATTGAGAGCAGCGCCTACGCCCTGGTGGAGGTGCGAGCCGACGGGAGCATCGACGTGACCGGCTGCCGGAAGGCCGAAAGCAGTCTCATGAAGCCGGCGACTCCGGCATTCTCCCGCGGGCTGTAATCGGCGGCACTATTCATTTCACCATAGCAGCGGGGGCTCGAAGTGTCCCGAGCGCGGCGCGCGGTGGACACCTCGACCGACACGAGATGAAGATTCTCTACGTCACCGACCTTCACGGGTGCCGATGGAAGTACGATCGCCTGGCGGATCTTGCCGCCGGCTGCGAAGCCGACGTGGTGATCAACGGCGGGGACATGCTGCCCAACCACGGGCGTCTCTACGAATTTCAGGGGGAGTTCATTCGGAGCTACCTGCCGCTGCATTTCGAGCGATTCAGCACGGCCGGGATTCCCTGCCTCTGCTGCCCGGGCAACGATGACCTTGGCGTATATGATTCCCTTTTTGACGAGACCTGTCGCCGGTATCCGGGAATCCACAATATCGCACAAACGCGCGTTCCACTCGGCGGGCACGAGTTCGTGGGATTCAATCTGACCGTGGATTATCCCTTTCGCCTGAAAGACCGCTGCCGGATCGACACGAAGGACTACCTTTTCCAGAGACAGCTCGGGACGGCGTTGTTTTCGCGCCCTCACGGCTTCGAGGAATGCGGAGACTGGGTTACCCGCGCACGACGTCTGCCGACCCTTGCCGAGGAGCTGCGAAACCTCGTCAAGCCTCGCCATCCGCCCGGAAGCATTTATGTCATGCACATGCCCCCGGCCGGGCTGGGACTGGACGTTTGCGGGAGCGGATTCCATGCGGGATCCCGGGCAGTCCGCGATTTCCTGATGCGTATGCAGCCGCTGCTTTCGCTGCACGGCCATATTCATGAGTCGCCGGCAGTGAGTGGAGTATGGAGGGCTCAGTTGGGTTCGACCCTGTGTGTGCAGCCGGGACAGGATGGAAATTTAGTCGCCGTGGTCGTGGATATACCAGCGATGCGGGCTGAGCGCTTGACGCTCGTGCGGGGAGAGTGAACACGGTACGGTGCTCTCATGTATTTTTTACCACCTTCCCCGTTACCCGACAAACCTGACTTCGAGGATGTGCCGTGGGTGAGATGCTGCACAGTATCGACGTTGCGTTGTTCCTGTTTTTCAACAACACGATTGCCAATCCCGTGTTCGATGCGGTGTTCCCGCTGATCACCGACAAGCACTTCTGGATTGTCCCCGGGGTAGCCGCCGCGGCGTGGTTTCTCAAGGTGGAGAAGAAGCGCGCCGCGATCGCGATCGGCCTTGCGCTGGTTACCGTGGCAATCAGCGATCCTCTGGCCGTACGCATACTGAAACCACTGATTGATCGAGACAGACCCTGCGACCGCGATGCTCTGGTGGAGGGCGGAAGGTTCCTGCTGGGGCACAAGGGGAGCCGGTCGTTCCCTTCGGCGCATGCAACCAACATTTTTGCGCAGGCCGCGCTGTTCTCCTGCCTCTACCCACGGGCAACTCCCTGGTGCGTCTCCTTTGCCGCTACAATCGGCTTTTCCCGCATCTATGTGGGTGTTCACTACCCGTTCGACGTGCTCGGGGGCGCTGTGGTTGGGGGTGCGGTGGGCGGTCTTGTATTTTTAACCTTTTCCCGTATTCGGCGTCGGTTCGGAACGGGGGACTCCACCACCGAGGTGAAAGGTGCCGGCAGTGACCGGGAAACGACTGCTCGTCGTTGACGACAACCTGAATTTCTGCACGCTTGTCAGGGATTTCTTCAAGGATCGCCACGAGGTCGATATCTCCAACGATCCGCACGATGCCCTGCTGCGGGCATTCGAGGGCCGTTACGACCTGGTCATCTCCGATATCAGAATGCCCGGCATGAAAGGACCCGACCTGCTGCAGCGCGTGCGCGCCGGGTCCCCCGATACCAAGACAATGCTGATTACCTCCTACAATGTCGACCATTATGTCAAGATCGCCAGGGAATACGATATTTCAAGTATCATGCCCAAGACCGTACCGTTCAATTTCAGCGAGCTGGACACGATTGTGCACGGGCTTCTCACCGACGACATCTTCGGGCTGAACCGCTATCTGCTTCCCGGCGGCACAATCGAGCGCACCTACACGGTGCGCTCGTCGGAGGAGGGCAGGAAGGTGCGGGATGACGCGGTGGAGGTTTTCATGTCGCGGTTCGGTACCTCCGGCGATATGAAACTTGTGCTGGACGAGACGATCACGAACGCAATCTACCACGCGCCGAAGACGAGCGACGGGAGGGAGAAGTACCGGGAATTCTCCGAAGTTGCTCTTCAGCCCCACGAATATGTCTATGTGGAGTGCGGCTGGGACACCGAAAAGTTCGGCGTGTCGGTTTCCGACAGCCAGGGCAAGCTCCATAAGGAAACGGTATTCCGAAAAATCGAGCGGCACAGCGCCGGTGAAGGGCTGCTCGACGATTCGGGAAGAGGCCTCCACATGAGCAGGCTTTTTGCCGATACGATGATAATCAATATTCGGCCGGATGTGCGCACCGAAGTGATCCTCATCAACTATATTTCTAAGAAATATAAGGGATACAAGCCTCTGTATATCAACGAACTCCGCGCTCCGCCCCGGCGTGACGATGAAGAAGGGGGGTGAGAATGATAAACAAATGCAGAGGAAAGAAAATCAAGCTTCAGGGCTTCAACAACCTGACCAAATCGCTGAGTTTCAATATTTACGATATCTGCTATGCTCGCTCGAAGGCTTCGCAGGAAGATTATCTGGAGTATGTGGACGAAGCGTACAACTCCAGGAAGCTGCAGGCTATCGTCGAAGAAGTCACGAGGATTATCCGGGCGAAGATTATCAACATGTCCACCCAGGATTACGACCCCCGTGGGGCGAGTGTCACCGTACTGATCAACGAATTCGAGCACGGACCGATTCCGTTGCATGCCGCCGCGCATCTGGACAAGAGCCATATCGCCATCCATACCTATCCGGAAAGCAACTCCCAGAACGGGATATCCACCTTCAGGGTCGATATCGATGTGTCCACGTGCGGTATGATTTCACCCCTGCGCGCTCTTGACAGTCTGATCGACAGTTTCGACTCCGATATCGTGCAGATGGACTACCGTGTGAGGGGCTTTACCCGGGATGTGCACGGGGGCAAGGTGTATATCGACCACGATATCACCTCGATTCAGGACTACATCTCCGATGAAATCCTGGGCAAATACAACGCCTACGATATCAATATCGTCTCCGACAACATCTTCCACACCAAAATGATTGTCAAGAAGTTCGATTTCGAAAACTACCTGTTCGGGCACGAAAGCGAAAACCTTTCGCCGTCGGCGCGGACCAGGGTTCGCAAGATGCTCAAGCGGGAGATGCAGGAGATCTATCAGTGCAAAAATATCTACCATTCCTGAGGAGCGCATACACGTGAGTAGTGCAGGACCGCGAGTGTTCAAGGAGGGACTGAATCCCCATTTCGGTTTCTACTATACGATTCGAGAGACGCTCTACAAGGGGAAGACCAGGTTTCAGAAGATCGAACTGGTCGACACGCACGAATTCGGCAAGACATTGCTCCTTGACAACATCACGCAGGTGGTCGAGAAGAACGATTACCAGTACCATGAGCCGATGGTGCATCCGGCCATGTGTACGCATCCCCGGCCGCGCGATGTGCTGGTGATCGGGGGCGGTGACGGCGGTATCCTGCGTGAGGTGCTGCGGTATCCCTGTGTACGGACCGTGCATTTTGCCGAGCTTGACGAAGATGTGGTGCGGTTTTCGCGTGAATACCTCTCGTCGGTCAACCGCGGTGCGTTCGACGATCCACGGGTGCGGTTGAATTTCACCGACGGTCGCAAATTCGTCGAGTTGAGGGAAAACGAGTTCGATGTTGTGATTATGGATATGACCGACCCCCTCGGCCCGTCGAAAATGCTGTATACGAAAGAGTTCTTCGCGGCCGTGCGGCGTTCGCTGCGGGGGCCCGAGGGTATCTTCGTGATGCACTCCGAGTCGCCGATCGCCCGGCCCGTCGCCTTCAACTGTATCGCCGGCACGCTCGGGAAAGTCTACGGGGTCGTGGCGCCCCTGTATCTCTATATCCAAATGTACGCGGTCCTCTGGTCGATTTGTATCAGCTCCGGAGCCTCCGATCCCCGGTCCGTCAGACCGTCGACCGTGGATCGCAGACTCGCACGGTATGGTATCGACGAGCTTAACGTGTATAACGGCGCGACGCACCGCGCGATGCTGACGCCGTATCCGTACATCGAGCGAATTCTTGCCGGTCGGCCGAAAATTATCACCGACGGCAATCCCGACTTTCCCGATGAATTCACCGGAGAGCGTGAGGCCGGCTGATCGGTTGGGAAACGGCCGGCCGCGCCGGAGAAAAACACATGGAGTATGCTCGGGCAGTGAAACTTTCGCGGGAGCACGGGACCCCCCTTCTGCTTCTGTTTCCGGGTATCCTCAGGGAGCGATACCGATCGCTGCGCTCGGCACTCCCCGGCGTCGACCTCTACTATGCGGTCAAGTCGAATCCCGCACCGGAGCTCCTTGCCGTGCTTCAGGAGGAAGGGGCATTCTTCGACGTGTCGACCGGTGGGGAGGTGGAAGCGGTCGCGGCCCGGGGAATTACGGCCGACCGCTGCCTGCACAGCCATCCCGTCAAGACGGCTGCACAGATCGAAACCGCACTGCAATTCGGAATAACCCTCTTCACCGTAGACAACGAATTCGAGCTGAACAAGTTCGTCCCGTTCCGGAGTGATGTCCAACTCCTCGTGCGTATCAGTATCCAGAACCCATCGGCACAGGTGAACCTTTCTCACAAGTTCGGCGTCAATCCGACGCGGGCCTTTGCATTGATCCGGAAAGCACGGAAGCTCGGGCTTGCGGTTGCGGGACTCAGTTTTCATGCCGGCTCGCAGAACGAGAACCCTCTGAAATTCATCGAGGCGCTTGAGTATTGCCGGGATATCTGCCGCAAAGCCGCGGTATCGGGAACGGCTCTGAGCATCATCAATATCGGCGGCGGGTTCCCCATCGACTACCTCAGGGAGGTCCCGGCAATCGGCCCTTTCTGCCGTCCCATTGTGGAATACCTCGAACGGTTCTTTGCCGGCTATCGGGTGGTTGCCGAACCCGGCCGGTACCTGAGCGGCCCGGCGGTGACGCTCGCCGCGAAGGTGATCGGCAAGGCACGCCGGGAAGGGGTGAGGTGGTATTATCTCGATGAAGGCTTGTACGGGTCGTTTTCGGGTAAGGTGTTCGACCATGCCCGATACCCTTTCACGGTGCCGCGCAGGGGCACGGCTTACAACTCCACCCTGGCCGGTCCCACGTGCGATTCGTTTGATATCGTGCACGAGAACATTCCACTGCCGGAGCTGGAGATCGGGGACATCATTCTTTTCGGTTCCATGGGAGCCTACACAAGCGCAAGTGCGTCCACCTTCAACGGGTTTGCAAAAGCGCGGCTCATAGCGGTCGATTAGGCGGGAAGGAGCGCGGTAATGACACGGACAGCGGCAACGCCGGGGGGAAGTTCCTCGCGGGGAGGGCAGTCATCTTTGTGGCTGCAGTGTCTAATTGACGGGGTCGCGGGGCTGACGGTGAAGGCTCGGCACGCAGTGTACTGCGAGGCAAGCCCGTTTCAGAAGATCGAAGTGTTTGATACGTACGGGTACGGACGGGTGCTGGTGCTGGGAGGAACGATTGTGCTTACGGAGAGTGACGAGCATGTGTATCACGAGATGATTACTCACCCGGCCATGCTGATGCATCCCGCGCCGGCCAGGGTCTGTGTGGTCGGCGGAGGGGATGGAGGCTGCGTGCGTGAGGTACTCAAACATAAGTGTGTGGGTGAGGTGACGGTTTTTGAAATCGATGCATTGGTCAAGGAGACGGTCGAAAAGCACTTTCCGGCACTTTCCGCCGGTTTCGCCGACCCCAGGACCAACGTCGTGATCGGAGACGGTGCGGAACTCCTGGAATCCTCAGGCGAGTCCTGGGATGTGATTTTCGTGGATTCATACGATCCGGGCGGCCCGGTGCAGACCCTGGAGACGGCGTCGTTCTTCCGAAGTGTCGCCGATCACCTGCGAGAGGGAGGGATCGCGGTTTTCCAGACCGATTCGCCCACAGTGCGTCCGGAGGTACTTCGGGGCACACACGCGCACGTGTCGGCCGTGTTTGCCGCAACACGGCCGTACCTCTGCACGCTCCCGTCGTTTCCCGGCGGTACGTGCAGCTTTCTTGCCGCGACCGATGCCCCGGAGGTGCTCCAGCGATTCGATCGGGACCGTTACCGGGCGTCGGCGGACAGGTGCCGCTATTACAACGACCAGGTGCACGAAGGGGCGGCACTGCTGCCCCGGAACGTAACGGATATAGTCCAGGGCTGATTACACGAGAGGAGAGGATGATGCAGGAGCGAAACCACGACAGCTTCTTCGATGAAAAGGGCGCCGAAGGAGAGGCTCAGCAGCGGCTGATGGATATGATCGAGAAGCAGGGGACATCCGGGGTAAAACAGTTCCGGAAAGGCGCCCGGGTCTCGGGCACGGTAGCCCGCGTGGGCAAGGATTTCGTGTTTATCGATATCGGGGCCAAGAACGAGGCGATAATGAAACGCGGTGAGCTGCTGGGCGACGACGGCAACGTTGCGGTCGGGCCGGGTGATGAAGTCCAGGGGTATCTGGTCTCCGACGAGCAGGGGGAGCTGGTGCTGTCAAGGTCGCTTGAAGGCTATCAGGCGGGTATCGGGGAACTGCGCGAGGCGGCAAAGCAGAAGGTGCCCGTGCAGGGCAAAGTCACCGGCATCAACAAGGGCGGCCTGACCGTCAAGATCATGGGCCACCGCGCCTTCTGTCCCGCGTCGCAGGTGGAGATAAAATATGTCAAGGATCTCAACGGCTATTTCGGCAAGAGCCTGACCTTCGTGATCAGCCGTATTGCCGAAGGGGGCCGGAATATCGTCCTGAGCCGCATCCCGTTGCTCGAAGAAGACCTGGAGAAGGCGCTGGATGCCCTGACCGCGGATGCCGAATCGAGAACCATCCACACGGGCCGTATTACTCGTATAGCGCCCTACGGGCTTTTCGTCGACCTGGGCGCGGTCGAGGGACTTGCGCACATCTCGGAGGTTTCGTGGGAGCGGGTGGAGAAGCTTGAGGATGAGTACTCGGTGGGGGACGAAGTGAAATGCGTGGTACTCGGGGTGGAGAAGAAAGACCCGCTGAGAGATTCCAAGGTGTCCCTTTCCGTTCGGCAGGCGAAGGGGGACCCGTGGCTTGATGTGGAGCAGAAATTTCAGGTGGGCTCCCGGGTTGAGGGCGAGGTCACGCGGCTGGCCGATTTCGGCGCCTTTGTCAGGCTTGTTCCGGGTGTGGAAGGGCTGGTGCATATCTCGGAGATGTCCTGGGCCCGGCGCGTACGGCATCCCCGGGACGTGGTCCAGGTGGGTCAACAGGTAACGGTCACGGTACTGTCGGTGGATCCCGACAAACGCGAGATCGGGCTGAGTCTGAAGGACGTCGAAGGAGACCCGTGGAAAGACCTTCCCCAGCGCATGCCCGTGGGCTCGGTCGTGCGCGGCACGGTAGCGAGCCAGGCCCGGTACGGCTATTTCGTCGATCTTCAGGAGGGGGTGACCGGACTGCTCGTGCACGGCAATATCGCATCCGACCGCAAGGACGCAATCAAGGTGGGAGATACCGTCGACGTGGGTATCGACTCCATCGACATGGACCAGCGTCGAATCGGGCTTTCCCTCGGTATGAAAGAGAAGGCGGAGGCGGAAGACCGGGCAAAGGACTACATTCGAGAGAAAACTTCAGGCAGGGAAAAGGGCCCCTCGGGCTCCATGTCGGAGTTCGGGCAGGCGCTCAAGGATGCACTGCGGGAGAGGAAGGAAGAACAATGAGAATAATGGTCGTTGGGGGAGCGGGGTATATCGGCAGTCACGTGGTGCGCGCCCTGCTGGACCGGGGGCACGAGCCGGCGGTTTTTGACGACTTGTCGACCGGATGCCGGGAGAATCTGTTCGGGGAAGCCGATTTTATCGAAGGAACGATTCTCGATGAAGCGGCGCTGGGGCGGGCGCTGGACGGCAAGTACGACGGGATCGTGCACCTTGCGGCGTTCAAGGCGGCGGGCGAGTCCATGACCGAGCCCGAAAAGTATGCCGTCAACAACCTCAGCGGGACGATCAACCTGCTCAATGCAACGGTCAAGGCCGGTATTCCCCGCGTGGTCTTCTCTTCATCGGCCGCCGTGTACGGGTCGCCGACCTGCCTGCCGATCGATGAGAGCCATCCGCTGGAGCCTGAAAACTTCTACGGGTTTACGAAGCTTGAAATCGAACGGCTCCTGCACTGGTATGCCCAACTGCGGGGAATCGGCTACGCCGCACTCCGTTACTTCAACGCCGTAGGCTACGATCGGCAAGGGCGCATTCGCGGCGTGGAACGCAAGACGGCCAATCTCATGCCGATTGTCATGGAAGTGGCGATCGGCCGGCGGCCCGGCATGGAGATTTTCGGCGAAGACTACGATACCAGGGACGGCACCTGTGTGCGGGACTACGTTCACGTGAGCGATCTGGCCGACGCACACGTGCGGGCGTTGGAGCGGCTTGAAGGCCGCGGGGAGCAGGTGGTGGTCAACCTGGGGAGTCAGTCGGGCGTGAGCGTGAAGGAGATGATCGATGCCGCACGGCGAATCACCGGCAAGCCCATCCCGGCCAGGGTGGTCGGCCGTCGTCCCGGCGATCCCGCAAAACTGATCGCTTCGTCGAAGAAAGCCCATGAAAAGCTGGGATGGAAGGCTGAGTGCAGCGACGTGGACACGGTGATTGCCTCCATGTGGGAGGTATACAAGAGTCTCGATGCCGCCGACCACTCCTGAGCCTGCCTGCGCCGGGGACACGGTTCCCGGCCGCGGAAACGTCCTGGAACGATGTCCCGGGAAGCAAGCCGCGGCGCCCGTTCCCGGGAGCCGCGGCTCGGAGCCGGCTATGCCTGCTCGATCTTCGGTTTCACGCCGCCCCACGGCACGACCGTGAAGCGAGCATCGGTTTTCCCGATGCGCACCGTGTGCGTTCCGCCCGCGGATTCGTACTCGACCGTAACATCCCCCGTGTCCAATGGTACCGTGAAGGATGATTTCCCGTCGCCGGAAAACGGCGCTACACGCAGCTCGATTTCATTGGTTGGCTTCTCGTCCACGTAATTCATCACCGGTCCCAGAGGTATCAGGGTGCCTTCGCGCACGTAAAGGGGCAATGTTTCGATGTCAGCCGTGACGTCGATCCATCCCGGACCCTCCAGACGGGCGCCGCTCCACCAGTCGACCCACAGACCCTCCGGGAGGTAGACGCGGCGGGAGGTGCCCGGTTCGGTGATCGGCGCCGGCATCAGACTGTCGCCGAAAAGGTACTGGTCGCAGAGGGACCACACGTTCGGATCGTCCTGAAACTCCAGTACCAGCGGCCGGGCCATGGGAAGCGAGCGTGCGGCACAGTCGCGGGCCGAGCCGTAGATATAGGGCATCAGCCGGTAGCGCAGGCGCAGATAATCCCGGCAGATTCGCATTACTTCGGGATCGAACCGGTACAGCTCCCGTATGCCCGATCCGTGGATACGGCTGTGGGAGAGAAATACGCCCCACTGCATCCATCGGATCAGCAGCTCCCCTCCGGTATCCCCGAGGAACCCGCCGATATCCTGACTCCAGAATTGAAATCCCGACATCCCCAGGGAGAGGCCTCCGTGAAGCTGGGGGAGCATGTTCTCCCAGTTGGGCGTATTGTCGCCGCCCCAGTGCACCGGGTAGCGCTGATTGCCGGCCCAGGCCGAACGGGCCCACACGATTCCCTCGCCCGTCTTCTCCCGTGTCAGCTCAAAGACAATCTTGTTGTACAGCAGCGGGTAGAGATTGTGCATCACCCTCCCGGGCGTCCCGTCGTGATACACGCCTTCCACGGGCGCCCACTCGCCGAAATCGGTCTTGATGACTTTGACTCCCATGTCGAAGAGTTTGGCCAGCCAACTGCGATATATCTCAACAGCCGCGGGGTTGGTAAAGTCGATACAGCCCATGACGCCTTCAAAATCAGGTGTCAACAGTTTTCCCATATTATAAATGGAGCCGTCGGCCCGTTTGACAAAACCCTCGACTTTTTCCAGCTCCCGGAAGATCGGGGTCCCTTCGATCAGGTACGGAAGCTGCCAGAGGGAGAGGTTGAAGCCCCTGTCGGCAAGCCGGCGGATGTAGGCGGCGGGATCGGGGAAACGCTCCTTGTCGAAGGTCAGGTCGCAGAGCCAGTCTTTCTCGAACCAGTGCGTGTCCAGGTGGATGACATCGCAGGGGATTTCGTTGCTGCGAAGCTCCTCCGCGATCGCAAGCGTTTCCTCGGCCGATGTGTACGATATTTTACTTTGCCAATAGCCGAAACTCCACTTGGGCGGGACCGATCCCTTGCCCGTGATACCGGTGTACTGCTCCAGTATCTCTTTGAGAGAACCGGTCATGATATAGTAATCAAGGAAATCATCTTCGAGCGCGGCCTGGATATCCACGGCGCTCATGCTTCCCACCCAGAAGCTCATCAGGCTCGAATGGTTGAAGAACACGCCGTAGCCGCGCGTACTCATGAAGAAGGGGATGTTCTTGTAGGTACGCGGCGTGGTCACCCCGCGGCCGTCGTTCATGTCAAGATCGATGGTTTGGCCGACCTTGTTGAGCCTGATGAATTTCTCGCCGAATCCATAGACTGCTTCAGAGGGGTGGAGCGAAAAGCACTCGGTGGCGATGGGCAGCGATCCTTCCCTGGTGCGATTCACGCCCGTATTGAACGCATCCCAGTAGGCGAAATTGTTTTTCTCCGGTCCCCCGACCGCGCACAGGCGCATCCCGTTGCCGTCGCACACCTCGAAAGCGAAAGGCTCAAGTCCGACTTTCACGCTCATGCGGGGGGTTTTGAGCGTGATCGACGTATCGGAGGTGTCGCATTTCGACGACGAGGGGCCGTCGAAGGCGCCGACAACCATGGGCGTGTTGTTCTCGGGGATCGTCTCCCCCTCGGCGTAGCGGACCCGGAGCATGGTGTCAGAAAGCAGATCGATTCGTACGCGCCCGCCGGCGCTGCCGCCGACCCCTGCCGTGCCCGCCCGCTCCATCATGGCGCTGTCGCCCGACGAAATGGACTTGTGCGCACTGAGCGCCGCCGATGACTCCAGGACGAGCGAGTCGGGTGCCGTGTGCACCGGCTTTGCCGCGGTCACCGAACCGCGGATCACGTCGTTGGTTTCAAGAAGATGAGTATTCATGAAACTCCTCCTTGTGG
>CAZNDN010000015.1:3234-52564 GCA_964571815.1 uncultured Fibrobacterota bacterium | reverse complement strand
AAAGGGGCGCCCGCAGTGGAGGAAGGCGTGAAAGAGGACTGTGCATAATGGGAGGGGCATACCGACAGGCGGAACGGCGCCTGCAGCGGTGCGTTCAGAGATCACCGACCCGATTCGAACTCGAAATGGCAAGCGTCAGGACATATTTGCCGCCGAGATACGTGGAGCCGTAGAAGAATACGTATTCGGTCTGGTCTTTCTGGAACGTAAGGGTACCACTCACGGGCCCCTGCTCCGTGGAGCTTTGCGCTCCCGCCGGCGGCTTGTAGTCGGTTCCGTACTCGAATGCGCCGTTGGGAATATCTTCAATGTTTCTGCTCGCGCCCTGCGAAACGCTGTACTGCTTCCCCCGGAACACAAATGTCACCGAACCCCCCGATTGGTTCTCCAGCTCGATTCTGTTGGTTGAACACCCTCCAACGACCAGGGCGGAAGCGACGGCAATACCGACGAGTACAGCTCTCATGGCCCTCCCCCTTCGGGTTCGCATCATTGTGTGCCTCCCCGCCGCAAAGCGGGCTTGCGGAATTACTCCGCGAAAGAAAGGGAATCGCCCATGGACGGAGCGGGCGATTCCGTCTCAGCGGATATTTTCTCGATTTGCTTCTGTATCACGTGTGGTGTCACAAAAATCACAAGATCACGCTTGTCCACTCTGTCGCCCAAACGCTTGAACAGGTGACCGATCAGGGGAAGATCCTTCAAGAACGGAATCCCGTCCTCGGTCGTCTGGTTTTCGTTGGAAGTGAGTCCGGCGATAACCACGGTTTCGCCGTTGCTGACCACAACGCTGGTCTGCGCCTCCTGGCTCTGGATGTTTCCGGTGGCATCGGGCGATTCCTTCTTGGCGTTGATATCCAGCATGATCCGCCGACCGTCGGTGACATGAGGTGTGACGGTAAGCTCGGTCCCCGCCTCCTCGAAAACCACCTCATTGTTCCCGGCCTCATCCTTGGATATGAGCGGAATCCGGCTGCCCATGAAGATCGAGGCCTCCTTGTTGTCCAGTGTCATAATGCTGGGCTGCGCAACAACTTCCCCTTCACTCTCCTGAAACAGGTATTCCAGCGTCAGAGCCAGACGGTCCGACTGCAGGACCCCGTACGTGAGACGCTCAAGAGGATTGGAGACAATCGGAGCGCCCTCGGGCACGTGTTCGACCGATGCCGGCGTCCCACCGACGTCGCCGAAAAAGCCCCACTGTACCCCAACATTCTGCAACGAGCTTGAGCTGACTTCGATGATCTTCGCGGATATCGAGATCTGTTCGGTTTCCACATCGAGCTTGCTGACCATGTCGCGTACCTGAGCAATATTGGCGCGCGTATCGAAAACGATCAGGGCGTTGGTGTGCTCCACGACGCTCACCTTCCCCCTTTCGGAGAGGAGTTCCTGGATTGAAGCGCTGATCTCATTCGCCTCCACATTGCTGATCCGAATAATTTCCCTTTCCAGAGGACTCAGTTGCTCCACCTGCTGAGCCCCGCTTGCCTGTTCGATGCGTTTGCTCTGCATCTCCTGATAGGTCTGAACGAAAATGTATTCCTTCTCCTTGGTGGCCACCAGCTCTCGAAGCTTGCAAACGATATTGAACACGTCTTTCCATGTCTTGTTGGTCACATTCAACGTGACGGTGCCGCCTACGCGATCGGAAACAACGATATCGATACCGGCGATTTTAGAGAGTTCGTGGAACACGGAATGCACGTCGGCGTCGTGCCAGATCCATCGGGCATACACCTGATCCCGGGACATTTCAGTTGATTCCGATTGGACAGGGCCGTATGCCCCTCCGAATGTTTCCCTCTCCTGAAGTTCCATTGCCTCGAACGCCGTGACCACGGTTGCGGCGCATAGTGCCGCTACCGTACACCGCGACAAGGCCCGTAGAAGTCTACTCGCCTTCATGGGTTACCTCGCTGGTTGTCTGCCCGGAAATGGTGGAGCCCGATTCGAGGCCGGCCGACGACAGGGATTCTTCCGGCGTCCCCTGCCGATCATGCTCCCGGGGTTCATTGCCGTAAGGATTACGTGTCGGCGGTGCAAGCCGCAATATGTAGGTATGCGAAATCCCCATCTCGGTAAGCAGAAAGACGACTTCGTCCGGTCGTACTTTCAGAACCCGGCCCTTTTCCACCCGGTCTCCCTCCCGCACGGCAAAAGCACGCTTTCCTCCGGCTGTAGTTTCCAGCAGCCCGAGACGATCGGTTTCATCGTAAAGGATTCCCACCAGTCGCGCTTTCTGCGGATCAACGAGTGTGTCGGATTCCTTTGTTCGGAGCGGTATGAATGGATCCCGTCCAAGAACACGGTAGGTGATGGTCCGGGGGGTTTTCTCCTCCTGTTCGACTACGGTAGTCGTCTCGGGCTTCGATGACTCGGCATCGGCCGACGACACCCCAGGTTCAGGCACTCCGGGTTCCGAAGAACCGGATGCCGGCATCTCGGCTTTCGCCGCCGCGACCGCTTCCTTCTTTTCCGCTTCCCGCAACCGCGCCTCCTCAGCGGCGATTTCCCGCGCCCGTACCTCCTCCCATATCGCTTCGGGTACCTTCGCACTGTCCCGCAACAGCGACGCGTACACCCACCCTTCGGCCGAGGGTGTCTCAAGGAAAACCCATGAATTCTTCCGCTGCTTCACGTGGCCGATTGTGCCCAGGGAAAGCTGTGTGATTACCGACTCCCTGGAGCGGGTCGAAGGCTCATTCCGGATGTTGATTTTGTCTTTCATGACTACCAGCGTCCGCGGCTCAAGCGGGTCGGGGGGCTGCTCGTCCGGAAGCGGAGGCGGGGCGGGTGCGGCCGCCGGTTGCTTCCCACCGTCTTCGACCTTCTTGCCGTCGTCCTCTTTCGTTTCGCCGCCCTTTTCACGCTTCGTACCCGCCCCGGGCTTGCTCCCGACATCCCCGGCCCGCGCCGAGGCCACCGTGAATGTTTCCTTCTTTGCCAGGTCCTTTCGCGAAGCGTCTTTCGCCTTTTTCTTGAGAGCGGCCAGATCTGCAGTGTGTCGCGGAAGCTTCACGAACTCCGCGGCCACGCGTTCTCCCCCCCGCGCCGACCACATCGAGAACCCCGTCTTGTCCGGAGGCCTGGCGGCGAACACATCTATCCGGTCTCCCCGAAAAGCCGTCAGGGGCGTACTCTCACCCGAACCCGTATGAATCGTCACCAGCAGCCAGTTCTTCGCACCTTCCGTGCGCTCCCTGAGTATAAGCGAATCGACCAGAAGTGAATTGCCGGGCCGATAGGCCGATTCCGAAAGCCCCGATATGACATCGGGCAGGGCAATCATGTACTTCCCGTTCTCCCGCCTGGTGCGGTGGCTGACTTCGCGCGAGAAATGCAGTTGCACCAGCTCCACGTCGTTCCTGCAGAGATGAACCAGATCGGTAAGCATGACAAGACTGGACTTGTCGCTTGCGACCTTTCTCTTCCCGGTCTCCTGCCGCACCGGCCGCTTCTTCGGCAAAGCGGCCGCCGTCTTCCGCGATGAGGCCGCGGGTTTCGCGGCCGACGGCGGGGGCCTGGAGGCCGACGCCGAGGGCGTGGGAGACGAACGCTTCGGCTCCGCGGAGCTCGTCCCGCTCCGTGGCGCCCGCCATTCCAGGGCGGGCTGTGGGCGACTACTCAACATCGCAAGCCACTGGTTCCCCTTCTGCTTGAGACGAAGCCCCGGCGGCGGCGGGAGTTGCATGTCTATCTGAAGCAGGATCGACGACTCGGCAACCGCATCCTTGACTGTTATCCTGCTCACGGGGAAATGTTTCGGAAACGCTCGAAAGGTATGAGCTTCAAGCCCGTAAATCGCGTCGGATACCTCCAGAAACACACTTGCGCCGCCGCGCTTCTTCTGAACTCTTCCCGCAAGCCCGAAGCGCCCGTCGGCCTCCAGCACGACAACAACCCCTCGCGGGCCCGTGATCACACGGCAATCACTCAGTACCGCCGATGCCCCGCTGCAGGCGGCCGCTCCAGCCACGAGTCCCAACACCGCTCGCCGCAGTCGCAAGGTGGATCGTTGCAGAATTGTCGCCCTACCGCTCACGTATCTTCCTCCTTCGACAGTCTACTTCTTCGACGAAAATGTCGTCAGTTTAAAGGACGCCGTTATGGTCGGCAGATCATCAATGGCCGTGCTTTCCTCAAGATCGGTAAGCTTGGCCGCCTCTCCCGTAGCGGCAATGCTTACGTCGCTCAAATTGATCAGCAACGGCAGATTGGCCAGGAAACTGAAGAATTTTGCGAGCCGATGATACCGTCCGGCCACCGAAAGATTATACCGGTTTTCCACATAGTATTCCTTTTGGACATCGGGCAGCGGACTGAATTTCACCGTATAGATCTGCGACGCCTTCGCCACCTTCGTAATCTCGCGTATCAACTTGGGAATCTCTTTCTGATCGGGGAAAATCGATTTGAGCGAATCGAGTTCCTTCTGTCCGTTTTCAATGTCCTTCCGCAACTTGTTAAGCTGCGGCTTCATGGCAAGTATGCTGTTGAGTTCGTTCTGAGCCTTGTCCCGTTTTCCTTCCAACTCATCGAGCCGAACCCCCTGCTTCACGAAGATACCCTGGTGCCAGTAAGCAGCCCCGGCAATCCCGATCACCGCCACAATCGCTGCATTTCGTACGCGCGGGCTCTTGAAGTCAATTTTCGAGAAATCCATAGAGTCTATTCCCCCGGGCCCCCGGGATCAGTCGGACTCCTTGTCCAGACTCACATCCGGGTTAACCGTGGCGGTCAAGCTGAAAACATAGGACGGATTCTCTCCCGACTGCTGAGCGATATTGGCCAGATCCACCGATGTGATGTACTCCGTACCGGTCAACCCCGTCATTAGCGTGGCCACTTCCGGAAACGAGAACGTGCTCCCCGTCATGCGCAGCATCGAGCGATCCTCGGAGCCGCGTTCCTGGACCGAGCTGAGCCACGTAAACGGTGGAAGTTCGGCCGAGAGAATCTCCATGAGCCGAACCCATTTCGCCTTGTTGACGCTGATTCTCTGCAGCGCGCGAATCTTTTCCCGGATAACCGTGCGATCCTTTCTGAGCTTGTTGATCTCCTTCTTTATGTGTTTGTTGTCGTCAATCTTCTTCTCAATCGCGGTAATCTCGTTGGTAACGGCGGTGATTCGCCCCTCGCGAGCGGTAGACCACATCCACAGGCCGAGCCACAACCCGACGAAAGCCAGCGCGGGGTAGACTACTTCCCGCTGGAGCTTGATTGACCGTTTGTGGACACGGTATTCCGCGGGTAGAAGGTTGATTTCTATTCGTTCGATCATACGATCATTGTACCTTTCGCAGTGCCAGGCCCACCGCGACACTCAACAGTGCCGAGAACTCCCCCGGGTCCCTGGATCCGAACAGTTCCGGATCGTACTGCAGAGCGGTCAGCGGGTTGGAAACCTGGACCGTGGTCTCGTAGCGCTTTTCCAGCAGCTCCGCAAGCCCCTCGATATAGGCCCCGCCTCCGCTCATGATGATCTTGTCGACCGCATCGCTCTTTTCCGAACTCTTGAAATACGAAAAGGCAAGGTCTATTCCCGACGAAAGCTCTTCGGCCGCATACTCGACACTCCGTTTGTACAGATCGGTGTCCACGTTCTTGTCGTTGTTCCCCTTCATCAACCCAAGCGCGTCTTCCTTGTTCAGGCCGAGGTTCCGCTGAATGGTTCGACAGAAGAAGTCTCCCGCGGTCGAGATGTCGCGTGTCGAGTGATACAACCCTTCCTTCACGAAGGTCACATTCGTCAAATCGTGACCGACATTCAGAAGCATCGCCACACCGGGTTCGGCATGCCCTTCCGATTCGAGGGCATAGCAGTTGTTCAGCGCAAACGCGTCGACGTCAACGAGGACCGGCTTGAGGCCGGAATCGTAGAGCAGGTCAATGTAGCTCTGCATGATCTGGTTCTTCGCCGCTACAAGGAGCACTTCAACCTCATTACTCTGCTCCTCGCGGTGAAGAATACGATAGTCAAGCGTGATATCGTCCACGTCAAACGGGCTTCGCTGACCCGCTTCCCACAGAATAAGCTCTTCGGTGTTCTCGCCGGGATCGATCTTGAACGTGCACTTGTCGGAGATGATTCCATGTCCCGACATAGAGATGACCACTTCGACAATGCCGGGGTCGCACTGATTCACAAGGGTCGTGATCGCATCCACGAGCGCTTCACGGTTCTTGATCTCGCTTCCTTCGATCGTGCCCTCGGGTACTTCCTTGATCCCCGCCGCCTCCAGCAGCTTCCCTTCCTTCAGGTGGCGTATCTTCACCAGCTTGATCGAGTGGGTCCCGATATCCAGGCCCGCCGTCGAAGATTCTCCCCTGAGTTTCTGAAGCATGTTCATCGCAGGCTCGCGTCCAACCCGGTGATGAAAAGTCAACTGCGGATACGTTACGGATATTCGGAATCACCGATTCCGTCTAACTGAAAACATCTCGCCGGGTTACAATACAATTTGTAGCACTTTTCCCCGGTTTTGTCAATACAAAAATCATTTCAAGCCTTCCAGAGCCCTTCCGCCCCCCCATATCTGCCGGAAATTCGGCACGGAAATACCATATCTTGTTTCGGCTGTTGTCTCGGGTCCGCTTTGCCGAATGCATGCCGTCGAACAAGGGCTTGGCTTTTGTCAACCTTCATGCAACGGTCCGGACGAACGCTTTGCGCCCGCGCCGCACGTGCGCAGGGACGAACCAACGCGAAACGGATGACGGGAGTTATTTGAGTGCGCGCTTGACCCAGACCGAATCCCCGTCGGCCTCGGAAAGCGAAAGGACACATGTCAAGGTGTGGGCAACACGACCGTAGTGGCCCTCGACGGTAACCTCCACTAGAGTCGTGTCACCGACCTCCGACCTTTCGGTCTCGACCTTGTACCAACCTTCGTCGGCTTCCACCCTGGGGTTCCGGGGCAGGATCGAGGGCGAACGGCTGAGCCGCTGCAGCGAGCGCTGCAATCCCAACTCTGCAACCTGAAGTGCCTTGCGGTGAGAGACTTCCTGGTTCCGATGCTGCCTGCGCAGGAGGATAACGATCATCATCGCCACGACAATCAGGCTTGCCGCGATCATCACGACACGCAGCACAATGCCGCCCCGACGATTGATTCCCCTCGTCGACATGCTCATCGGCACCCCCCGCTCAAGAATCGTACCATAGGCCTTCGGCATCTCAAAAATATATAGAAGGACGCCGGGCCGCGCTTCGAGCCCCGCCTATCGCCACTGATTGACCTGCCGCTGCTTTTCAAACACAAACCGGACAATCCTCTCCTGCTTCACGGGTTCCACTTTAAGGAACTTCACATGGTGGCGGAAATGCGTGGCGGTTTTGCCCTCCTGAAGGCTGGTACGAACAATCTGTCCGGCAATGCCCGCGAAGCTCTTTCCGGGAAGGCCGAAACTCATGGAGACTACATCCCCGGGCTTCAGCGAACGTTCGCACAGAAAACTCAGTCCGCCTCCGCTGATGTCTGAGAGACGCACGTCAACCGACTCTCCCTTCGAGATCTCGCTCTTCTCGGGATTCGCCGTCTTGAGCAGCCTGAACTTCGCCGGCATCGAAACTTCGATCCGTACGAACTGACGAAGCTGATTCCGCTTCAACTCCAGGGTATGCGACGTCCGGATTGTTCCGTCACCGTCGGCCCGCAAGACTCTCAGGGGAATCCCGTAGACTCCGTCGTTGCGCCGGGCGAATGCAAACTTGATTTCGTTGTCGGGAAATATGCGATAGGTTTCCTCTTTCTCCACATCGTACTGAAAGCCCAGAAAGAACTCGTTGTTCTCCACCACAACAGCTCTCCGTATAATGGGGGTCCTGTGGCTTTTGCCGAAGAGGGATCCCGCCTGACCCACCGAGATGTTCCTCGTGGACACCAGCGGGTGTTCCAGCGGGAGATAGTTGTAACCAAGTTTTCTGCGAATTCCGGCGAGAAGCGACTCCTCCAGTTGACGGCGGTCTTCGGCAACCGCATCGGCTTCCAGAGCCCGGATCTCATCGTGGACGCACCGCTCGTACAGCGAAATGGATTGGAAGAGTATGTGAGGCTGGACATTCTCACGGTGAGCGGCAAGGTGTCTGAGCTTGCGGGCCTCGGGCTCCGTGAGCTTGTGCCGCCCGACTTCTTCGGCGAAGAGATGATCCGAGAGTTCTCGAAACGAGGCCCGCTCCCGAAGCTTACGTCGAAGGTGAAAGACAACCAGAATGAGGAGTATTCCCGCCCCCAGGGAGAGGAGCGCGAAGATCACGCGGGCATCGGCCTTGCGCCATCCAATCTGGGAAATCAGGCTCTCCGCCGGAGTGCGTACCGCAAGAGACGCCACCCACAAAGGCCATGATCGAAAAGTGGTTCCGGCCGGTAACTGCAAAAAACCATCCCGTGAAAAACGGTTTGCCGGGTTGGCGGACAGAGAATAATTTAAATTATACTACTATGTAAGAACAGGGGGGAGGGGATTTCGAGACAATCCTCCCCCGCGGAGAGGAGATTCAGCGGATGAGCAGGACGGATGTATGAAGCGTGTTCCGGTCGATCAGGTCGATCAGGAGATGACCCTCGCCAGGGAAGTACGGGGGCGATCGGGAAACGTGCTGCTGCAAAAGGGGGCGACCCTCACCCCATTCACGGCCCGGCGTTTGAAAAACTGGGACATCACGTTCATCTACGTGGAAGGCGAAGCGGAGGACGAGCAGCCGCATAACGCCGTCAAGGTCTCGCCCGACGAAATCACGGGGCTCCTGGAGAAGAAATTCGCCGATGTTGCCGGGCATCCGATCATGAAGAAGATCTTCGTTGCCGCAACCCAGCACCGGATCAAGAGGGGATCGTGAGGCCACGTGCAAATCTCCGAACAACGCATGCGCGATAAACTGGAGCGGATCTCGAGTATCCCGACCCTGCCGACGGTACTGGAGAAGATTACCCGCCTGCTGCAGAATCCCCAGACTTCCGCCGAAGAAGTCGGAAAGGCCATTACCACTGACCAGGCTCTTGCAAGCAAAGTGCTGAAACTGGTCAATTCCGCCTTCTACGGCTTCCCCGGCCGAATCAGCACGATCACTCACGCAATTGTCATTCTGGGGTTTTCGACCGTGAAGAATGTCGTGCTTACGGCATCTATCCTGGACTTTTTCCGCAGGGGAGGCGGCGGCAACCCGGATTTCGATATGGAGAAATTCTGGATCCACAGTGCGGCGTGTGGAGCCGCCTCACAGGCTGTCTCACGACATCTGAAGATGGGCGACCGTGAACAATGCTTCATCGGCGGGCTGATTCACGATATCGGCAAGGTGGTGCTCTGCCAGTACTGCCCCGAGGAATTCAACGCGATACTCGACGTTGTCAAGAAAAAAAACGTATTGTTCATCGATGCCGAACGCGAGGTTCTGCCCAACGTAGACCACCAGGAAATCGGTGCCCACCTGGCACGCCACTGGAATCTTCCCGTTGATCTTCAGGCCGCTATCCGCTACCACCACGCTCCCCTGTCCGCCGGCAACCACCGTGACACCGCGGCGGCCGCACATGTAGCGGACATTCTGGTTCGCGCCCTTGATCACGGCAGCGGCGGGGACAACAAGATCCCGCGGGTGTCGGAACGCGCGTGGGACGATCTCGGTTTCGCCGGTCTCGCTCTGGGGCCGCTGCTGGATGACATAGAAGACGAAGTGGAGAAGGCAACGGCAATGCTCAGCATTGAGTAGCCCTCGTCTTCCCGTACCTGTCACACGCATGCTTACGCATTTCATTATCCCGCCGGGAGTTTCCGTCTCCGTACCCGCGGAAACAATGCGACAACGCGCCGTGCAACCGTCAGGAAGAATTGCTGTGTTCCCGCTGAATCAGTTTCTTTCTGATCGCATTCCGTTTCTTCTGATTCTCCCGATATTCCGCCGGCATGCGCAGGGCTCTGAGCAGGACGAGCAGGCCGACAACGGCAAGAATCGCGGCGACAATCAGTGCAAGCGAAATCGTGTTCACAGGGCAGCCTCCGTTGCCGGTTCTTGATCGGCACGGACGGTCCGTGCCGGCGGGAGTTCAACCTCCCGCACTTCGCGATCACGCCACCCGTCCCCACCGGCGGCAAACAGTGTTTCACGCAGCGGATGGTTCAGGAGGACCAGTCCGTCCTCCTGAAGGTTGCGCATAAGGGTTTGCAGTATCCCGAAAGCCATGGTAGTAAGCTCCCCAAGAGGCCTGTTTCGGTGACGGCGCTCATCCATGTCGACCTGGCACACGGCAGAGGGCTCAACTTTTCGCAGCACGCTCAGAAGAAGCTGGATTTCAATGCCATAGCCGTGAGAAAAGGGAATCTCTTCGATCAGATTTCGGCGGAACGCGTACTCCCCCGAAAGCGGCTGGTAAATCCTTGAAGCTTCGGGATAGAAAGCCGAGAGCATGGGCCTGACGAGGATTTCGGTAACTCTCCCGCCATGCTGCTCAAACGCATTATTGTCCAGCACGAGTGGCCTGGCGTAGTGTGACTTCACGAACGAGATCGTCTCCTCCGTCAGAAGCGGACCCAGGAGGCCGTAGACAAACCGGGTGTCGAAATCGGTGATATCGGCATCCACGCAGACCAGGATGTCGCCCGTGGTAACGAAAAGCGATTTCCACAGGGCCGCCCCCTTCCCGGGACCGACCGGATAGTCGCGGAGGACATGATTCAGGCAATAGACGGCCGCCCCCTCATCCCCGGCACGGGAGGCCGTGTCGTCGGTGGACATGCAATCCATCACAACGAGTTCATCGAGCAGAGGAATTCTCTCCACCAGTTCACGGCGAATGGTACCGACCAGGGCAGGCAGGGTTTCCGCCTCGTTGTAGGCAGGGATTACGAGACTGACTCCCGCCCCGGCACGATCCTTGGATGCGAGGAGCTTTTCGACGGGGAGAAAATCGGTATGATGATGGTGGGCAAACATAGGGTGCGACAACAAAGACATCCGGAAAATCTCGATGTGGTAATATAACATCTTGACGCATCCCCGGGTTATGTGTTATTTTATATAAGTTTATTTCAATCGGCTCTCATGCCGGCACCGGAGATGTGAAACCATGATGACCAAAGTAGTCAATACCGAATCGATCAGTCGACGGTGGTACACGGTCGACGCCGCCGATATGATTCTGGGACGTCTTGCCGGCAGAATAGCCGGTATGCTTTCGGGGAAGGGGAAGGTGGCCTATTCACCGAACCAGGATCATGGAGACCATGTCGTTGTACTGAATTCAGACAAGGTACGGGTTTCGGGGACCAAGGAAGAAATGAAGAAGTACTTCCGGCATTCCCGCTATCCCGGCGGGGGGAAGACCAGGACGTTTGCGGAGCAGATGAGTATGGACTCAACCGCGGTGGTAAAACATGCCGTGAAGGGGATGCTGCCGAAGACCACGCTGGGACGGGCAATGCTGAAGAAGCTCCATGTCTACCCCGGTGACACGCATCCTCACTCCGCGCAGCAACCCGTACCGATGGAGTGGTAATTGAAGGGCCGGCAACAGTCCGGAGAAAGGCAGGAGAGCAACACGTGGACAACATGTATTCGGCAACCGGCAAGCGCAAGCGCGCCATAGCACGCGTCATTATCAAGTCGGGAAAAGGCAACCGCATTATCAACGGCCAGCCGATGAAGGAGTTTCTGAAGAGCGACTCTCTTCTTCGGGAGGTGGAACAGCCCTTCGACGCCCTCAAGGCCGGTGCTTCTTTCGATCTTGTAGCCAAGGTACACGGTGGAGGCCTCAGCGGTCAGGCGGGCGCGGTGCGGCTCGGCGCGTCTCGTTCCCTGGGAATGGTCAGTGAGGATTACCGCAAGACGCTGCGCAAGGGCGGATTTCTTACGCGAGACTCCCGTGTTGTCGAGCGGAAAAAATACGGACGGGCAGGTGCTCGCAAACGCTTCCAGTTCTCGAAACGGTAACTGTCGCGTCTTTGCCGGACAGTGCCCCGAATAGTGTCACTGTAGTACAAACCGACGCACACCGCATGAGCGGGAGGCGGGTGCTCCTCGGGGGTGGGGAGTAACCTTCCGTGTCGAGTGCGGTGAACGATTAACCCTCTGCAAAGGAGTATACCATGTCCCCTGTCTCCCTCCAGGATTTGCTTGAAGCGGGTACCCATTTCGGTCACCAGACAAAGCGCTGGAACCCGAAGATGAAACGCTACATTCTCTGCCCGCGCAACGGTATCTACATTGTTGACCTCAACAAAACGCTGCAGGGCCTCGACAGGTTCCTCGCCCGGGTCAGGGAGGAAGTCCGGCGCGGCGGGAAAGTCCTTTTTGTCGGAACCAAGCGGCAGATAAAGGATTGCGTGCGCGAGGAAGCCGAGCGCTGCGGAATGCCCTTCGTGACTGAACGGTGGCTCGGGGGGATGCTCACCAATTTCCAGACAATCCGTCAAAGCATCAAGAAGCTCGAGAAGATCGAGACCATGGAAGTGGACGGAACATTCGAAGCGCTTCCCAAGAAGGAAGCTCTGGCTTTGACCAAACAAAAGCAGAAACTCCTGATGGTACTCTCGGGAATACGCAACGTGAAACGTCTGCCCGCTCTTGTGTATGTTGTCGATACTCTCAAGGAGCACATCGCCATTGCCGAAGCACGGAGGCTGCGTATTCCGATCGGGGCGATTGTGGACACCAATTGCGACCCCGAAGAGATTGCGTACCCGATCGCCGGAAACGACGACGCGCTCAAGTCGGTATCGCTGATTACGAAGGCGGTGGCCGATGTAATCGCCGAAGCTTCGGGAGAGGTGTCTTCGGAAGAAATGACGGCGGAGGCGGAGCCCGCGCCCGCTGAAAAACCCGAATCCGAAGAACAGGGCAAGGAGAACGAACCGAAGGCGGAAGAAGAGCCGGTCAGAAAACGACGAGTGGTACGAAAGAAGATGGTGGAACAGTCCGAAGAAGACTGACTCCGGCGAATCCGGCGACCCAGTCCGGCCGTCGATTGCGAACAACGTGAATGGAGAAAAAGGAGAGCAAATATGTCGGTTACCGTTGAACAGATCAAGCAACTCCGCGAAGCGACGGGACTGGGGATGATGGTCTGCAAGAAGGCCCTGGTGGAAACGGGGGGCAATATGGAAGAGGCCGTCAACAACCTCAGAAAACAGGGCGAAGCCACTGCCGCGAAACGTGCCGGAAAATCGGCCAATGAGGGCAAAATTGTCGTTACGATCGGTCCCGACAGCGGGCTCATTTACGAGGTCAACTGCGAGACCGATTTCGTGGCCAGAAATGAGGACTTCCTGGCGTTTGTCGACGAATTGGGAAGGCTCCTTGAACACAACAAGCCCGCCGACATTGCCCGGGCAAAAGAACTGACCTCGGAGAAATTCGGAGGCGAAACGGTAGAAGCACGGATTGTCGAACTCATGGGCAAAATCGGCGAGAAGATAACCTTCCGGCGTTTTCGTGTAGAAAAGTTCGATCCGTCGAAGGAGCGACTCGCGTCGTACGTCCACGGCAACGGCCGATTGGGAGTTATCGTGAAGCTGGCCGTCGATAAGCAGGAAGCGCTCGACAAAGAAGAGGTTGCCGAGCTTGGCAAGGAACTGGCGATGCAGATAACCGCAACCAACCCGCTTGCGTCCTCGCGGGAACAAATCCCCGCCGAAATCATCGAGCGGGAACGTGAAATCTATCTGACGCAAGTTCAGAACTCGGGAAAACCGGAAAAGATCTGGGACAAGATCGTTGAGGGTAAGCTGGGAAAATTCTACAAAGAATCGGTCCTTGTCGAACAACCATACATTCGCGAGCCCGACCGCGCCGTCAAGGACAGAATCGCCCAGACCGAGAAGGCGGTGGAAAGCGGCATAACGGTGCGGGGTTTTGTCCGCTACGAACTCGGTTCGGAAGAGTAGAGGTAACCGGCTGTGAAATACCGGAGGATAGTGCTGAAGCTCAGCGGTGAGGCCTTGGCGGGTACTTCCGGACACGGTATCGATTCATCACGCGCCGGAGGAATCTGCGATGAGGTTGCGGCGTTGAGCCGCGGCGGCTCGGAGATTGTCCTTGTGGTGGGAGGAGGCAACATTTTTCGGGGCGCGGCCGGTACCGGCGGAGGCATCGGCCGGGCAGCGGGCGATATGATAGGAATGCTTGCGACGCTGATCAACGCTCTGGCCCTCAAGGAGTTTCTCCAGGCCCGGTCGACACCAACCTCGGTCTTCAGTGCCGTCCACGTCGAGAAGGCCGCTCCGTTTTTCGTCAGAGAAAAGGCCCTTGAGGCCCTGGGGCGTGGAGACGTGGTAATCGTGGCCTGCGGCACGGGCAATCCCTACTTCACGACCGATACCGCCGCCGCACTCCGATGCGCGGAACTCGGCGCCGAAGTCTTGTTGAAGGGAACCAAAGTCGACGGAGTATACGACCGTGACCCCGTCACCAACCCCCATGCAAAACGCTTCGACCGTCTCGACTACGACGAAGCGATCGGTCGCAACCTGCGTGTCATGGACATTACCGCACTTTCCTTCTGCAGGGAAAACGCCATTCCCATAATCGTGTTCGACCTCACGGAGGAAGGCAATCTGGGCCGGTGTGTGAGCGGAGAGCCCGTGGGGTCAATTGTTTCAAAGGAGGGTTTCAGCAATGGCGGCCATTGAATCTACCCGGCAGGATGCTGCCGCACGGATGCAGAAAGCGATAGACAACTTGAAAAGAGAGTTCTCCCACGTAAGGACCGGACGCGCCAATCCGTCGCTGTTCGATTCGGTAAAAGTCGACTACTACGGCTCGTCACTGCCGATCAACCAGGTTGCCGCGATTTCGATTCCCGAAGCCCGTCTGGTGGTAATCCAGCCGTGGGAAAAGACCATGTTGCCAACCGTGGAAAAAGCGATCAGGAGCTCCGAACTCGGGTTGAATCCACAGAACGACGGTAACGTGATCCGCGTCCCTATCCCCGCCCTTTCCGAAGAACGTCGGCAAGAGCTGTTCAAGAGCTGTAAGAAGTTGACGGAAGAGGCACGAATCGCGGTGCGCAATATCAGGCGAGACGCCAACGAGAACCTGAAGAAGGCGGAAAAGGACAAGGACATCTCTCAGGACGAGCAGAAGAAAGCCCTCGGCGAGATTCAGAAGCTCACCGACGATTTCATGAAGAAAATCGATTCTCTGCTGGAGCTGAAGGAGAAGGAAGTCCTGGACACCTGAGGAGTCGGGGCAGTCGGACCTTTTTCGCGGCTGAACCGCGGCACTGGCTCGGGACGGCGCACACATTCGACGGTCTCCTCCACGCCCGCGTCCCCGTTGCGCCGCACGAATTCAGCGGTTCGGGAATGACCGCGGGGTACTCTTCGGGTGTTCGGTGCGGATTCGCAACGATCGTAGCATCGTCCCGGGCACGTGACCGTCCTTTTCGAACATATATTTTAGAACTCCCTGAAATTCTCACCACTCGAAAGGCATTCCTCCTCGTCGGCTTCCCGATCATGGTAATTCCCGAGCATATTGCGATCATAATGGACGGCAACGGTCGGTGGGCCAGGAAACGGGGTCTTCCCCGCAGCGCCGGCCATCGAGCGGGAACCGATGCAACGAGAGAAGTAGTACGGGCCGCGGGTGAATTAGGACTCAAGTACCTTACCATCTACGTTTTCTCGGCGGAGAACTGGGGTCGACCTCGTCTTGAAGTATCGATGCTCATGGACCTGCTTGTCGAAATGATCCGCAAGGAAGTGAATAGTCTCAACGAGAACAACGTCCGGCTTCATGCGATCGGCGACCTGACGGTACTGCCGAAAAAATCACGGTCGGAGCTGTTGCGTGGAATCCGGCACACCGCCGACAACACCGGGCTCAACCTCATCCTGGCGGTCAACTACGGGGGAAGAAGCGAGATTGTCAGTGCCGCCAGGGCGTTCGCCCGCGACAGTCTGAAGAATCCGGAGCTGATCGATGAGCTTGATGAACAGGCCTTCCGCAAATACCTCTACAGCGCCCCCTATCCGGATCCGGAACTCATGATTCGTACCGGCGGTGACGTGCGCATCAGCAATTTCCTCCTCTGGCAATGCGCCTATACCGAATTGTACGTCACGGATGTGCTCTGGCCCGATTTCAACCGCGAGTGCCTGGTCAACGCCCTGGAGAATTTTTCTCACCGGGAGAGACGTTTCGGTAAGGTAAAGGAAAATTAATGCCGGCCGGCGACCTTCGAAAACGGCTCATCTTCGCGGCCTGGGCAATTCCTCTGGGCTGGTGGCTCATCAACTCCCGGATCTCGGTCGTTCCTTCGCGACTCCCGGGTCTTGCCCCGGGGGTCGGGGCGGGAAGAATCCTTGTGGGTGAGCTGACAATAATTATCGTGGTGTTTGTCGCCTGCTCCGAATACCTTCGCATGTTGAGGATCATTTACCGCCGCAACGGCTTCTGGATCATCTACCCCTGGCTGGGGTTCCAGTTTCTGTCTTACCTCGTTCCTTCAATCTCCCTGAGTGCCCATCTCGATACGTACGGTCTTCTCATACTTGTTGCCGCCGAAGCCTTCATGTGGGGGAAAGCCACGAGGAGCAAATGGCACCGGGCAAGCCTGCTTTTCAGCGGCGTAGTGTTCATTTATCTTGCCGGGATCTCGCTTCTCAGTCTGTACCAGGAGCCGTTCCAGACGATGTTCAGCGCCGGGGTTGCACACGCCATGTTGAGCCAACCGGGCATCCTCACGGTCTGCGCGGCCGTATTCGGCTGTGACACGGTCGCCTATTTCGCGGGCAATCGCTGGGGACATCGCCGCCTGACTTCCATCAGTCCCGGCAAAACCGTCGAGGGCAGCGTGGCGGGCCTTCTTACGGCCACGATCCTGGGTTCGACCGGATGGATCTTCTTCGCCGTCGAAACAGTCCCCGTCTGGTTGGGAGTATCGATGGGGCTGCTGATCGGCGTGTTCGCCCAGGCGGGCGATCTGCTGGTATCGCTCATGAAAAGATATTTCAGAGTCAAGGATGTCTCGGATATGATCCCCGGGCACGGCGGTGTGCTTGACAGATTCGACAGCCTGTTTTTCACCGCTCCGGTATTGAACCTTTTCTTTCTGCTGATCGAGAAGATCTACGGCCTGACATGAATCCGGGCCTTCGAAGCGCAGAGTCCATCGCACAATGAACATACTCCTCCTTGGCGCCACCGGGTCGATCGGAACAAGTACGTGTAATTGCGTACGACGTAACCCCGGGCGTTTCACGCTCGCGGGAGTAAGCGCTCATCGACAAACGGAAACTCTGGCTTCGATCATCGATGAATTCGGGCCGGGAGACGTCTGTGTCTCCGATGATGCGGCGGCAGCGGCATTCGACTCGTCGCTTGCCCGCGATGTGCGCCTGCGACGGGGGAAAGAGGGCCTGGAAAAGTTGGCGAACGAGACCGACTACGACATCCTGGTCAACGCCCTTGTCGGTGCGGCGGGATTCCGCCCCACGCTCGCGGCACTTGGGCGAGGGAAGCGAGTAGCCCTGGCAAACAAGGAAAGCCTGGTGATCGGGGGCGACCTGATCCGCGCTACGGTTCGCCGGACCGGTGCGGAGTTGATCCCGGTGGACAGTGAGCACAGCGCAATTCTTCAGTGTCTGGCCGGCGAACGGAGGGAAGACATCGAATCAATTGTTCTCACGGCTTCGGGAGGCCCGTTTCGCGAGATATCGCCGGAGAACCTCCGAAAGGTGACACCGGCCCAGGCCCTTGACCATCCGACGTGGGCCATGGGCGCAAAAATCACCATCGATTCCGCTACGCTCGTCAACAAAGGTTTCGAACTCATCGAAGCTCACCATTTGTTCAACCTTCCTTACGAAAAGCTCCGCGTCTGCATTCACCCCCAATCAATTGTGCATTCAATGGTGGAATTCCATGACGGGGCGGTTATGGCCCAGTTGGGCGTACCCGATATGGAACTCCCGATACAGTACGCTCTCAGCTACCCCAACCGGCTTCCCCTGCACGGAAAGCGGCTTCACCTCCCGGAAATAGCCAACCTCAGTTTCTATGAACCCGATATGAATCATTTTCCCTGCCTGGGATTGTGCATTGAGGCCGGCCGAATGGGAGGAACCGCCCCGGTTGTCCTCAATGCCGCCAACGAAATCGCAGTCGGACTTTTCCTCAAGGAAAGAATAGGGTTTCCCGACATTTCGCGCATTATCGATCAAGAGTTGGACGGGCACACCGCGGGCCCGGCCGAAGACACCACTATTATCGAAGAGATCGACAACCAAACACGAAACCGGATTCTCTCACTTTACTCCTGACGGCTGGATATCATGCAAAACGTAGTACCAACTATGCTCCCTCTCCTGCGGACACTGGTCGTAGGTTTCATAGTCCTCGGTGTGTTGATTTTCGTGCACGAACTCGGGCATTTCCTCATGGCCAAATGGTGCGGGATCCGGGTCCTGACCTTCTCGCTGGGCTTCGGCAGACGGCTCGTCGGCGTAACCCGCGGCGACACCGAATACCGTATCAGCGCTGTTCCTTTCGGTGGCTACGTTCGCATGGCGGGAGAGAATCCCGAAGAGGAGGGAACCGGGGAAGCCGACGAGTTTCCCTCCAGGCCGGTATGGCAACGAATACTCGTGGCGCTCAGCGGTCCCGTGGCCAACCTCCTCTTCGCCTTCGTACTTCTCTGGGCAGCATTCATGATCGGTGTACAGCAGCCGGAATATCTTGACAGCCCCGTGATCGGCTCGGTCGAAAAAGGGTCTTCGGCCGCCGAAGCCGAGCTTGCGCCCGGCGACACGGTTGTCTCTATCGACGGCACGGCGGTCGAAAGCTGGAAAGAGATAGAACAGATGATGCTGCGCGGGAAGCCGGCATACGAGGTTACGGTCAAGCGGGGATCAAAGACGCTCACGCGGTACGTGTCCACGGGAGGAACCGACGAAAGCGGGGTCCCCCGGCAGGTAACCGGCGGAATTCTCCCGGCACCACCGGCGGTGGCCGGAAGCGTAAAGCCGAACTGGCCCGCCGACAGCGCCGGTTTCCGGCCCTCCGACACCGTACTAGCCATTGACTCTACCCGTATTCACTCGTGGCTGCAGCTTTCGCAAATAGTGGAGCACTGGGACTCAACGTCGGGTCCCCTTTCCTTTGTGGTAAAACGGGACCAGGGAACGGACACTCTCGGGGCCTACCCACGCTTCGACAAGGAGCAGGACCGCTACCTTATCGGAATCGGTATGGCGCAGCCGCCGACGCGACTGGTCAAATACAATGTCTCCGGCGCGGCGGTCATGGCATGGAACAAATGCGGGGAATACGCCGCCATGATTTTCGTCATCCTCAAGAAGCTTGTCTTCAGGGAGGTCTCCGCCCGTCAATTGCAGGGACCGATCGGTATCGTACAGATGTCGGGGGCCATGGCCTCGGCGGGCCTGGTGGCAATCCTCAATTTCATGGCGCTTATCGGCGTGAACCTGGCCGTGCTGAACCTCCTGCCGCTGGTGATCACCGACGGCGGGATGATTGTCTTTCTCATTATCGAGGCGATCAGGGGTAAGCCGCTGTCGGCCCGGGCCCATTCCATAATCAACCGTATCTTCATCTTCCTGTTCATCGCTCTTTTCCTCTACGTATCGATCAACGACATCAAACGCGCGCCGGACTTGTTCAGGACACTGTCGAAGTAGAGCGCGTCGCCGCCGTTGAGGAAACTCCGCGCCGCCGATCGGCGGGCATTGCCGAGGGACCGGGAAGCATGGTATTATTGAGTCGAACAACCGCTTTGGCGGCACCGTGCACTTCCTCCCCACCGCCGGCAGGCGTCACGGTATGCGACTACGAAACCTTTTCACCAGGCGCCTGAGCCTGTTTCTCTGTGCCCTCTGCATTCCGGCAGCGGGACAACAGGAGCGCTCGATTGCGGTGATGCCGTTCTCCGACGTTGCCGGGGAAATCCAACTCCCGGCGCCCACGGGCATGGCGCTGTCCGAAATCCTCTCGATGAAGCTTGAGGAAGGGGGGTTCCTGACGCTGCCCCGGGAGCGAATGGGGGAGCTGCTCGATGCGATTGGCGCGCCCTCTTCACCATTCCTCGACAAAGACCTGCTCCGTTCGGCGGGAACGCGTCTCGGCATCTCCACCGTGGTCAGGGGTAACTACTATTTCGACGATACCGCATGGCGTCTCTCCGTCAGGCTTATCGACACGGAGTCGGGACTGATTTACAGTACGTTCGAGAGCAACGCCCCCACGGAAGGCCTTGTTGCCGCCGTCGATGAAATAGCGCTGCGAATCTGCTCCAGCCTCAACGTCTCGGTCTCCGAGACCGCTCAAGAGCGTATGGGCCGCCACGGAAGCACCGTGCCGGAGGCGCTGAGAGAATTCGGCAAAGGCGTCAATTACCATAAGGGCATTCTTTCCACGCCCGTGCTGGAACGCTCGGCGCGACACTACGCACGCGCCATTGAAGCCGACTCCTCGTTCGAACTGGCACGTTATTACTATGCTCTTGTCTACGATATTCTCGGACTTCCTCCGCCCGAAACGGTCTCGGACACTGAGGCGGTCGAGATGCCGGAGATCGAGGAGGCGCCGCCGGACACTGCCGCGGAAAAGGAAATTCCGACAATCGAGATCGTCCGTCCCACCCGGGCCCCGGACACGTCGTCCATGGACCGGGATACCGTTTCTTCGAGTCCGAAGAAACCCCCGGCGGCCACTCGCGACACCATGATCGACGTAGGCACCGAAGGGGAAGCATTGTATCGGGTGTACTACAGCGACGGCACGCTGAAGGAAGAGGCCCACATGAAAGAAGGGAAACGGGACGGCACGACGACGCATTATTACCCGGATGGAAGCCTCATGGCCACGATCCCCTACGTTCGGGACCGGCCCCACGGAGAATCGAAATTGTGGTACCCCGACGGCATGCTGAAGGCGGAGGTGCGGTATCGTCAAGGACGCCGACACGGGAAATCGGCGGTGTATTTCCGGGACGGCGTCACCCGTCGGCTGGTCCACTTCAACCGCGGACGGCCGGAGGGTGAAGCGCATACGCGGTTCGAAGACGGCACCCTGCGACGTGCGACCGTCTACCGACGTGGAAGGATCCAGGAGGTAGCCAGGTTCTTCTATCCGTCGGGAACTATCCGGGCGGAACTCAGTTACGCCGACGACGAACCCGACGGCGTATCGAAACTGTACTACCCCAGCGGAGCCCTGCGGCAAAAGGCGACCCTGCACGAGGGGATACGAAATGGGGAAGCCCTTTCGTACTACCCGGACAGCCAACTGCACCGGAGAAGCACGTACCGCGAGGGCAATTTGCACGGTACGGTGAAGACGTTCTTCGAAAACGGGCAGGTGCAGTCGGTCCAGCATTACCGGGAAGGAGTACTCCACGGCTGGTCGGAACACTACTATCCCAACGGGAATACGAAATGGCGCGGCACGTTCGACCACGGAGTCAAGGTGGGAACACACAAGCATTTCACCCCTGAAGGAGCCCCCCGGTACAGGGACCGCTACGTGCGGGGCGTACGCAAGAAACGAGTGCACCTCGACCCGGACGAGAAAGCCGACCGGACCTCCACTGCCGAAAAACGCTGAGCCGGTGTCGGTTCTACCTGCCCTTTTCCAGCCGGTCGGCGAGAAAGAGCGGAAGCTCGTTTTCCACGATCTTATGCTGAGTGGGTTTGCAATCGTACTCCACGCGAAGCAGGCGCACCTTCTCCTCTTCCGAATCGTAGAGGGCGTAGCATGAGCGGGGATCAAAATCCCGCGGCTGTCCCACGCTTCCCACATTGACCAGGTAATCCACGGAATCCGTAAGCTTGATCACGTGCTCGGGATGCAGGGTGATCCTGTCTTCCTCCTGCAGCATGATCGAAGGCCAGTGCGTGTGGCCTATGAAGTTGAGCCTGTGGGAAAGAGAATTGAATGCCTCGAAGACCGCGAGTTCGCTGTCCGGAAACACATAGGTCCAGGGTTCACGGGTTGAGGGTGAAGAGTGAGTGAAAAACATGTTCTCGATTTCCACCGCAAGGGGGAGTGTCTCGAGAAAGAGCCTGGACTGACTGCTGATATGTTCTTTCGTCCATTCCATCGCGGCAAACGCATAGTAAGTGAATGTCCGGGTGTCAACGCGCCCGACCGCGGCGTAGTCGTGGTTCCCGGCAATACAGTGCTCCGTCTCCGAGCGAATCAAACTGACGCAGGCATCCGGATCCGGATAGTACCCGACAATGTCACCCAGGCAGATGATCATGTCGGCCCGCCTCTTCCTGATATCCTTCAGGACGGCTTGAAGCGCCTCGACATTGCCGTGAATATCGGAGATAACGGCGTAGCGCACCGGCTCCGGTCTCCTTTCGAACGCATTCGGCAGTTGTGAACATGCAGACGTGACAGGCAATCGATTGTTCGTGCCGCCCGCCGGAAATCGTCGCAACGTGTTCCGTATTGTCGCTCCGGTACGTACCCGGCGCCCCGCCGCGAGTTCACGTCTTGTATATTATAGTATTCCCGACTGCAGGATTCAAGACAAACGCAATCGGCCGACAGAGAGGAAACACCCGCCCGGAGCACCTCGTGGAAGTGAGCGGGAAGGGGTTGAAGTCGTGGCGACCGGCCGGAAGCATGAAGGATGCTTCACTGAAACGATTGGCCTGCTCCAGCTATGTGCCCCGCATTTCGATCAACAGCAGCTCCCCCGCGCCGGTCGTCCGTGACGGATAGAATGGAACAACACAGGTCTACCTACAAAGCCAGGCTGACCGAATTGAGGCAACGCCTGCTTCCCGCATCCGCGGTTCTGGTAGTGGCCCATGACTATCCCGATCCGGACTGTATCGCGGCGGCCGGAGGCATTCAGTACCTGCTGCAATCCTGGGGAGTAAGCGATTCGGTAATCGCATTCGGTGGATTCGTAGGAAGGGCGGAGAACCGTGCAATGCTGCGCCACCTGAGCATAGAGGCTCTGCCTTTCGCTCTGGTCGATCTGGGCGATTTCGACCGGATAGTGTTGGTGGACTGCATGCCCGGCGGCGGCAACGTCTCCCTGCCGGATACCGCGGCCGTGGACGCCGTCCTCGATCATCACGTGGAAACGGCCCCCGAAGAGGCCACCTGGTTCGCCGATATCAGAAGCGACCTCGGTGCCACGTCCACCATGGTGGCCGGATATCTTTTTGCCGAGGGCCTCCCCTTATCGCCCAAACTCGCTACCGCCCTCTTCTACGGTATCAAGACGGACACGAGAAGTATGGGCCGCGAGACCTCCGATGAAGACCTTGCGACCTACAAGGTTTTGTTTGAAATCATGGATCACAAGCTGCTTTCCAGAATCGAAAGTCCCGACCGGGACATCGATTATTTCAGGATCGTTCATTCCGCAACCGAATCGGCCGTCAGTTACGGCACGGTCGGCTACGCCCATCTGGGCACGGTCCCCTCCCCCGACTACGTGGCCGAAATGGCCGACTTCTTCCTGGGTCTGGCCAGGCTCGAATGGATGATTTGCTCGGGGGTTTTCAAGAAACGCCTGTTCTTTTCGATCAGGACCAAGCGCGGCGGCGGCGCCGGTAAGTACGCCCACGGTATCGGGTCGACTCTTCAGGGCGACGGAGGAGGGCACGGAATGATAGGTGCGGGGTCGGTCCCGATCGGCTCCCTTTCAGAGCCGGATATGCTAAGCAGGTTTGTGAAAACAATGAAAGATACTCTTCGTATTACTCAGGAGGAACCGGACAAGGTCCTCTGAGCCCGGCGGAGAAGAGGTTGTATACACCGTGAAGAGAGCCGGAAAACGTCACGGGAGCGCCGAAACCGCTATCGCCAGGCGCTATGAGAAAGGGAGAACCCGAAGATGTGGGACTATAGCGAAAAGGTCCGGGAGCACTATCTCAACCCCCGCAACGTGGGTGAAGTGGAGCAGCCGGACGGCGTTGGGGAAGTGGGCAATATTACGTGCGGGGATGCTCTGCGGCTTACGTTCAAGCTTGACGATCAGGGCCGGGTAGTCGATGTCAAATTCAAGACTTTCGGGTGCGGTAGTGCCATCGCCTCGGCGAGCATCTTGACCGAACTCGTGAAAGGCAAAACGCTGGAGGAGGCTCAGAAGATCACCAACCAGGATATCGCTTCGGCGCTGGGGGGCCTTCCGAAAGCGAAAATGCACTGCAGCGTCATGGGGCAGGAAGCGCTGGAGGCTGCCATCAATTACTACCGAAGCGGGGGAAAGGTAACTGCTCCGAAGGAGAAGGAAGGCACGATTGTCTGTACCTGCTTCAGCGTGACCGATCTTGAGATCGAAAGGGCGATCAAGGATAACGGCCTTGCGACGGTACAGGATGTGACCGACTATACGAAAGCCGGCGGCGGGTGCGGCGGGTGCAAGCCGCAGATACAGGAAATTCTGGACCGTGTTCACGGGACCGCGGCTCAGGCACGGCCCTCTCCGGCACAGCGTCTGACCATGCCGGAGAAGATCGACCGGGTCAGGAAGGTGATACGCGAAGATATTCAACCGCTGCTGCAGAAGGACGGAGGCAATTGCGAACTGGTTGATATCGAGGGCAATACGGTACTGATCAGATTCGGCGGGCATTGCGCGGGATGCGCATTTTCGGACAGGACGCTCGTTGGAGTGGTGGAAAAGAACCTCAAGGAGAAGGTCTCCGACCAGGTGGAAGTTAAAAGCGTGTAGGGCTTCCGCTCGGTATTACCCGCTTCTCCGGCGTGACGCTTCGCTTTCCCCGCTTCCCCGGCAGCGGACACGCACACTTCAGAAAAGCTCTCACGCGAACGGGGCCTTGCGGCCGTCATTCAGCCGTACGGTCGCACACCCAGTGCCCGCATGGCTTCTCCGACCGTGTAGAAAGAGCCGGTTACGCATACGGGGGCCGAAGCGTCCCGGCACGCTTCCCGCACGGCCTCGTCCACGCAATTCGCCGTTTGTACCTCACCCGTGAAATCCTTCGGGACCAGCGACGCGAGCGCGGCCGGCTCCTCGGCCCGATCCGTCGCGGGACGGCAGAAAATGAACCCCCGGGCAACGGCGGCGTAAGCCGCGATCATTTTCCGCCGGTCCTTGTCTTTCATGATTCCGCATACGAACGTGACCCCCGACGATTCGAACCGGCAGCGCAGTGCGCGAACCAGTACCTCGGCCGCGTCCCCGTTGTGCCCGACGTCGAAAACCAGCTCAACTCCTTTGAAGCAGACCTGCTGCAGCCTGCCGGGCAGCCGAACCGTTTCGAGGGCGTTCAACTCATCCAGCCCAGGCACATCGGCGCAGCAGAGAGCGAGTGCCGCGTTCGCGGCCTGATAGTCACCAATCAGTCCCACACGCCGGCGCCGGCCGGCGTATCGAAACCGTGTCCCCCCCGGATCGCCGGAAATGTCCCGGATATCGCCGGGTTCAACGAAACGAAGCGGTGCTCCGCGGGCGGCACAGACCTCCAGGGCGCGGCCGCGAACGCCTTCTATCTCCGGACCCGCCATCACCACCGGCACTCCGGACTTGACAATCCCGAGCTTCTCCGAAGCCACAGTCGCGAGGTCGTTGCCGAGATACTCCCGGTGATCGTCGCCGATCCGCGTGATCACCGAAACCTCCGGCTGCACAACGTTCGTGGCGTCGAGCCGCCCGCCCATCCCCACTTCGCACACACACCATTGAACGTTCATTCGACGGAAAAGTTCAAAGGCTATGAGCGTCAATGCCTCGAAAAAGGTCATGCCCGAATCGGCGATGAGGTGTTCGACGTCGCGATAGACCGCCGACCACTCTCCCGGGCCCACCGGCACGCCGTCGACAAGAAATCGCTCTTCGATCTCCACCAGGTGGGGAGAGAGAAACATGCCGGTACGAAAGCCGTGCGCGCGCAGGATCGCCTCGATACAGGCACAGGTCGAGCCCTTCCCATTGGTTCCCGCCACGTGGATCGTACGAAACGCGCTCTGAGGGTTGCCCAGCGTGTCGCAGGCCCGACCGATCTTCTCCAGTCCGAGTTTGACCCCGCGTGTTGTGCGTGAGAAGAGATACTCGACAATTTCTTCGCGCGTACGCATCGGTTGTCACTCCGCGGGTGTCGCGGCCGCGTCGGGTGCGGTCTTCCTTGCCCGGCGGGAAGCCGGTTCGACAGGTACTTCCTCGATCACCTTCGGCCGGCGGGTGTCGATGGGCGAGTCCCGTCGTTGCCCGGTTGCTCTCGCTGGACAAGTGCTTCCAGCTTCGGCCACGTAACCTGCCGGAGCGTATCCACAATCAGGTGAGCCTCGTGAAGGTTTTCCCGGCTTCTGGTCGTTGCCACCCCCACAACATACATCCCCGCCCGCCTTCCCGCCTCGATCCCCCGCGGCGCATCCTCGATCACGACGCACGCGCCCGGATTCGCGTTCAGTCTCCGAGCCGCCGTCAAGAACACCCGGGGATCGGGCTTCCCCCGCTCGACGTCCTCGGAGGCCGTGACAACGGGGAAAAAGCGGGACAGGCCCAGCACCTCAAGTGAAAGAGTAATGTTTTCCCGGGGTGTTGAAGTCCCTACCGCACAGGCTGTGCCCTTGCTTTGCAGCAGCTCCAGCAGAGGGAAAACGCCCGGAAGGGTCCGCAGCCCCTCGTCCTTCACAAGGCGCCGATAGTGCTCCTCTTTCGCGTACGAAAGCTCCGCAATCTCACCGGCATCATGGGTCCATCGAAGCAACTCCGGGATGATCGTCTCATTGCGCATACCGAAACCCCGCTCGAAATGACCCTCCGGCAAGGGAAGCGCTCTCTCCGCGGCCAGGTGTTCCCAGCTCCGGCGGTGATACTCCGAAGAATCGACAACGACCCCGTCCCAGTCAAAGATCGCCGCCGCGATACCCGAACCGTCCTTCGGTTGGTGTCCCTCCCGTGCCTGCTTCTCCCCCACCGGGACCGACATCACATCTGTTCCCCGGCAGCCGCGGCCTCTTCGGAGTCGGGACACCGCTCGATGAGTTTTTTCCACACCATCCGCCGGGATTTCTCCTGCCCCTTCTGCTCGAATATTTTGCCCAGCTTGAACAGTGCTACACACATCTTTTTCCCTTCGGGGTACGCCTTGATATAATCGGTGTACGCCTTTTTGGCTTCATCGGGCCTTCCCTCCGCATAGTAGCATTCGGCAATCCAGTACGCCGCATCCTCGGCCAACGGTGAATCGGGATACTGGTTGCGGATATCCTGAAAGCCCCTGATCGCCAGATCGTAGCGCCGCGCCATGAAATCATCGTGCGCAATCTGGAACAGCTTTGTCAGCTCCGCGTCCTTCAGGCTTTGAACCAGGGAATCCTCACGTGCCTTCTCCTCCCATCGTTCTTTCAGGTCCTCGGTCTTTCGGTCAATGACGGTGAGTCGCTGCTGGCTCTCGCTGAGGCTGCCCTCGATGGAGTTGACCTTGTGTGAGAGTTCGTTGAAACGAACCTGTTGATCGGCACGGATAAGCCGGAGAAGTTCGTTATGGGCTTTCTGTTGTTGAAGCATCTCCTCCTGCACCGCCGTCATCTCCATTTTGAGGGTATCCACGTGTGCCTGAACTTCCCGCAACTCCTCGGTACGAAGCATGGTGATATGCGAGCACCCGGTATTCAGAAGGCCAAGACAGACAAGTACCGATGCAACAACTGTGGTTCGGACGATCATCCACCACTCCTTTCTTCTGAGCCGTTCTTACTGCAACTGCATCCAGTCGGGCATTTTCGCATTGCCCAGGCTGGTGACTCGTTTGAAATCGCTCCCGTCGGGCCGAATCATACAAATATCACTCTTGCCGCCCCGTGTGTTCACGAATGCGATATGCGAAGCGTCCGGAGACCAGCAGGGGTAATCGTTGTGCCCCGGCCCCGAGGTCACCTTCGCGGCTTCCTGGCCCGACGGTTTCACGGTCCAGACATCGAATTTCCCGTTCTGCAGCGATGCGTAGGCGATCCTGTCACCGCGCGGAGACCAGGAGGGCGAATCCTGGTACCGTCCTTCAAACGTCACCCGCTTCGTGTTCGCCCCGTCCTTGTCCATAACATAAATCTGCGGCCCCCCCGCGCGGTCCGAGGTGAAGGCAATGTGGTAGCCGTTGGGCGACCACGCCGGCGAGGTATCGATGCCTCGATGATGGGTCAGGCGCCGGGTCTCCGATTTGTCGAGGTTGCATGTGTAGATGTCCAGATTGCCCTTTCGCGAAGAAGCATACGCCAGTTTGTTTTCGATGGATGAGGCGGCCGGCGAGGTTTCCACGAACCTGCTGTAGATAAAAATACCCGAACGCCCCGTCGAGATCGAACCGCGGTAGAGGTCGGGCTTGCCCCTCATGTACGAAGTCCACACCACGGTGTTGGAATCGGCAAAGCAGGGAAAGATGTTCACGACGTTCATATTGGTGATTCGCCTCAGATTGTGACCGTCGTAGTCCATCAGCCACAGGTTCTTCCTCGTGCCCCCCTCCCTGACGAACACGATCTTCGTTTCGAACATTCCCCGGTCGCCGACGATCATCTCGACGATTTCGTTGGCGTACCGATGCGCCATCGTACGAAGAAATCCCCTGCTGCCCTTGTACTTCTTGCCCACGATCAGCTCGTTGGTGGACGCATCGTGCAGAAAGCACTCCATCTCGACCTCCGAACCGCCGACCTGGTACTCACCACCGATATAGATCCCGATATTGTTTTCCGCGAAGGTCGCGCTGTCGGCTTCGGAGGTCCTCAGCACCTCGAAGCGCCCCGTGAATTCGAGATCGTCGGCAATCACTCTCCACGGCCGATCCTCCCGCAGCTTCTCGCCGGCCGACGGAGTAAATGTCAGAACCGCGATGGGGATGCTGTCGAACCTGCTTGCGTAAAGGTCCAGGTCAAACTCGGCGCCGATGGTCGCCGTCACGCATACGAAAAGAGCGCAGACAACCCTAAAGAAACGAATATTCATCCACTATCTCCTGACCGGTCTGAATGTGCAGGTGAGATCGAGTCGATTCTCGGAAAACCCGGGCGGGAGTTTTCCGAAGGGTGCGGCCAGCCGTATCGCACGAATCGCCAGATTGTCAAGCATCCCGCTGCCCGAGGACGTCCTGACCCGGGGATTGGATATCGAGCCGTTGGCGTAGATCGTGAATGCCACCACCACCGAGATATCGGGATCGCGTGTAGGCGGCTGCCAGTGCCGTTCGGCCTTCTGCTGTACGCTGTTGAGATACCAGTGATACTTGAAGTCCGAAGGGGTTGCCACCTGCGCCGGGGCCGGTATTTCCTCCAGCAGCGATGCCAGCTCATCCAGGTTTTCCTCCTCCTGCACCGGCTCCTTCGCCGGCACGGGTTCGGAAGGCGCCCGGGTCTCCACCTTCTTCGGCTCGGGCTTCGGCGGGGGAGGCTTCACCTGAGGTTTGGGCTTTTCGACCGGCTGTTGTTTCGGACGGGTAACCGGCTGGGGAATCGGCGGCTGAACGAGTTGGAAGGTCTGGGGTCGCTCGAAACGGGTCGGCTGCCTGAACAGCTTTGTCAGTATGGGAACAATCAGAAACACAACCACGTGAAACGTCAACGATATCAGAATCATCGACACGTGGGAGTCGCGTCGCGTCTCGGTGTTGTCCCACCCTATACTCACTGACATCAGGCCCCGCCGGCTTGCTCGAGCGGTACGGTGAGAAACCCGAGCTTCACCACACCCGCGTTTTGTATCTCGGAAACAACCCGCACCACAATTCCGTAAGGAACCCGCTTGTCGGCATTGAGAAACACCGGCACGTCGACCCTGCCGGCGAAAACCTGGCGGAATCGACGACGGAAGTCCACGAGGCCGACCTTTTCCTGATCGACGAAAATTTCGTTTCTTCCATTGATCGAAACCTGGATGTACTCATTGACCTCCACATTCTGCGAGTCGGTCTCGGGAAGGTCAACCTGCACCCCCTGCGTCATCATCGGCGCCGTAATCATGAAAATGATAAGTACGGCGAACGTGACGTCAACGAAATTCGTGATGTTCAACTCACTGACCAACCGCCTGGTCCTCTGTCTTCGTCGTCGTCTCATACGGTCACCGGCTCCCACCGGGGGCGGGGTTCGTCTTGTAGAGAAGCCCGAATATCTCCCGCTTCAAACGCGAGAGAATGATATCGACGAACTCACCCATTTCATCCTCGATCCGCTGCGCCCGATGCATCAGGTAGTTGTAGAAGAACACCGCGGGAATTGCCACGGCAAGCCCCACGATCGTCGTAATGAGCGCTTCGGCGATCCCGGGCGCCACCACCGGAAGACTGGCCGAGCCCTGATTGCCGATCTGATAGAACGAATTCATGATCCCCCATACCGTTCCCAGCAACCCCAGAAACGGTGCGATACTGCTGCAGATTGCCAGCAGAAACAACCCCTTGTCGAGCGTCCCCGCCACCGATGAGAACAGGCTTTCAAACCGCTCCGATGCCATGACGAACTGGTTCTGGAGAAAAAACGACCAGTCCTTCACCCCCGAATGCGCGTGAGCATCTTCGAGAATCCGGCGGTACTCGCCCGCCCCGGCCCTGCCCAGCCTTCCCAGGGGACACTGCCCCAGCCGCTCATCCAGTTTCTCCAGCTCGGCAATCCCCCTGCTCCGACGAAAGCTCTCACGAAACAGGCGGTTGCGCTTCCCCACCGACATCAGCACGAAGAGCCGATTGAAGATGATCGCCCAGGTAATCACCGACAGTATCGCAAGGACAAACAGAATGATCCGTGCAACCCATCCCGACCTCAAAATCATCGCTACAACGGGAATGTCCATTCTTCGAATCCTTTTCGGGTCAAGAGTGTGGTATCTGCCGTGTCCAGCTCAACGAAGCCCTTTTCGCCGCGGCGGCCGGAGACCCCCGATATCGCCTTCCACCTGAATCTTAAATTACTTCTTTAGGATTGCACGGCTCAAGTTCCCCCCACTTCGACTGCCGCGAAGCGAATTCTCCAAGTCGTGCCCGCCACTGTCGTGCCTCTTCGATGGCCCGCTCGCACACCAGGCGTTTCTTTTCCGCTTTGCCGATTCTACCGCGGCCGGCGGCGGGAGGCGGGAGAAGCCCGAAATTGATATTGCCGGGAACAAATCGCCGCGGATCGGATTCCACCACGTGGTTGAGCAGAGCGCCAAGGGCGGTTGTGGCGGGCGGCCGCTCGAAAGGCCTTCGCTTGAGACGGCTCCAGACCGAAAGCGCGGCCAGGTGTCCCGTGGCAATGCTTTCGGTGTAGCCTTCGTTGCCGCACAGTTGTCCCGCGCACCAGAGTCGCGGCCGCTTCCTGAAACTGAGATCGTGCTCCAGAAGAAGCGGAGAATTGATGTAGGTGTTTCGATGGATGCTTCCGTAGCGAAGGAAGTCGACGTTTTCGAGCCCCGGAATCATGCGGAATACTTTTTCCTGGGCCGACTGCCTCATACGCGTCTGGCATCCGACAAGGTTGAAGCTGTCTCCGCGCGCCGTCTCGCGCCGCAACTGGCACACGGCATAGGGACGGGCGCCGGTATGCGGATTGCGCAGTCCCACCGGCTTGAGCGGGCCGAACGCCAGGGCTTTCTCTCCGCGACGCGCCAGGACTTCCAGGGGAAGGCATGCCTCGAAGTACCGTTGCTGTTCAAACGGCCTTCGCTCCACCGTATCCGCCTCCAGAAGCGCGTTGCGAAACGCCGTAAACTGCTCTTTGTCGAATGGACAGTTCAGGTAGTCGTCGGCCCCATCCTCCCAGCGTGTCCCGAAGAAGGCCGTGTGGAGATTGACGCCGGAACCGTCGACAATCGGAGCAACGGCATCGTAGAAACTCAGCGATTCCACCGAGAATTCGTCCGCCACCCACCGCGCGAGCGCATCGGAGGTAAGCGGTCCGGTTGCCAGTATGGTGGAAACCGACGAATCGGGGGGGGAGGTTACCTCGCGGCGAACAAGCCTCACCGAGGGGGCCTGGTGAAGCTTTTGAAGCACGGCCCGCGAGAAGCGTTCCCGATCGACCGCCAGAGCACTTCCCGCGGCCACGGCGCAACCTCGTGCCGCATGCAGCAACGGGCTTCCAAGCAGCCCCAGCTCGGCTTTGAGAAGAGCGTGCGCACCGGGCAGCTTCAGCGACTTGAACGAATTGGAGCAGACCAGCTCGGCCGGGAGGCCGCCGCGATGCGCGGGGGTCATGCGCCCGGGGCGCATCTCGTACAGGGCAACCGCAATGCCCAGCCGCGCAAGGACCAATGCCGCCTCGCTGCCGGCGAGACCGGCGCCGATTACGGCAACGTGGTGCTCGAAGTGCTCGCAGGTATTCGAAGCGGATTCAGCCACCGCAGACAGCTCCATACTCAAACGACCCGGCATCGGGGCGCCCGCATCGAGCTGCACCCGACGTGCTTCCCTTCGTCAGTCCCGGTCGATCAGGTTCCGCATAATCGCAATCATCTCATCAACATCATACGGCTTGGAGACAACGCCGTTGAATCCATGTTGTTCCGGGTGAGCCATCACCGCGTCATCGGAGTATCCGCTGGAGACGACCGTCTTGACGTCGGGATCGAATTGCCTCAGGCGCTCACAGGCTTCCTTGCCCCCCATCCCTCCGGGGATAGTCAAATCGAGGATCACCACATCGAACGGATCGCCTCGCTCCCTGGCTTCGGTGTAGGCCTTGAGGGCAGCCGTCCCATCGTCGGCCAGCTCCACCTCCATGCCCGCGTCTTCCAGAACTTCCTTGCCGATATTTCTCAATATCTCGTCGTCGTCCATAAGAAGAATCCGACCGGGCCTGCTTTCGGGAACCGGCGCCGGAGCGGCACCAGGACCCGGCGACTCGGCCGGCAGGGCGGGGAGATACACTTCGACGCGGGTTCCCTTGCCCGGCTCCGATTTCACCTCGATGTGTCCGTCGTGACGGGTGACGATCGAATAGGCGGCGGCCAGGCCAAGGCCGCTGGCCTTCTGCTTTGTGCTGAAATAGGGCTCGAATACCTTGCCGAGATATTCCCGGGGAATCCCCACTCCGCGGTCTTCCACTACTACCTTGACAAATGGGCCCTCGTTCAGCGGGAGGTCCTCGTCGGGGCCGATCCAGACATTCTTCGCCTCCACCGCTACCGATTCCCCGCGGGGGATGGCCTGTACCGCATTGGCAATGAGATTGTCGAGTACCTGCGCGATCTGGGCCGCGTCTATTTCGCAGGACCACAGTTGGTCGAGATGCTCCGGCGCAAGCCGGCAGTCGGCCTCCAGAGAACGCGCACAAAAATCGACACGTTCCCGGAGAAGCTCCGAAACGGAGGCGAGTTTGCGAACCGGCAGCCCACCCTTGGAAAAGGTCAGGAGTTGTCGTGCCAGTCCGGCCGCCCGCTCGGTTGCCCGGTCGACCCCATCCAGGTGGTTGCCGACCGGTTCACCCCGGAGGAGCTTCTTGCGGGCAAGCTGGACGTTTCCCGAAATACCGGCAAGGATGTTGTTGAAGTCGTGCCCGATGCCGCCGGCAAGCACGCCGATGGACTCCAGTATTCGGGACTTGCGAACCTCTTCCTCCATCTTCTTTCGATACGTAATGTCGACGGCGTTGGAACGCACGCCGCACACGACACCCTTGCGATAGACGGGGGCCGAGGTCACGATCATCTGCAGCTCCGTTCCGTCCCGTGCCAGCATACGGTACTCAGCCGCCCCGACATCCTCACCCCGGTGGATCCGCGGTACCCGCTCACGCGCCCTGGCATGCTCCTCGGGATGAAGAATCTCCATCAGGGTGACTCCGCGCGCGATATCGTCCCGGGAATAACCCAGGAGTGTGCAGCCCATCCGATTCGCGTACGTAATCTTCTCCGAGAGGTCGAACTCGCAGATAACCGACGGGAGGAGATCGGCGGTTTCGCGAAACCGTTCTTCGCTCTGCCGCAGGGCCTCTTCGGCGCGTACCCGTTGCGTAATATCCCGGGAACAGATGATTGCGCCGAAGGCAAACGGGGAAATAGTGATGGAGAGCACGCGCTCTCCGCACCGGAGTTCGTCGTAGTGACGGATTGTCTTCGACCGTATACACTTCATTAATTCCCCGTACATATCGATGCCGAATCCACTTTCGGAGTCGCGGAACATCGGCTCCCCAAGATCCGGCAGTCTCTCGGTCGAGCGGCGTCTGGCCAGGTTGGATTTGGTAACGCGACCCTCCAGGTCAACCACAACCGTTGAAATGGGATTGTATTCAAAGAGCGCGAAGTTGAACGCTTCACGCTCACGCAGACTTGCCTCGGTTTTCTTTCGATGCGTGATGTCTCTCATGACGCCGATGGTGCCGATGAATTCGAGTGTCGTACCGTTCTCGCCGCCGGTGTAGTAGCCCGAAGAGCATACAAGGCTGTAGGTAATCGTATCCTTCTCCTCGCCCGCGCGCCGGGGAAGGATGCGCACTTCGAGGTCAATTGTACCGCGGGCGCCGCTTCGTCGCTCGTCGAAAAGCTTGGGCGCGTCACCGTCACCCGTGATCCTCCCCGCGTAACGGGGAAGCACGACCGAACGGGAGACGCCGCCGATGTCGTCGGGGTGGACGATGCAGGAGAAATGCCGGCCGATAAGGTCTTCCGGCTGATAGCCGATTTGCGATACCGCCCGGTTCAAGAACGTAAAATGTCCTTCTTCGTTCAGGATATAGACGATATCCGACATCGTCTGCACCAACGCCTTGTATTTCGCTTGAGAATCCCGAAGATATTTCTCAAGGGCAGCCTTGTCCTTCCGGGCCTCTTCCAGTTCGCCGGCCTTCGTTGGAGGATCTCCTGAAACATCGCCCTGTGGGTCGGAATTGGGATGTGCCGGGTCCATCGCGCACCTCCTCCTGCATGGTTCGCGGTTCAGGGAGTGCAATCCGGAGAGCCGGCCGGCCTCGGAAACCGCGTCGGCACGGTACCGAAAGAACCGGAGGCATACTCCGGGGAGGTAGTTTCGAAGCCTGGATATACTGGTGACTCCTCAGGTACTCAGCGAGTTGACTTCGCCTGTCCCCCACGGTTCAGCGGCATGAACAGCTCACGTATCCGAGAAGTTACCTATAGAGTAAGGTAAAATACACTCTCCTGCCGCGAAAGTGTTTCCCGGACAGTTACCGGGCAGGCGCAGCCCTTCCCGGCCCGCGGTCAGGATCTTCCCGGACCGCAGTGCACGCTGCCGCGGCTCTGTCGCGCTCATGGTTGCCGGCTCCGGGGGTTCGTATGTATTTTCTTCACTTTGCCCGAGAGGTCTTTCGGTTTCGGTATGCTCATTCACCAAAGAGTTCGCATCCTGGTTCTTCTGCTGTGCGGTACAGCGCTCCACCTGTGGGCCGTGGAGAGTGAAGATCGTGCGGAGAACATGCTGGCGGAAGCGTGGAAGGAGTACGAGTATCAGAACTTCCCGGCCGCCGACAGGCTCTTCGACAGAGCGCTGGAGGCGACCGACGCGGATGCGGAGTCCGGTATTCAGGCCAGGCTGGGCAAGGCCATGGTAGTGCATTTTCGCGTCCCCGGCGGCAACCCCGGTGATGCAATTGCGCTCTACCAGGAGGTTCTGGCCGGTATCGGACCGGATCACAAGGTAACACCGAATATTCATCTGCTCATCGGGAAGGCGTACCGGGCGCTGGATGAACCGGAGCTGGATTCCGCGCGTGCCTATCTGGAAATGGTGCTTTCTGAAGCCGTGGGCACGATTGAGGCGGACGAAGCGGCCTTGGAGACGGCCTATACTCATTCCCACAAGCAGGACCGCGAGAACTTCATGCTCGCAATCGACTTCCTTCAGGACTATCTTTCGAAAAACCCCGGCTGTGCAATGGCATCGACAATGTACCTTTTCTGCGCAAAGCTCTTCATGCACATGAAAGACTACGAAAAGGCGCGGGAAAATCTCATCCATGCCGACAGCCTGGGCGTGGCGAACCTGAAGTACAAACCCACCGTGCTTTTTCAGATCGCCTATATCTCCGAAGTGGAATTGCGGGACACCGCAACCGCCTACCGGTACTACCGAAAGCTGACCCGGAAACACCCTCTTGATTCACGCACGTATTTTTCCGAACTCCGTGTCAAGGCATTCGAGAGTATCGTCAATGGAAAACCCGAGGACAAGCCGGAATGAGCAAGCAGGAATCGCCTCGCACAGGCACGTGGTTCAATTACATAGGATTGGGCCTGCTGATTGTTTCCTACCTCGGGGCAGTGTATAATACCCTCAGTACGAAGCTGGAGCGAAGCGGGACGGACAAGAAGGTAATCATCATCAGCCACTGGCAGTTGGAAAAGGGGTTCAGGGAAGCCTTCGACTGGGTCATTGCCGAGTACGAGAAGCTGCATCCCGACGTCAAGGTCATACAGTTGCCTATCTACGCCCAGGCATACCGCCAGTTCATGAACACGCAGCTTATCGGCGGGACCGCCCCGGACATCATCGAGGTCGGCCAGGGCATCGACAAGCGCAAGGGCAACACCAACGCGCGTTTCTTCTATCCGCTGTCTCCGTACCTCTCCGACGCCAACCCCTACAATGAAGGCACCGATTTGGAGGGCACGCCGTGGATTGAAACATTCAAGCACGGACTCGAGTGGAACTGGGACGAGAAAAACCTCGATTACTACACGATCGGGATCACCGGCGTGTCGAGCCGGCTCGCATACAACAAGGATTTGCTCAGAGAGATTACCGGCTCCGTGGCCCCGCCCGACAATTTCACCGACTTCATCGAGCTGTGCAGGGAACTGAAAGCCTACTCCGACAGTACCGGCAAGAATATCTGGCCCATTGCATCATCACGATACCAGGTCAATGAACTCCTGGGCAAGCTGAAATCATCCATGATCTACAGCTTCGTGGTGGAGCACGTAGACCGCAACCACGACGCGCTGGAGGATGTGGGAACCGAAGTGCTGTTGAGCTGGCTGGAGCAACAGTACGATTTTGACGACGACGAGTTGAGGGTCGGCCACGAGATCAGCCGTGACATCCTGCCGTATCTGGAGCCCGGTTTCATGGCCAAAAATCGCCAGGATGCCACCTTCTCCTTTGCACAGCAGAAAGCCGTGATGATCAGCGCGGCCTCCTGGGACATGAATACGCTGCGGCTGCAGGCACAGGAAGGCGGGTTCGAACTCGGCGTCATCGAGGTCCCCCTTCCCGACGAGGACCACCCGGTGTACGGCAGGTATGTTGACGGAAGGGCGGCGGAAGCGAAAGAATTCAACATGCCTTTCGGCGTGTGTCGCTTTTCAAAACACCCCGAAGTGGCCATCGACTTTCTTAAATTCTACAGTGCTCAGAAAGTGGCCGAGGAATTCTGCAGACGCGCCGGATGGTTGTGCGCCATCAAGGGCGCCGAGAATATCGATTTCATCGACCCGTTCGAGCCGGATTACCGCGGTTACCCGCGACCCAGCAGCCCTTACTACGCCGGAACGGAAACGAAGTTCCTGTATCAGCAGGCATCCTGGAAGTATACCGCCGGGGATGCCTCCTTCGAGGAAATGGTACAACGATTTCGCAAGGGGTTCCATGGTACGGCAATGAAAGATTTCAACGGTCACTTGCACAATTTCGAGGGAAACCTGGCCCCGGTGGCGCACAACGGGTCGAACCTGGCCCTGCGGCTGAAGTTCACCGAAGACAAGGAAACAAGAGACCGGCTCCAATACCGACTCGAAAACGCCAACGAGTCCTACGCGGATTTCTGGACGTCGCTGCAGGGCAATATCTACGAAATGGTCAACATTGCCCGGAATATGGACAACGAACGGCTGAAGAAGGTGCAAGAGACAATGCACTACCGCGTGTTTCTTGAAGAGTTTCCGCATGTTGCCGTAACCAGGTGAAGGTGGTCTTATGGCGGGCAAAAAAATGATCTCGGCGGCGCGATTGAAGTCGCTGTGGTATATTTACTTCCTGATCCTGCCCAGTGCGCTGATCATCGGCGTATTCGCCTATTTCCCCGCCGTCAGCGGCATCTACCATGCATTCTTCCGCTGGAACGGCGACTATATCAACGAATTCATCGGGCTGCGTAACTTCGTCGAAGCCTTCCAGGATCCCGTCCTGTGGTACGGCTTCGGCGTCATCGCCATACTCGTCGCATTCAATGTGGTGAAGATGATTCCCTCGGTGGCAACGGCCGTGGTAATCAACCGCCTGGAGAGCAACAAGGCCGCCTACGTGTACAAGGTGCTTTTCGTGGTGCCCATGATTATTCCCTGGATGGTGCAACTGCTCATCTGGAAGTTTTTCTATGATCCGAGCGCCGGCTTGCTCAACAAGTTCCTGCACGCCACGGGTCTGATGAACGTCCTGATTCATATCGACAAGGTGTTCGACTGGGGCGTGTTCATCGAGGGCGTCAACCCCGTCTGGCTTGGCGATGAAAAGCTGGTGATTCCGGCACTGATCCTCTGGGGTTTTCCCTGGGTCGGGATCGTGGGCGTGCTGATCTACCTTGCCGGCCTCCAGAGTATCGACAAGAGCGTCTACGAGGCCGCGGATATCGACGGTATCGGGTGGTTTCAGAAATTCTTCTACATAGAATTCCCCCTGATCATGACGCAGGTTCGGATCAACATGGTCATGATGATTATCGGGACGCTGAAGACGTACGGTCTGATGCTCGTGCTGTTCGGCCCCAACGGCGGCCCCAACGGCAAAGCCATGGTACCGGGGCTGTACATGTATGTAAACGCCTTTGTGCACCAGCGCGCAGGCTATGCGTGCGCCATCGGCATTCTGCTGTTTGCCTTCATTCTTCTGCTGACCGAAATCAACAACCGTTTCCTCAGGGTCGAGAAATAGGAAGGGTCGTACCATGAAGGGCACACGTAAAGCGGAACTCATCAAGAACGGCTTCATCATGCTGATTCTGCTGCTTGCCTTCTTCCCGCTCTACGTCATGCTGAATATCAGCTTCAAGAGCAACGCCCAGTTCATGCAGAACCCGTTCCACTTCGTGTTCCCCCTCCACCTGGACAACTGGGTGGTTGCCTGGGGCCTGGTGAAGGACTACATTTTCAACACGGTGTTCGTTGCCGTGACTGCCGTCGCCTTCACGTTCTGCTTCACGATCCCCGGAGCATTCTTCTTCGCGCGATACAAGGCGCCCGGCTCGACGCTCTTGTGGTATCTCTTCCTGATTCTGCTGCTCATGCCCACCGTCGCAAACCTGATTCCGCTGTTCATGGTGATTAAGAGCATTGGTCTGCTCAACTCGCTCTTTGCACTGGTCATACTGGGCATTACCGCAAGCCAGGTCCTGCAGATATACGTGCTTCGCAACTTCATTGAAGAAATTCCCCAGGATCTGTTCGACGCGGCGGAGATCGACGGCGCCGGTCCGCTGAAGCAGATATTCAATATCGTGGTGCCGATGTCGGGCTCGATCGTGTCGACGCTGGCAATCCTGCAGTTCGTTGCCGTGTGGAACGATTTCATACTCCCCATGGTGCTTATACGTGACGACGAACTGCTGACCCTGGCCGCGGGGCTGGTGAAGCTGGACGGGGAGTACGTGAAGATGTGGGGCCAGATGATGGCGGGGTACACCATCTCCTCCATCCCCCTCGTGCTTATCTTCATATTCACGATGCGGCTGTTTGTCAAGGGTCTTTCTCAAGGGGCAATCAAGGGTTAGCAAGGAGCATTTCCCATGGCGGAAGTAAGGTTGGAGAAAATAACCAAGGTTTTCGATGAGAATGTTACGGCCGTCAGCGGCTTCGACCTTACCGTCAACGACAAGGAATTCGTGGTGCTGGTCGGCCCTTCGGGATGCGGCAAGTCCACGACACTGCGAATGATTGCGGGTCTGGAGGATATCACCTCCGGCAATCTCATCATCGACGGGAAGCGAATCAACGACATTCCTCCCAAGGACCGGGACATCGCCATGGTGTTCCAGAACTATGCACTTTACCCGCACATGGACGTCTACAACAACATGGCGTTCGGCCTGAAGCTGCGGCGGTTTCCCAAGAGTGAAATCGACGGAAGGGTGCAGGATGCGGCCCAGATTCTGGGCCTTACGCCGTACCTCTACCGCAAACCGAAGGCGCTCTCCGGCGGCCAGCGCCAGCGAGTTGCCGTCGGCCGCGCAATCGTCCGGAAACCGAAGGTATTCCTGTTCGATGAGCCCCTCTCCAATCTCGATGCCAAGATGCGGGTGCAGATGCGCAAGGAGATCTGTCAGCTCCACACGCGCCTCGAGGCTACGATCATCTACGTGACGCACGATCAGGTGGAAGCTATGACCATGGGGGACCGGATTGTGGTCATGAACGACGGGGAGATTCAGCAGGTCGGGGAACCCATGGAAATTTATCGCAAACCCGCAAATCGCTTCGTCGCCGGTTTCATCGGCTCGCCGGCAATGAATTTCATTGACTGCAAGGTCGATACCGACGGGCTGATTTCGGGCGACACCCGATACGAGCTGCCCGACGAAAAACTGCGGTCGGTGAAGAATGCCGGGTGCGAAACGGTGGCGCTGGGCGTGCGCCCCGAAGATCTCATATTCACCGATACCCGGGAGGGCGCGAACCTCTTCATCGGCACGGTCGATATCAACGAGCCACTCGGCTCGGAAATGCTGGTCTACGTATCCATGGGCGAGAAAGCTTCATTCATTGCCAAGACCCACAACACCGACACGTTCAAGACGGGGGAAGCGGTTGCTTTCTCCGCGCAGCGCGAGTCCCTGTATGTGTTTCACGGGGAGACGGGCGACGTTCTCTGAGAGGCCCCGCCTCCGAGGCTCACGACGGGATCGAAACGGAGCGACCATCACGGAGCCGGTGCGGAACCCTCTGAAATGTGAGCAGGGCCCGTGGAACGACGGCTCGCGACCTCGCCCATCCGGCATTTCTTCATGCCCCGCCAAAACGAGATTCTCCGGCCACCGGTCTGCACACTGTTGCCCACGGCGCGGATGCGTATGCTACGTACCGTCCTGCTGACCGCTCTTTCGGTATGTGCCGGGGCCTGCCTCGGCGGCGAACTCATCACGATCCGCGGCCTCGCTCCTCCGGGAATCGATCGGTGGGATCTGACGGAGAAATACTACCGTTTCTACGGGCTTCTGGCTCCGCATGCCAAACCCTCCGCGAGCCCCATACTGGTCGATTTCTTTCGCGGAGAAGATGCTCCGGAAGCGGCACGAGGCCTGCCCGAATGGGGCGGAGGCGGCGTAGTCGACCCCGACAGGATCGTGGTCCCGGTTGACCGCAAACCGTTTCAGCATCGCAACTTTGCCCAGGTCACCACCCACGAACTGGTCCACATCGTGCTGCTGAGGGCCTACCGGCGGACGGAGATTCCACGATGGGTGCACGAGGGTATTGCGATGATGCTTTCGGGAGAAGTGCCGTGGTCGGAGCACATCATCATTTCCCGGGCGATCTTCACCGGCAATCTGCTCAGCCTCGACCGGATTGACTCGGTGAACTCATTCGGCAGGGTCCATGCCCAACTGGCGTACAGCCAGAGCCGCCAGGCAGTGCGCTACCTGATCGACACCTGGGGCATGGAAGTGCTGCCGGAGATCCTTCGGAATGCTCAGCGTGAAGGGAGTTTCCGGGAGGGCCTGTACGCGACCCTTGCCCTGCGGCAGGAGGAGCTGGAAAGCTTTGTTCGCTCCCGGCTCGTGAAAGACTACCGGTTCGTGTTCCTCCTGGCCGATACGTATCTCATCTGGATCGCGATAGCAGTCCTGTTCATCGCGGCGGTCGTCGCCGCCAGGATCAGAAACGCGCGGCGCATGGAATCGGAACCGCTGTCGGAGGCCGCCGGCAACGGAGAGTTCAACGACGAACAGACGTAATTCGACCGCATTACCTTTGGGAAGGAGGTGAGGTGAGAGGAAGAATGTCGGGCATGGTGAAGTTGTTGACTGCCCCGCGCCGTACATTGCGCCCCGCACCCACGGACGTGACCCAGAGAGGTTGTCAGTCCTGAAGAATACCCACGACATGGTCTTCTTCGATAATGAAGACCTTCCTGCCGCCCTTCTTGTACGTCCAGTTTTGCTGTGTGGCCCACGGCTGATGGACAATTTCAACCTTTTTCGGCTCGCCCAGAAGAAACTTCACCGTTTCCTTGCGCAGCCCGACCTCGAACCGGCCGTCGTAGATACATGCCTTGTCCAGTTCCGGCAGATCGGGATTGGCCCTGATATAGGCATCAATCTTCTCCATGTCGGGCTTGACGAGCTGCTTGCTCGTGCAACCCGCGCCGATCGCCAGCACGGCAACCAGCAGGCTAAGCACTCTGCGTGTCATGCTCAAAATCCTCCTCTTTGGAGTATATCCTCACCAGTTTATGCAGCCCCACAACCTCCAGCACGTCGTTGACATACTCGTTGGGTTCGATGAGTATGAATTCACCCTTCCGCTTGTGAAGCGTGTTGCGGCAATAGATCAACACGTTCAGGGCGCCGCTGTCCAGGTAGGTGACCTTCGCCAGATTCATGGCGATATGAAGGGTTCCCTGCTCCAGCAGGGTGTTGACGTAGGATTTCAGGACGATAGAATCACGCAGGCGATCGATCTTCCCCACCACGTCGACAACATGAAAACCGTTTAAACTGCGCCCGCCAATCTCCATATTTCTGCACATCCTCCCGGAATTGGCCGTCAACGGCCACTATTGTAATATAATTAAGTCGTGTCCAAAAAAGAAAGTGCCCTCGCGCGACATGACGGCCCGGCGCCCGGGCGCGGGATGTCTCAGGCTCCGCCTTCGGCGTTCGAAGCCGCCCTCCGGGCTTCCTTCTCCTGCTCCAGCTCCGATTCTATCCGGCGCAGGAACTCCACCGAGGATTCTTCGTCGCACAACTGCCGTACCGAGGAACCGACGGCAAGGCGCCTCGATTCAAACCCCTTCATCCGTGCGGTTCGGGACCTGATGTTGCCGCACAGCCGCGCTGCCAGCTCAGAGGCTTCCCGGTGATTGGTGTTGGGAAGGATCACCAGGAACCGCTGTTCGGAATGCCTTGCTACGAAGTCAACAGTCCGGACCGTACTCTGGATGATTCTCACCACGGCCGCGAGGATCCGCTCGCCAAGCCCCCGGCATACTCCCATATCGGCGGCGCCGACGTCCTCAACATCCACCAGAATTGCCGACAGCGAATGACGGTACCGTCGTGCCCTGGTCATCTCTTCCCTCAGCTTTTCCACGTGATACCCGTCGGTGGGACGGCCTCCGCCTAATTGAAAGCTGTCTCTGGCGTTGCGCGCCGGCGCCAGGCTGCGGTACGTCGGCTCGCCCGCGTTGAATTGGTCGTGGGCGTCGCCCGGAAGGTCGAAGAGGTCGACCGCGGCCGCCTGAATCCCCACCCTTCGGCCAAGCACGCCCTCCAACTCCTGCTTGTGAGCAAGGATCTCCTTCCACCGCTTCCGCGCCTCATCCTCGCCCAAGACCTTGCCGGTCAATCGGCGCAGCAATATCCTGAACGGTTGCGGCTGATTCGGAGGCAAGTCCAGAAAAATTCGCCGAATACGCTTGAACGAAGAAGCATCCTGCTTCTCAAGCGGCGCACGTATTAACTCGGAATAGCCGTCAAACGGAAGTTCAGTCGACATCGCCGTCCCTGTCCCGGCCCGCGGCGCGACAAGACCGTCGAGCCGGACGCACGAGTGTTTAGATGCATTTCGGAACACTTAATAATACATGATGCCCTTGCCGGGATTCAACACTTTTCACGGAGAACAGCCGCGCGCACCATTGGTATGTGATTTATTTTCTGAAGGCAGGAGTGGAGCGGGCCGGCAGCGGATCGTCCAGGGGCAGGACCGCGAACCGGAGTTCGTTCGACCCCGCGGAAGGGACGGAATCGTTGTCCCGCTGCTCCGTGTGAAGCTCGGATATTATGAGTGGAGGCTACCATGAGTTTGCTTGAAGTGCGCTGTCCGTGCTGCAATGCACGGCTTTGGCTCGACCCCGCCGCGGGCAAAGTCGTGGACCACCAGTCCACCGAACGTCAGAAAATCGAACTGGATGAGTTCCTCGAAGCCCAGAAGCATAAGTCGTCGGAGTGGGACGACAAACTGAAAAAGGCCCGCCGGGACGAAGAGCGGAGGAAGAAGGAGTGGGAAGCGCGATTCAAGCAGGCTACGGAGAATCCCGACCAACTGAAAGACGACTATCACTCACCGTTTGAATGGGACTGAAAACCGATCTGAGCAAGGGGAGGAGAGACGTGAAAAAAGTGCTTGTCGGAATTGTCGCGGGAGCGGTTGCCGGATGTGTTGCGCAGAAGTACGATGAAGGGCTGTACGCGGAGATCGAGACGGAGAAAGGTACTGTCGTTGCAAAGCTGGAATTCGAGAAGGCGCCCATGACCGTCGCCAATTTCGTCGGCCTCGCGGAAGGGAGTATCGAGAACTCCGCGAAAGATTTGGGTGTTCCCTACTACGACGGGCTCACGTTTCACCGGGTGGTACCCGGGTTTGTCATTCAGGGCGGCGACCCCGAGGGAACGGGACGAGGAGGACCGGGATACCGGTTCCCCGACGAAATCCACCCATCCCTGAAGCACGAGGGTCCGGGTATCCTCTCCATGGCCAACGCCGGCCCGGGCACCAACGGAAGCCAGTTCTTCATCACCCTCGACGCCACCCCGCATCTTGACGGGAGACACACCGTGTTCGGCACGGTGGTCGAGGGGATGGATGTCGTCCGAAGCATCGAAAAGGGCGACGCGATCCGGTCGATAAATGTTGTTCGCGTGGGGGCCGACGCCGAAGGTTTCAAGAGTGACGATACCGCATTCAAGGCGCTTGTGGCCGATGCGAAAGCGGAAGGTCGGAAAGAAGAGGAAGAGACGGCGGACGAAGCTGCCGCGGAAATCGAGAAACGATGGCCTGAGGCGAAAGCAACTGAATCCGGCCTTCGCTACGTCGTTACCAGGGAGGGAAGCGGCCCCACACCGCACAAGGGCACGACAGTGACCGCGCATTACACGGGCAAGCTGCTCGACGGCACGGTTTTCGACAGCTCCGTGAAACGGGGAAAGCCGTTTCAGTTTCCTGTGGGAACGGGAAGGGTGATTAAGGGATGGGACGAGGCGTTCCTTGATATGAAAAAGGGCGAGAAGCGCACGCTGATCATACCGCCGGAGCTTGCCTACGGTTCCCGGGGAGCCGGCGGCGTGATTCCGCCCGGCGCCACGCTGGTCTTTGAGGTGGAATTGATCGATTTCTGAAAACCGGCGTAGCGGCTCACTCCTCCCGGTCCGATTCCGGCGCCTCCGGGCCCATCCGTTCGGTCTCGAGCACCTGTCCGAAGAAGGTGTCCAGTGCGTGAAGCACCACCCGCACGTCCAGTCGGCGCGAATCGATGAATACGGTGCGACCGCCCGCGAGGTTCTGCTCGGGCATCTCCTCCGACCCTGCATCGGTGAGAAAAATCTTCAGGGCGGAGGAGTGTACGCCCGTATCACCCGGTAGCGACACTGGAGCAGGCCTACGGCAATGACCACCGTTGGAGTTTTTCGGCCCCGCCGGACACGATACCTTGAGCCCGGGCAACCGTTCTCCGCCGGTACAGGATGAATTACTCCGTTCCTTCACCATATCGATTTCCCTTGAAAGCGTAAATCTTGTATTGTATATTTGAACTAGCCCCAGATATTGGGGGCGGAAATCCGGGACGCATTGCCGCGGGCAACTGCCCGTTTGAAAAGGAGTCCCTGACGGGCCCAACACGAAGGGAATGCTATGAGATGTCCGTACTGTGGCCATGAAGAAGACAAGGTGGTAGACTCCCGTTCCAGCAAAGAAGGGCGTGCGGTACGACGGCGGAGAGAGTGTCTGGAGTGTCAGAAACGGTTCACCACCTACGAGTATGTTGAAGCGGTCCCCGTGTCGATCGTCAAAAGCGACCGGAGACGGGAACCCTTCGATCGACAGAAACTGCTGCAGGGCATTGAGACGGCATGCAAGAAACGGCCGGTCGGTAAGAAGCAGATTGACGGGATTGTCGATCGTATCAGCGATCAGATCGAGAAGCTTTCAAAGGTGGAAATGCCGAGTCACGAGATCGGAATGCTTGTGATGAATGAGTTGTATAAGCTCGATGAGGTTGCCTACGTCCGGTTTGCATCGGTATACCGCAAGTTCAAGGACAAGGGGGCATTTGTCTCCGAGATTGAGGAAATGGCCAACCGGGCCGGGACCCCCGTTTCGGCCGAGAAGTGACCCCGGCGCTTCATCCGTCTCTTTCCCCCGGGCCATCCCGGGCCGGCGGTGACCCGAAATTCAGCATGGGATCCCGCCCGGCGTGAGCGCCGAAGGGACACTGCGCTCCGCCTGCTCGACAGGCCGCATGAGCAACGAGACGGCAATCTTCGGTGGCGGGTGTCTGTGGGCACGGAGGGACGTTGAATCCGGCCCTGGAGAATCTATTCGTGACGAATGATGCTTCCCTGGCGGTGTTTTTCGTCGAAGAAATCCTCTTTGAAATAGTAGAAACCCTGCTCGTCGTCGGAGTAGTGGGTGAGAGCTTCCTCTGAGAAGAACTTGCGCAGGGCAGCTTCCTCATCGGGGGCTTCGAGCACACGGTGTCTCAGTTGGCAATTATCATCGGGCAGAACAAACGCAATCGCAAAAGTAAGCATCAAAGGCAACTCCTGAATAGCTTGCTGGACAACTCATACGTGAATTACTTTTGTAACCGGTAAAAATATATTCCTACTGGAGCCGGAGGGAAGAAAAAAATCGAATATGACTAAAAAAATCGAATCGGGCACAAATCTCCCGCACTCACACCGCGGCGTCCGGACCGCGTGGCTCTTGCTGATTCTGGCCTGTTTTCGCATATATGCGGGCGACACCCGAACCCGGGTCCTGTCACTTCTCACAACACAGAATTACGCGGCAGGCGCCGTAGGCGCTGCTTTGTACGATTTGGAGAAGGATTCGCTTGTTTTCGGCCTGAATGCCGATACGCACTACATCCCGGCCTCCGTCTCGAAGCTGGTCTCCGGAGCCGCGGCATTCGAACGCCTCCGTGTGACGCATCGTTTCCCCACCAAAGTCTACACCTCAGCCCCGCTCGATTCGGACAGCGGCCTCGTGGCGGGCGACCTCTGGATCAGGGGCGAGGGTGATCCGGGATTTCTCGCGGAGCGACTGTGGTTGTTCGTGCAGCACCTGCGGCACAAGGGACTGCGGCGGATCACGGGAGATGTGGTACTCGACGACAGCTTCTTCGACACACGCATCTCCGGTCCGGGCTATGCCGCCGACGCTTCGAGCAGGGCCTACCAGGCGCCCGTCGGCGCGCTGTCGGCGAGTTTCAACTGTGTCGCCGTGCATGTCCGCCCCGGCTCCCGGCCCGGCTCACCGGTCCATGTCGACGTATTTCCCGAACTCGACGGTATCAAGCTGGAGAACACCGCAAAGACCGTCGCACCCGGAAAAAGCTCCGGAATCCAGGTGAAAACGGAGAAAATCGACGACAGGACGGGAGTTCTCGTGTTCGGAAGCATGTCCGCGGGCGGCAAACCCCGCTACATCTATCGAAAAGTGTGGCAAACCTGGCAGAATTTCGGCGCTGCGCTGAGCGCTCAGTTCTCCCGGTACGACATCTCCGTCGACGGCGCCGTGCGGCACGGAACACTGCCGGACTCCCTTGCCGCTCTGCCGCCGCTGTACACGTTCGATTCCAGGCCGCTCTCGGAATTCGTCCGCCACATGTTCAAGTACTCCAGCAATTTTGCCGCCGAAATGGTCTTCAAGTCGCTGTCCGCAACCGACTCCACGGCCGGATCGTGGGAGAAATCGTCGGAAGTCGTAACGCAGTGGTGGAAAGCAAACCAATTGCCGGGGTCCCCGACTATACGCAACGGCTCGGGCATGGGCAAAGCCAACCAATTGAGCCCGAGGGAAGTAACCGGTCTGCTGAGGCATGTGTGGAACCACAAGGACTACCTGCCCGAGTATCTGGCCTGCCTCTCGACCGCCGGACGGGACGGCACACTCGATGATCGCTTTTCCGGCTCGCCCCTCGAAGGCATTGTCCGGGCAAAAACCGGAACACTCAACGACTACGGCGCAAGTACACTCGCCGGCTACGTCCTGCTTCCCCACAAAACCTGCGCCTTCGCGATCCTTGTCAACAGCCGCAAAAATCCCCAGTACACCCACTGGACCGTGCAGGAGAAGATCCTCGAAGTTTTGGTGGAGTCATTGGGAAAGTAACGCACTATTGCGGATTATTCGCACAAAGCGCTCACCCAGTCTTTCCCGCACAGCGGGACTCACCAAGTTCGAATTGCGGATTGTGAGTAGACAACAGGAAAGTGAGTCGTGGTTCAAACCGGGACGTCGGTTTGCCGCCACTCAGCAGTTGTATCTACAGTTCCTGTCCCTGCTCACCTCGGCCGGCACTGTCATCTTGACAGTGTTTGATCCACTACTGGATAGAATACCTGGAGTGCGTTGGGCGAATCATCTCAGAGACCCAAGGTGCATAGTCCAGTACTTCAACCTGCAACCTCTTCTTGTCTTTCTTGTCCCTTGACCTTTGACATTTGTACTTCGCTCTACTCGCTACCCTCCCGCCTTCGTCCCGCCCTGCGGGACTGCGACGCGACGGCGGCTGCCTGCTTTTGCCGACTACTGACCCGACTCACACCACTGCCCCTCTGCCTTCTGATTCTCGACTTTTGTTTTTTCCCACTTTGTGTGGCACGGTCGTCCCCGACCGTGTTTGCACCACGACTACCGGACTCCAGCCCCCGCTCGCTGCTCCGCCTTGGCGCGTCGAAGCTCCGTGTTGCGGAACGAAGACGGCTGCACCTCCGATTCCTTCTCCTCCAGCCACACAAGACCATGCCGACCCTCCGGGCCTCTGGACCTTCCGGGTTTGTTTCATTGCTACAGACATGCCGCACCTACGGCGCTCTTTCGGTTTGCATGAAGGAGGGTTGATGGGTACTACCGGACCAATGCTGTCGCGCTCGCTGCTCCTCTGCTCCTCTGATTCTTGCCCTTTGTTAATTTCCCACTTTGTGTGGCACGGTCGTCCCCGACCGTGTTTGCACCACGACTACCGGACTCCAGCCCCCGCTCGCTGCTCCGCCTTGGCGCGTCGAAGCTCCGTGTTGCGGAACGAAGACGGCTGCACCTCCGATTCCTTCTCCTCCAGCCACACAAGACCATGCCGACCCTCCGGGCCTCTGGACCTTCCGGGTTTGTTTCATTGCTACAGACATGCCGCACCTACGGCGCTCTTTCGGTTTGCATGAAGGAGGGTTGATGGGTACTACCGGACCAATGCTGTCGCGCTCGCTGCTCCTCTGCTCCTCTGATTCTTGCCCTTTGTTAATTTCCCACTTTGTGTGGCACGGTCGTCCCCGACCGTGTTTGCACCACGACTACCG
>CAZNDN010000015.1:0-3134 GCA_964571815.1 uncultured Fibrobacterota bacterium | reverse complement strand
CCTCTGATCTAAAACACCCTCCCCCCCATCTGCTTCCCGTCTTCGAACTCAACCTCGGATATTTTCCTGCCGTTTTCGTTATAGCCCATCCGCATACCGTCGTACTTGCCGTCTTTGTAGGTGCCCGCTTCCGACTTCTTGCCGTTCTCGTGGTACAGCACGTAGGGCCCGTGGAGTGTGTTGTCTACGTAGGTCCTTTCTTCACGAAGATTGCCGTTTTTGTACCATGACTTGTACGGTCCGTCACGATCGCCGTTGTCGTAGGTGATCAACTCCTTTTCGGTGCTGTCGGGAAACCACGATCGCTGCTCTCCGTGCTTCTTGCCGTCCTTGAACGTAACCTCACTCATCTTCGTTCCGTCTTCGTAGTATTCCACATGGGTCCCCACCGGCTCGCCGTCGACATACTCCGCCATGCTCTTGACCTGACTGTTCTTGTACCAGGTGGCATCCTTACCGTGCGGCTTGCCTTCTTTGTAGTAGGCCTCCCGGTATTTGTTCCCATTCTCGTGGTAGATAAGCGTGACACTGTCCTTTTCGCCGCCCTCGAAATACTGCTCCGACTGAAGCGAACCGTCGGGATAGTAGATCTTGACGGCGCGCGGGTTGGACGGGCTGGACCGGTAATACACCACCTTCTTCTTGTTCCCATTGGGGTGCGTCTCCTCAACCTTCTCCTTCAGCTCCATCGAACATCCCACCAACCCCAGCACGATCCCTGCTCCCAGCACCAGTGCAAATCTCATGACTCCTCCTCGGTTAACGGTTCGCGTCCCGGCAACAGCCTCTCTCTTAAAATGACTTCATGGTTTGCGGCCGGTCAACCGGCGTTCCCGGCAGGTGTGCCGGAAGGCGTTGCCGCCGACACACCCTTTCGAGCAATGCCCCGGGGCTCGGGTAGTCCGGATGGGCCGTTGCGGGCGGGCGACTGAGTGCGCACAAGGAACCCCGGCCGGCAACGAAAAAAACGATTTTTGTAGAGGCGACGGATCCCGCAACCACACCGGCGCCGAAAGGATACTTATGCGGTTTCGTCCCTGCATCGATCTTTATCGGGGAAACGTTGCGCAGATCGTGGGCTCGACACTGCGGGATGAGGGCGGGGGCACGGTCACCAACTACAAAGCCTCCCGGCCTCCGTCGTACTACGCACGGATGTATCGCGACGACCGTCTCTTCGGGGGGCACGTGATCATGCTCGGTGAGGGCAATCGGGACGGAGCGTTTGAGGCCCTCGATGCCTTCCCGGGAGGGCTGCAGGTCGGCGGGGGCATCACACCCGATAATGCCTCCGTTTTTCTCGATCGAGGCGCTTCGCACGTAATCGTTACATCGTTTGTGTTCCGTGAAGGACGGGTCGAGCGGGAGCGGCTCGACGCGATGAGATCGTCGGTGGGCAGACAGCGCCTGGTGCTCGACCTGAGCTGCAAGCGGGTCGATGATTCCTACGTCATTGCCACGGATCGATGGCAGCGGCTCAGTGAAGTTCGGCTCGATGAAGCGACCTTCGAGGACCTTGCGCGGTTCTGCGATGAATTTCTTGTGCACGCCGCCCATGTCGAAGGGAAACGGGAAGGTATCGATGAGCCGTTGGTGGAACTGTTGGCCGGCTGCTCGCCGCTGCCGGTGACGTACGCCGGAGGGATTCGCGACTTGGAGGACCTGGAATTGATGAAAGATCGGGGCCGCGGGCGCGTGGACTTCACAGTCGGCAGCGCACTCGATATTTTCGGGGGCGATCTTGCCTACCACGATGTGGTAGCGTGGCACCGGCAAAACGCAGGGGAGAAGGGGGCGTCCGATGAGAAGCACTAGTCGACACGCGCAAAGGCCGCATGGTATCGTGGGGCGCGTGTTCTGGATGATACTTGCGGCATGTGCGGCACAGTGCAGCGCGCAAACACCTGGGGAGTACGAAGCAATGCGTGAGAAAATGGTAGAACAACAACTGAAAATCCGGGATATCACCGATCCCCGTGTTCTTCGCGCCATGGCCGATGTGCCGCGGCATCTGTTCGTGCCCGAGCCGGCCCGCCCCTCAGCCTACCGGGACGGGCCGCTGCCCATCGGCGAGGGGCAGACCATATCCCAGCCCTACATGGTGGCGATCATGACCCAGTGCCTGGAGTTGGAGGGCACCGAGAAAGTCCTTGAAATCGGCACGGGGTCGGGATATCAGGCCGCCGTGCTCGGGGATCTGGCCGAAAAAGTGTACACGATCGAGATTGTCGAACCCCTGGGCAAACGGGCCGACAGCACGCTCGCGGCGCTGGGCTGCGAAAATGTGCACGTGAAGATCGGCGACGGCTTCCACGGGTGGAAGGAACATGCGCCGTACGACCGTGTCATGATCACCTGCGCGGTCGAGACGGTTCCCGAGCCGCTTGTCCGCCAAATGGCGGTCGGCGGAAAGATGGTCCTGCCCATCGGCGAAACCAGAGCGCACCAGAAGCTGAAAGTCCTCTCGAAAAAGCCCGACGGCAGTCTCTCCGAAGAATACATCCTCGATTGTGTGTTCGTTCCCATGACCGGCGACCACGGGTTTGAGCAATGAGCCCCTCCGGTACTCCATTGCAGTCCACCCTCCTCCCCGCCGGCGGGGAACACGTGACGGCAGTGCTGCTTGCCGGACACTCCAATTCGGGCAAAACGCCGCTGGGTCGTTTGGTGGAACGGGCTCTCTCGCAGCCGGACAGGCGTTTTGTGCATTTCGATTTCGGCCAATGTCTCCGCGAGGTGATCGCCGGAAACCCCGTCGCGGAGCTGACCCCCGACGAGGTCGCGTATGTTCGCTCGGTGATGAACGGCCAACTGCTGGACGACGAGCATTTCGGCGTGGCGAAAAAACTCCTTGCCGGCTTCCTGCGCCGCACCGCCTTCGACCCGTGCGCCGACACGCTTCTTCTGAACGGTCTGCCCCGGCACGCGGGCCAGGCACGCGACCTTGCGAAAATCGGCGTCAAAGTCAGCCTTCTGGTTCTGCTTCGGTGCGACCCCGACACCGCCCTGCGGCGCATGAACCGTGCCGCACGCGGTCGGGGGCATGAAGACCGCCGTGACCGACACGACAACACGCAGGCGATACTGCGCCGCAAGTGCGAATCGTTCGACCGCGATACGATGCCCATGATAGA
>CAZNDN010000014.1:48221-52887 GCA_964571815.1 uncultured Fibrobacterota bacterium | reverse complement strand
AACAACACCATCAGGTAGTTGGATTTGAAGATGAAATGCGAGAGCATTTTCGGCGGTACGAGATCGATTGGAATGAAGAGCATGTATGGGATTGAGGGAACGAGCACAAGCATAATCCCACCCCTACAGGGCTCCGGACCAGCAGTGCGGGTTCTTTGGTGCCCGGGCCGTTTGACCGGGCCAACAAAAAACCCCCGAAACTGCACGGAATCGCCAATTTCGGGGGTTGTTTTGAAATGCCGCCTCGCAGAATCGAACTGCGGACACAGGGATTTTCAGTCCCTTGCTCTACCGACTGAGCTAAAGCGGCATTCTATCGTCACACCGCGGCGGAGTAGCATATCTCCCAACTCCGCAAACCTTCAAAATAAATCAATGCTCCCTCTGTACTCAAGGAAACCGTGCGTGCTTCACTGATCGACGGTCCGCGCGGATACGCTCGCTTTCGCGAAAGCGCTGATTGAAATCCTCGACTTCGAAGAAATCCTCCACTGAGTCTTCATCGCGCCTGCTCATCAGGCCGATATCGATCAGGTTGTACACGATATAGCCGAAATCGTCGGTCTTGTGGATACCCCACGACTCCAGCACCTTCCGCGCCATGGGGCCGAACTGTTTCTCCGCGAACTGAAGCAGGCTCAGCGACAGCTCACGACCGTGGACGTGGCGTTTCTCGCCCATCCGGGTAAGCAGGAACTCCAGACCGTTGAGTACGAAGATGTACGCTCCCGGCTTGTAACGCGTGTCCTTACCGGAATCAACGATCTCCCGTCGTACAGTCTCAAGAACCCGACCGGCCGGCATCCCCCCCCCCGCTTCGTGCCACATACTTCACCCGCGCTCCCTCCTCGCCCGAGGCGTACTCCACGTGCAGGGTGAAGCAGCCCTCCTCGGAACCCGGGAATCGCAGGTCCCACAACGCAAGGCACTGGAGTCTCATTGCCTCGAATCGCGCCCTGTCTTCAGGCGCGACTCCCTCCTTGGAAGGTGCCTTGATTGTCAACGGATTGACAAACCGCGATCCGACTTTCATTCGGTAGTCAAGATGGGGTCCGGTAGACAGTCCCGTACTCCCTACTCTGCCGATCAACTGTCCCTGGCGAACGCGGGCGCCCGGGCGAACACCGTTGGCGATACTCCGAAGATGACCGTAGAGGGTCTCGTAGGCGGCTCCGTGACGAAGCTTGACCATGCGGCCGTAACCGCCTTTGGTTCCCGCAAAACTCACCGTACCGTCGGCCGACGCGTACACGGGCGTACCCCGAGGCGCGGCGTAATCGATACCCAGGTGCGGACGAACAATGCCGAGAATGGGATGACGACGGCGGTAGGAGTAGCCGGAGGAGATGCGGCTGTAGCGAAGCGGCGCCTTCAGGAACTGCTTCTGCACCGAGTTGCCCTCACGATCGAAGTACGCCATCCGCCCGCCGGCATCCGGCAGCCCCAGCGCGTAGTGGGTATTTCCTCTGTTGACATACCGGGCGGCAAGGATGTCGCCGTAGCCCACAAACCGACCGTTGGCATACTTCTCTTCAAAGATAACCTCGAACCGGTCGCCTTCACGGGGATCTATGAAAAAGTTGATATCCCACGCGAAGATGTCGGCAAGCTTCGACGCAACCGCATCCCTGACATCGATATCCCACATGGCCTCAGCAAGGCTGGTGTGCAAGGTTCCCCGGGCCAGCCGTATCTGCACGGCCGTGGTTACCGGTCGCTTCTCGGCCCGTATCCGGTCGCCCTCCGCCCCCGCCTCGTACCAGCAGCGAATGCGGCTCAACAGGGAAAACCGTTTCAGTCCGCCGTCGGCAGCCCGCCGGATAATGATCGAGTCGCCGGGGTAGAGCAGGGAGAAGCCGACCGAGATCAACGAGTGATAGTAGTCCCGAATCTCAAGGGGATTGATACCGTGCGAGGTCAGAATGCCGGAGAACGTGTCGCCCCGCTTGACGACATGGGCAATGCGTTCCACGCCGGCACGAGCGGGCGGCGCGGCCGCAACCTCCAACTCCGGCATCCGTTCGGCCCCGGGTGAAACCGAAGAATACGCCACGGCGGGTGTGCTGTTGACAACGCGAAATACGATCCAGATTCCGCAGAGGAAAGCCGCGGGAATCAACAGACGAAGGGCGCGGGCAACCCCCGAACGGGGTTGCCCCGACCATTCTTCGAGCCTGGTAGTGAAATGATCCGGCACGATGTGAGTGTCGTCAGGTTGCGATAGCGACCGGGTCCTATTGAATTCGGATTAACTGTGACGGGTTCGATCCCGGCTTGAACGTCATCTTTTTGGTGACTTCCTTGCCCCCTTTCACAAACCGCATCGTGTGCGTTCCGGAACGAATCTTCAGTTCATCCCGGTTCGTCTTGCCGATCAACTTGCCGTCCATGTATACATCGGCAATCGGGGGCAACGAAGAGATAAAAATCGTTCCCGGCTCTCCTCCTCCCGACGACGCAGTGGCCGGTGGGGATGAAGGGGGCGTCGACGGCGTTGCCGGGGCCGGTTCGGGACTTGGCGTAGCGGCCGCCGGAGGCGGCGACGGCGGTGCTTGCGGCTCGGGCTCGGGCTCGGGCGCCGGGGACCGGCGTGGTGCGGGCGTCGGCTTTGCCACGGGCTCGGGTTCCTTATCGAGCCTGAAAAACAGCTCCTTCTCTCCACCGGTATACTCGATTGACTGGCTCTTATCACGATAGCCGGGCTGAGAGACACTCACCCGCATCGCACCGTACACATCAGGGTTATTCCACGTATACGGCGTCTTGCCCTTCTCGTTGCCGTCGATACTCACCGTGGCGCCCGTAGGTACGGACATGATCACCAGTTTATTGACCTTGGGTACGGTTCGTCTTGGCTTGGGCGCCGGCGCCCTGGGTTTCGGCCTCGTTCTCCTCGTCGCTCGTCGTGCGGGCCGCGCTGCCGGCTTCTTCGGCGCGGGAGCCGGTTTCTTCACTTCGGCACTCGTCTCCTCTTCAGCCTCTTCTCCCGCCTCCTCCCCTGCTTCCTCACCCTCTTCCGCGCCGGTTCCTTCATCTTCGGCCGAAACTTGCGGAATTTCGGCCGGCGGCGCTTTTTCCTCGGTCACCTCAGGCCCGCCAAGCGGCAGGTATTCAAGAATCGTGTCGCGGAAATAGTACCCCGCTCCGCCCAGTACCGCCAGAAGGAGTATGATCAGCACAATCGCTCCGACCGGACTGCCCTTCTTCTTCTCCTCCTCCACTTCCTCCCATCGGTCACGCCGCTGCGGTCGCTCCTGCTGCTGCGCCTCGGGCCAGTAGCCCGAGTCACGCTCCTCCCGCGGAGGTGCCGAGGGGGGAGGTTGCTGCCGGGATGGAGGCGCGGGTTGCCGGGCCTCGGGCGCGGAAACCTCAAAGGATTCCTCGGGAGCCTCTTGTTGAGAAGGAGGCGCCTGAAAATAGCCGGGCTCCTGTTGACGCGACACGGCGGGCATTCCCTGCTCCGTGCGCGGTGCGCCGGCAAACGTGTCCTCAGCCGCGGGAGCGCCGCGCCCGGACTCCTCCCCACCCTGCAGCTTGCGAATCGCGGCAAGGTTGTAACTGGAGGTCTGCATGACAATGTCCTCCGAGCCCTTTATCAAATCCTCCTGCCCGGAGTAAACCTTCATGAAATTGCGCACTCCCGAGCTGTCCAGAATCTGGGATACCTGGTCTGAAGGTGACAGCAGGGCAAGACGACCGTTCGAGTCCAGGATCCGCCTGTTCAGCGAAAGAATGACATTCATTGTGTCGGAGTACAAGTATTCCAACGACTCCAGGTCGATCGCAATATTGCGATAACCCCTGGCAATGAGGGCCTCCACATGCTCGCGCATTTCTCCCGAATTGAAGATCTCATCTTCTTCGAGAACAGGCTTGACCACCTGAAAGAGGCCTGCTGTACGTTCTTGGAATTGGATAATGACCTCCCCGTGAAAACTGGACCTTTTTCACCGCCCCTGCTTCGCCCGCGAGCAAGGGCACATACGCCAGGGGGGATTCGAACCCACGACCTTCGGCTCCGGAGGCCGACGCTCTATCCAGCTGAGCTACTGGCGCATAGTATTACTGCTTCCCGGCAGTTCCCTCTCGGATAATCCACCTGATAATATACGTTAAGCATCAAATCGGAAACAATATATATATACCCTGCCGCGGATCAGACGTCGCCGGAATGGATCTTCTTCAGGATTGCATCCGTAACCTTCAATACTTCGACGGCCTCCTCACCGGTCGTGTGCACGCCCTCTCTCCGTCCACACAACCGAATGTCTTCCACAAACGCCTCCACCTCCAGCGCGAGCGCGTCGCTCTCCTCACCCGTATGCTCCGTCTTCATAACGGGAAAACGTCCCCCGGTCTCCGATCGTTTCAGTCGGTATTCCTCCACGCGGCACGTATCGAAATCCGCCGAAAAATACGCGTCGTGCTGAAACATCCGCAGCTTCCGCATACGCCGCGCGGAAATCCTGCTCGCCGTCAGGTTCGCCACACACCCCGACGAAAACGGCAGACGGACGTTGGCGATATCGACGTCGTCGGTGATCACCGAAACGCCGGTCGCGGCAATGCGCTCCGGCAGGGGAGCGTCACCGCAGAGGCGACGCAACAGATGAATGTCGTGAACCATGAGGTCCAGGATCACCGAAACGTCGGTGCCCCGCGGCGT
>CAZNDN010000014.1:36272-48121 GCA_964571815.1 uncultured Fibrobacterota bacterium | reverse complement strand
GAATGTCGTGAACCATGAGGTCCAGGATCACCGAAACGTCGGTGCCCCGCGGCGTGAATTCCGCAAGCCGGTGAATCTCCATGAACCGCGGTGTTTCGGCACTGCGCATCAGCGTCCCGAAAGCCGGATTGAACGCTTCTGAGTGCCCCACGTGCAGCACCAGCCCTTTCCCGCGCGCCTTTTCGACAAGCACCCTGCCGCCTTCACTGGATTCCGCCAGGGGCTTTTCCACCAGAAGATGTACTCCGGCATCCAGGCAGATGCCGCCGATCTCCACGTGTGTGCTCGAAGGGGTAGCCACGATCATCCCGTCCACCTCGCCGGCAAGCGTTTCCACGTCGGGAAAACGCCTGAGCCCGTGCCGGGAAGCAACCTCGCCGGCCCTCGGCGTCCGAAGCTCGACGAAGCCCACCAGATCAACATCGGGCCGGGCCAGACACTTCCGGATATGGTGGCACCCGAGGACCCCGGCGCCGATCACACCGATTTTAGTCACACCACTCCTCCTCTCCCAGCAACTCACGTATCCGGGGAGGCAGATACACGCCGCCGAGATCGCACTTGCGCAGTGCTTCAACGTAGTGGCGCATGCGCCGCGCGGGCGTAAGTCGCCGGTTCACGAACAGAATTGCCCGCCCCTTCACCCTGGTCAGCCCGCCGTCGCTGTCACAGTCCTCGACGCGCACCTCAATCCCGCACCGCTCCAGCGTCTCTTCCAGAAGTCTCACCTGATCCGCCGTATTCATGGGCGGTCGCCCCCTCCGTCTCCCCCCGCTCGTCGCCGGCGCGAAGGCCGCGGATCCGCTCGGCCAGTCGCGAATAGCGGTTGATTGCCCGGTCGTTGTTGACCGCCAGATACAATGCCTTCGGTGTTCCGACAAAAACGCACAGATCCCGTGCCCGGGTCAACGCCGTGTAGAGAAGGTTTCTTTGAAGCATAATATAATGCAGCGTCGAAACCGGAATGATCACCGCCTTGAACTCGCTGCCCTGACTCTTGTGGATGCTGATGCAGTAAGCATGCGCCAGCTCGTCAAGCTCGGCCTGCGAATACTGCACGCGCCGGCCCTGATAATCCACGCACAGGCCCGCCTCTCCGCTCACGTCCGCTACATGCCCGATATCTCCGTTGAAAACCGCGAGTTCGTAGTTGTTACGAATCTGCATTACTTTGTCGCCGGGGCTGAACGAGCGTTCGCCGCGCTGCACCGCATTGTGCCGCGGGACAAGTTCCGCCTGCAGCACGCGGTTGAGGTTGCGTGTCCCGAGCACGCCCCGATGAAGCGGGGAGAGGACCTGGATATCCACAATGGGATCGAAGCGGTACCTGTCGGGAAGCCTTCGCGTTACCAGCTCGACGATCGTGGTCACACACGCCTCCGGATCCTCCTGCCGAATGAAAAAGCAATCGTCGGCGGCATCGTTGTGCAGCGGAGGCACTTCACCACGGATCATCCGGTGCGCCGCCCGAACGATGGTACTTCGCGCAGCCTGGCGGAAGACGGTGGTCAGGTTGACATGAGGCAGCACCCCGGCCGCGATAAGGTCCGCGAGCACATTGCCGGGACCTACCGAGGGAAGCTGGTGGTGATCTCCCACCAGGACCAGCCGCGTGCCTTCCGCCAGCGCCTCCAGCAACGCCCGCATCAGGAAAATATCGACCATCGACACTTCGTCGATAACCACCACCCGCGCCTCCAGCTTCCTCCGCGCGTTCCGTTCGAAGCCCGCTCCCTTTCGGCCGGGCCGGAATTCCAGCAGGCGGTGAATCGTCTGCGCCTTCAATCCCGCCACCGAGCCCATCCGCTGGGCTGCTCTCCCGGTCGGTGCGGCGAGTTGCACGGGCAGGCGGTGCTCGCGGAAAAACGAGACGATCACTTGAAGTATCGTCGTCTTGCCCGTGCCGGGACCGCCCGTGAGCAGAAACACCGGATTGACGATCGCGCCCCGAACCGCCTCCTCTTGTCGCGGGTCGCCCCGCCACGAATGTCTCCCGGACCAGCCTTCAAGCCACGTGTCCACGTACACGCCGGAAAACTCCCCCGAGAGGCCGGCCGCATTGTGCACCAGGCTCCGGATACCCCCGGCCGTATCGTTCTCGGCCGCAAACGATGATTTCAGGTAGATGCACTCCCGCTCCTCCCGCAGGGCCTCGGTCGTTGCCAGGTGATCCAGGGAATACTCCACCTGCTCCGGGGCGACCTCCAGCAGCCGGGCCGCGGATTCAACCAGCTCGCGACGCGGAAGATAGAGATTACCCTCACCCAGCGCCTCCATCAGGGTATGCACTATCCCCGCCCGAATCCGTCGGTACGAGTGACTCCTGAAGCCCAGCCGCCGCGCCAGCGCGTCAGCCTTCTTGAACCCCACCCCCCGGATATCGCCGATAAGCCGATAGGGCTCCCGGGATATGATCTCCCGTGCCTTGTCTCCGTAGACTGCGTAGATCTTCGCGATCAGGTTGGTCGATGCCCCGAGGTCCTGAAGAAAGAGCGCAAGGTCACGAAGCGAGCGTTTCCTTTTCCACGCTTGCTCGATCTTCTCGAGGATTCGAGGACCGATACCGGGGACTTCCAGCAGCCGCCGCGGCTCCTTATCCAGAATATCCAACGTGTCCAGCCCGAAGCGCTCCACGATCGCCCGCGCGCGCGTCCGGCCGATATGGGATATCAGACCCGAGCCCAGCAGCAACAAAATACCCTCTCTCGTGCCGGGCCTGACAATCTCGTATGCCTCGACATTGAACTGTCGACCGAATTTCGGGTGGTTGCGGTAGTCCCCCTGAACGGCTACCGACTCTCCCCGATCAAGGGTGGGCATGAGCCCGACACACAATACCGGCTCGTCCCCGGTTGCCGGGGCGAGCTTCATAACCACGAACCCGCTGTCCTCGTTTCGGAAGGTGATATCGGAAACGACGCCCTGAAGTTTGTCCATCGGGGTAGCGTCCCCGCTGCAGGTAGTGGAGGGTTTCCCGGCCCTCTTTGCCGGTCGAGGGATATTGATCCGTGCGTACCGCCGGCGAAAACCGGGAAGAAAGCAGCAAAAAGGGTGAGACGCTTTCTCTCACCCCGGTCCTTACGTGCTTGATGAGAACCCGCCCGGCCGTCCGCCCGCACGGCGGCCGGCCGACCCTCTCGCATGCGTACTATACTTTCTTCTTCTTGTGCCGATTCTGACGCCTCATCTTCTGGCGCTTGTGTTTGTTGATCTTGGCCCGTCGTTTCTTCTTGGCATTCGGCATATCTCTCAGTCCCTTTCCCTTGGCATACGCTTAGCGGTTCTCATGATATGTGTGCCTGCTCCACGGCTTTCGACCACCCGGAAGCAACCAGCAAAAATGAATCCTGCCGTTGGGTGTGTCAAGTAGCCCCCGTCCTGTCGACGTTGCCGGAGGCCCGAACCGCATGCTATACTAGCACTATGAGCCTGGATATCCTGGTTACTTCCATTTCGAACCCGCGGGCCCGGCCGGTGCTTGCGCGCCGCCTTGCCCAGTCGCCGGAAATCTCCCTCGAAAAGGCACAATCCCTGCTGAACAACCTGCCCGTGCGCTACCGAAGCGCGCTTTCGCACAAGGAAGCGCAGGAGGAGGCACTTCGGCTCCGGAAACTCGGGGTCACGTGCCGGATTGTTGAAAGCAGCGAAGTGCCCCACGCTCCGCCTCCGCGGGAGGTCGAGACCGCCGGGCCGGCCCGGCCGAGCCCTCCACCGGTAAGCCTACCGATCTCCCGGCCCCGTGAACATGCGGCGGTGTACAGCCTTCCCCGGGAGGAGACCGGCGGACGCCGGTCGGGAAGGGGGATGGGAAAGGTTATTGCGGCACTTCTGCTCGTTGCACTTATCATCGCCGCCGTGGCCTACTTCGGCACCTTCGGCGGCTATTCCATTCGACGCACCGGCCCGCTCGCATCCCCGGGCACCCGGTCTTCCGGGAACGAAGACCGGGCGGATCGCCCCGTCGACAACCCTTCACCAGCCGACCGGACCCCGCGGCCGCACCGGAGGCGCTCCGATCGCTACGCCGACAGCGCCCGTGCCGCGCACACGCCTACTCAGGCAGTAGCGTTTTACAAAATCGCCATATCCTTCAACCGCCGCAACATCGATGCCTGGTACGGACTGATTGGTGCCTGGCGCGACGCCGGCATGCCCGACAGCGCGTCGGCGGCCCGCGCGGAAATGCAGACAATCTTCGGTGACGACGTCTCCTCGATCGCGGGAATCGTCGGACGCTTCGGCAGAGTGCTCGAGATCGCCCGCGACGAGCAGCAAATACTTCGGATACGCTACGCCCGCGCCGGCGGGAAGCGCGGTGAAGAGAGGCTTACCGAGGAAGTGTATCGGCTGATGAAGGCGCTGCGGACCGAATGCCGTTGCGAAGCTCTCTCGGTCCACGTCAGGGCGGGGCGGGGAGAGGAACTGCTGTGCTATCTTCCCCTGGAGCCTTTCCCGCCTTCCCCGCGGGCGTTTCGAAAAAAGGCTACTCTTACGTACTTGCGGTAGAGCCGAAAAAATCCAGCAGTCCGGCTATGGTACCGTCGATTCCCGACGGAAAGCCGGGCTCATCGCAATACACCTGGAGCAACTCCAGGATGGTCAGCAGATCGGCAACGGTCAGGCTCACCGACCGGCCGGAACTCAGCTTTTCGAGGAGATCGTCGATAGTATCGAAATAGAAAAGCGGCCCGCCGCGGGCCTGCTCCACCTGCTCCACGTCATCGCGAAGACGTCCAGCATACGCAACTATCGTGCTTCGTTCATCAGGCGACAACTCCACGTCCACCTCACGCTCCACGTCGGCATCACCAAGCTGAAGCTCGTGGAAGCCCACGGCCTTGAGTCGATCGCGAACGCTGAGTTCCTTTCTCTTGAACCCCTCATTGCCGCGCTCGAAATGCTCCTCCAGCACCTCCCGGGCCTTCGGAAGATCTTCGCTGAAGATGAATACCATATATTCACGTGAAGCCTCGGTCCCCAGCGCCAGCATGCCCGAGGGAACCGCGGTCTGCACGAAAAAGCGAATACCTTCACCCCTCAGGATCGAATCTACCAGAAGAATATCGCCCTGGGAAAACGAATGATCCAGCGGGGAGAAATCCTCCCGATCCGGTTCCGGTCGATCCGCAATTCCCTTGAACCGCTCAACCCTCTCCTTATCGATCCCCCTCCGCCGAACCTCCTCTTCCATGACCTCCACGGCCTCGGGCGTGTACTCATCGCGGCGAAGAAAGAGTTCGCTCAACAGAAAGTCATCATCCATCTCTTGTACGCGCTCCCGCACTGTCTCACTCATCGCAGACTCCCTCGGGTCTCGTAACACAGCGAACGAACCAGCCCGCACCCATCGCGGCACCCGGGAAAAATACACATCGCCCCGCACCGCCGGGCAGACCGTCTCTCCGTGCCCAACCTCTGCCGGGCGGGCGCGGGGAATCTGGAAATCCGAATCCATTGATGATATACTTATGGTACTGTATCGGGATGTCCGGTGCGGAAAGCGGCACTACTTTCTTCACCCTGCCCGGGGGACTGCTATGCGGTACTACTCGACCAGGAAGAAAAAATACAGACGCGGTGAGATGGTTTTCTCGGAGAACAGCGACTGCGACGGCATGTATATCATCGACTCCGGCCGCGTGCGCATCTTCAAGACGATGAGCGAAAGCGGGGGAGCCAAAGAGGTCGAGTTGTGCACCCTGGGTCCCAAGGCCATGTTCGGCGAGATGGCGATGATTGACAAAAGCAAGAGATCGGCAAGCGTGCAAGCGGTCGAGCCCACAGAGTGTATCGTGATCACCAGGAAGGTATTTGAAGACCAGTTGTCCAGAATCCCTTTCTGGATGGTCAACATGATCAGGATTCTGGTCACGCGCCTGCGCGAAACCAACGACAAGCTCCGAACGATCGTCGAACGCTACACGTCGCTTCCCGACGACGACACCGGTAGTATTCTCACCGTAGATCCCGATAAATCCGATATTGTCAGCGAACTCCAGGGCACACCCGCATCGCCGGAACCCGGGCGCCGGTCCCGGGGAGGAGACGGAGATCGCATTGTGGTAGTGGGTGATGACGATGAGTGAGTGAGGCCGCACGGGCCGGTCTCGGTACGCCCAGCTCTTTCCGGGCTCGCCAACGCTGCGCCGAGCTCACATACCGGCTCTTCCGATCGAAAATCGCCGTTGTACCTCCCTGACAAACCTCGGGCAACACATCCCGACATCCCGCCTCGTGCTCCGTATGCTTCGAAGGGTGAAAGAGTGTATTTTGGTACAAAAAGCCCCGGAAACGACACACTGAGTACGGCGGGGCACACGCCGGGCTCCGAGGCACACGGAAAGGGATTACTATGGCCGACAAAGGGATTACCGAAGCACGCCTTACGCTGGGCGAAAAAGAGGTTTCACTTCCCGTAGTCCACGGGACCGAAGGGCAGGTCGGTATCGACATTTCGCGGCTCAAGCGTGAAGCCGACTGTTTTACGTACGACAACGGCTTTGCCAACACGTCATCCTGCCTGAGCACCATCACGTGGGTCGACGGTGAGCGGGGGATTCTCCGCTACCGCGGTTACGACATCGAGAGCCTCGTAGAGAACTGCTCCTTCGTCGAGGTTGCCTACCTGCTGGTGCATGGAACACTGCCCACGGCCGCCGAACTTCGACGGTTCAGCAGGCACCTGAATCAGCACTCGATGATTCACGAGAACATGCACCATTTTTTCAGCGGTTTCCCCGCCGACACGCATCCGATGGGGATTCTGGCGTCGATGGTGACCTCGTTGTCCAGCTTCCATCCGGAGTTGAGCCACAAGGACCCGACATTCGACATCACGGCCGCGCGGCTGGTTTCGAAGGTGCGAACCATTGCGGCGTTCTCGTACAAGAAGTCTCTGGGCGAACCGGTGGTATACCCCCGGCACGATTTGAGCTACTGCGCCAATTTCCTCAACATGATGTATTCTTCGCCGGTGAACAACTACGAGATCCGGCCGGAAATCGTCACGGCGCTGAACAAGCTGCTCATTCTGCATGTCGACCACGGGCAGAACTGCTCCACGACCGCATCGCGACTGGTGGCCAGCTCGGGCGCCAACCTCTACGCGGCGATGTCGGCCAGTATCTGTGCCCTGTGGGGACACCTGCACGGCGGCGCCAACCAGGCGGTCATCGAAATGCTCAGCAAGATCAGAAACGACAACAAAAACGTCAAGAAGTACATTCGGCAGGCAAAGGATCGCGACGACGCCTTCCGGCTGATGGGATTCGGCCACGCGGTCTACAAGAACTACGATCCTCGCGCGAAGATAGCCAAGAAGCTGTGCAAGGATCTGCTTCCCCTGCTCAAGGTACGCGATCCCCTCCTGGACATCGCCATGGAGCTTGAGGAGCATGCGCTGGAAGACGACTATTTCAAGGAACGCAAGCTGTATCCCAATGTCGATTTCTACACCGGCATCGTCTACCGTGCCATTGGTATCCCGACCAACATGCTCACCGTGATGTTCGCCCTGGGGAGGCTGCCCGGCTGGATTGCACAGTGGCGGGAAGCGCGGCTGACACCGAACATGAAGATCTGCAGGCCGCGCCAGATCTATGTCGGCCCGCAGCGGAAAGAATATATCCCTCTGCAGAAGCGAAAGAAGAAGTAGCTCAGTGGCGTTCCCGGGTGCATCAGCTTGCGGGTGAAGTGGCGTGCCCTTTCCGCGATGTTTCCGAAGGTTTATCGGGCGCCCCTTCCCGACCGCAATCGGTCTCAAGCCCTGCGCGCGCCCTCGGCACAGACGGCACGCTTCCTTCGTGCACAACACGGCCGTCGATCACAAGCAGCGGGGTCATGAGGACTCCAACCGCGCGCGCCGACTGCTGCAGTTCACGCAGTGCTTCATCCAGCGCCGGCGACCACTTCCTCGCACTCTCTCCCCGCGCGCCTGCAGCCGACTCACACGGCGGCGGATCGGCAATCAGCGCGCGAACGCTCTCCCAGTCAATGTCCGTACCCAGTCGCGCGGCGACCTGTTTGGCCGTTGCCGCCTCCAGACCGAGTTCCCGTGCGATTGACCGGGCGCGTTCCGATTCGAACGATAGGTGTTCCGTGGAGAAATCACCGGGCAGTGCGCCGCAGATATCCTCCACCATCTCTCCCAGCAGAGCGCACCGCGGACACGGAGGTTCCGTAGCAATGACCACTACTTCCCGTGGGGCAATTTCATCATCTCCTTTCGATTGTCGCTGCCGCGGGCGCCCGATCCGCTTCGGCGTCCTTCTTCCGGGACCACCACGGACAGCGTGGGCCGATGCAGTGCTCGTTGCGCGATGATTGTGCGCAGGGCCGGGGAGACTCCGCGTGAAGAGGAACCGAAAGGATGTCGGCCGAAAGCTCAACAACCTGCGTTATGGCGATCAGGCAATCCCTTCGGCAGCATCGTGCCGCCGAAAAGGCGCCGATTCGGGCAAGGATTTCGGCCGTAACCGTCTGCACCGTCCGCCTGACCTCCGCGTTGAGCGGCGTGCCGCCGAGAATAATCGACAATGCCGTTCCCGCGCCGAGAGCCGCACCGCATGCGCCCAGAAACGCACATGAGCCCCCCGCCACGGTCGATCCCCGTTCGACGGCGGTTGCAATCGCTCCCGCCGGGAGGTTCCCTCCCGCATTTCGATACGCTGCAACAATGACGGCCGGTACGAGGCTGTGATACTGTGGACCGTGCAGGGGAAAGGCAGGGTGAGAGCTGATTCTTTCGAAGAGCGCGACCGGGTCGGTCTCCGTCGAGGCACGGCACAGCACGATGGTCACTTCCGCTGCGTCGAGACGGTGGCATTGATCGCAGACAAAGTGACCCTCGACACACGCGGCATTTGCCTGGTGCTGAAGCCCGCACAGTGTGCAGGTCAGGGACCGGTTCACGGGGAAGTACTCCAGGGGCGCACCGCATACGATACAATCTTTGTCCCGCCGACCGGCCGACGTCGATTCGCTCGAAGAGCCGGCGGCCTTCCCGCTCGTCGGATTCACAAACACGCCGCAGGCCGTCTCTTGCTCAACGTTGGACACCTGTCCCAATTCATCGAGCACGAAAAACGCATCCGGATTCAACCGCGCCCCCCCCACATCCACCTCCGCCGCGTATCCGCGAGCAACCACGGTGCCGTCCTCCACGGTCACCGAGCGATGCGGGCCCCGGTAGATGAGGCTCGTGCGTGCGCGTGCGCGAGGCTTTTCCGCACGGTAAGTAATTGCATAAAAAGGATAATCGTTGACCCGGCGGTATTCGTATCTCCGCACGAGGTAAATGCATTCGAACCCGACTTCGGCCACTACGGCAAATAATTCGCGCTGCCGCATGGCCCCGCCCAGACACTCCCCCCTCATGCGCTCGTTGTATTTCATCTCGATGGGAATGTCGGTCATGGTCACGATGTCGGAAATGCACAGGGAGCCGCCCGGCTTGAGCACCCGGAGGATTTCCTCGAACACGCTCCGCTTGTCGGCGGTCAGGTTCACAACACAGTTGGAAATGACGAAGTCCAGCGAGTTGTCTTCAAGGCCGATTTTCTCCAGCAGTCCGGCCCTGAACTCCACGTTGGCGTAGCCCAGGTTTGCCGCAACCCGCTTCCTGCCTTCCTCGGCGCGGTCGAGCATGGCCCGCGACATATCGATACCGTACACGCGACCCGCGGGCCCCACGGCCTTTGCAGCGATGAAACACTCGATACCGGTGCCGCTGCCCAGGTCGGCAATGCCCATACCCGGCTTCAGGTCGCAGTCCAGGACCGGACTGCCGCATCCGTACGACCGAACCCGCATCTTTCGGGGAATATGGTCCAGGTTCTCCTCGCCGTACGATACCGGATTGAGGATCTCTTCGTTGGTCGTCTCCGCCGCGCGGCTGTAAAACGATCGGACCAGGCCGTGGCTGTCGTTGCCGGCCAGGGATTGCACACAGTTGGAGTGGGTGAACATAACCGGTCCGCTGTCCGGTCCGCACTCGCTCAGGCATTCACCCATTCGACACCGCAGCCCGACCCCGTCGGGATCCCGATGTTCCCGCGCATGCTCTGCAATGAGGGCACCGACGACAGCTCGGTACAGGGGCAGGTGGGGATCGTCGCCCACCAGTGTTCCGGCGGCATGGAAACTGTGGTCCATATCCCCTCCGCCCACAAGGAAACGCAGGGGATCCCGGCCGGTACCGGGCAAATCGACCAGGGAGGCCGCGCGGACACGCTCCAGGACGGGACTGTGGCGCCATATCGTCTCCAACCCGTCCGAAACGTGGCCGCAGTGAAGATCCGGCGTGCCCACGAGCGCGGGACTGGGATAGACACCGCCGTCGGGCCCGACCGCAAGGCTCTCCCACCCGCTGCCTGCGAGGTCGAACCGGGTACCGGGGACCATGAATACCTGCGAACGAAGTGCTTCGATGTTGTCAATGACCACACCGCGGCGTTGCGCCAGGCGCCAGGCACCCAGCAATCCCTTTGTCAGGGAGTCGATCCCGATCTCATCGTCACGGGCGGCCCGCCCCCGCCTGAAAAGCCACATAAAATGCACGGCCGAAACGTCGAACCGCGAAGCGGTTTCGACCACGGAGGTCATGGCGGGCAGGTTGTGCCGTCCCACCGACATCGCGAGGGTAACCGGAATGGTTCGAGCCCGAAGGAACTCCAGGGACCCCAGAAGCGCCTCGTAAGCACCGTCTCCCCGGACGGCATCGTGACGCACCCGATCGCCGTCGATGCTTACCTGCAGATGCAGCCGGCCCGCGGGAAGAGAATCGAACCAGGTCTCGTGCCGAAGAAGTCTTCGGCCGTTGGTCAACACCACCACATGGGTGTCGTCCCGCTCAAGGATTTCGTCGCACACCGACGTGAAACCCGGATACACGAACGGTTCCCCTCCGGTGAAAAAGAAGATCCGGGTGCCCAGTTCCATGGCCTCTCCGACGGTCCGACGGAGGAGTGCGGGCGGGAGTTCACGAGCGTCGGCGGACCCGCCCGACGAAAACATACAGTGGGTGCAGGTCATGTCGCAACGGTTGGTAATGTGAAACCAGCATTCCTTGAGTGTGGAGAGCCGGTGAAAGGCGGCTCTCCCCGAACAGGAAGGGAACGAGCGAGGCCGGATTCTCTCCAGGAGAAGTTGCGGCTCCGGCGCCCCAAAGAGGGTGTCCGTACGTGAGCCTTGCACCGAACCATTCTCGACAAGCTCCCGCAGCAGTGTGTCCGCGGCTTCGGAAGGCACAAACCAGTCCGGTCCTTCGGGGTGAACGTACACGGGAACGTCGTCGACGACAAGACGCACCACATCGCCGAAACCATCTCGAGTGTTTACGCTGGAGTTACGTCCCATGGTGCATAGAAGCGGATTGCACCGCAGCGCTGCGCGACACGGACCATCGCGTGAGGATTCCGCCCACGGATTGTTCCGCGCGCAACGTCTCCCGGCAGGGAAGAGGGAAAACCTTCCCCACTAAAAATACTTTTTCAGCAGATCGTAGGCATCCATGAGACCCTGGGAGATCACCTTCGTTTCCCCCACTACGGGCATGAAATTGGTGTCACCGTTCCAGCGAGGCACGATGTGCACGTGGACATGGCAGTCGATCCCGGCGCCGGCGACCCGGCCCAGGTTGATACCGACATTGTAGCCGTCGGGACGGAACCCCTTCGTGAGAGCGTCGGTGCAACGACGGACAAGATGGAACATTTCCAGCACCGTGGCGTCGTCGAGACCCTCCAGCGAAGCGGTATGCGTATACGGCACCACCATCAGGTGCCCATTGTTGTAAGGATACCGGTTCATGATCACGAAACAATGTTCGCCACGATGCACAATGAGGTTCT
>CAZNDN010000014.1:1906-36172 GCA_964571815.1 uncultured Fibrobacterota bacterium | reverse complement strand
GGATACCGGTTCATGATCACGAAACAATGTTCGCCACGATGCACAATGAGGTTCTCGCGATCGTCGTCCTCAGTTGGCTTGCAGCAGAAGATGCAGTCGTCTCCACCCTTATCCAACTGCTGGATATACCGAAGGCGCCAGGGCGCCCACAACCGTTTCATGCAGTCACTCCTTCATCCCCGCGTTTGGATCGGTTCAGGACATGCCTTCGCGCGCGTTGGGCAAACGTGGTTGAGTTTCCCGGGCATCACGAACACGATGGGGTTCAGAGCGGAATTCACGGGGGTCCGGCATGTAGGAAGAGGTCTTCCGCGCAGGGGATCGGAACCCCCGTTCGGCGCTTCGCTAAAACCGTACACACACGATCACACCGGCCTCATTGACAAAGTCGCCCGTAAAAAAGAGACGGTACTTGCGGTCGAGGCTGCGTCCGGCAATGATAACGTCCACCATGTTGGCCAGCCACAATCCTCCGGTGGCCACGGCCAGAAGTCCAAGTTTCGCACTCCGCTCAACAAGCCGCTCGTCAAGGGGATCGCCCAGCTTCCTTTCGATATTCTTCAAAATGTCCTGCTTTGTCAGGGTGTCACATTGTTCGCTTCTGTCGCAATTCTCCTGCAAGTAGGCAATGGTGTCCCTCACGGCATCCGAATTGTCGATATAGTTTTGGAAGTCGTACCACTCAACCACAGCCTCTCTGAACGGACCGAAACCGTAGTAGGCGGTAACTCCCAGCATGGGCAGACACGTGCCCAGCGACACCCATCCCATGACAGTGCGGTCGCGGTAAAACTGCCCCCATCCCGGGATCAGCATGGAGCGCAGGAGGGCGGGCCGAATCGTCCCGAGCTGCTTGCGTTTCAACAGAAGCTCCTCCAGTTCCTCCATCGCCCTGCCCGTTGCGGGCACGGTCGCGCCCGTGACAATGATCCCCGTACCGGCATCCTTGAGATTCCCGGTCACATCGTAGCGACCCGACATCGGAGCGACCCTGCCGGTCAGAACATAAGGAGCATCAAGTTGCCGTGCGATATAGGCGGCCGTGGAATCGTCCACGGGATCCTTGGGCGAGAGATCGATCCGACGAAGGGCCCTGCGAAAGTCCCTTCTGGGTACCACCTCGAAGCGCCCACTCTCCCGCAGAAGGTACACCAGATACTCCGAAATCCAGGTTCCTCCCGTGGATATCCTCTGTCCGGCCTTGTCCAGGAAAGGAAAGGCCACAACGCGCGCCCGCTCGACGGAATCGGGAAAGAAACGCAGCAGGTGCCCCCACAGCGTGTCGACAAAATTGGGTTTTGCCTGCACAATGGATTCCAGCTCTTCGGCGGTTCGTGCCTCCGCGACCCCCGCGCTCGCCAGAACCAGACACACAATAAAAAATCGTTTCATGCCTCTTCCTCGTTCTCGTCCAGAAAGACACATCCGCTCCCCGCAATCATCGACCGAGCCGCCGGTATCGCCGAGGGCCACAAAATACTACGCGCCGGGCGCACGACGGTCAGGCTTTGGTGTTCTCGGGCGGCGACTCGGAAAGATCCAGCGCATCCAGGGACTTCTGCAGTCCGCTCAGCGTCTCGGGGTCGACCTTCGCACCGCTCTTGAGCGTCCCCACGAGGGTCCTGCACTCAGCCAACTTGATTCGAAGCTCCTCCGTAAGCTCATTGAAATGCTTGCACAACTGCTCCATCTGTTTCTGCTCGCGGAAACGAAGGCGGGCCCCGAAGCGGCCGTCGCGGAGCAGTTGCGCCCACTGTTCCAGCTTGTAGACCGGGACGGCAAACTTGCGGGAGGCGTACAGGCCGATCACCACCGCCACAAACACGCCGACAACGGTGCTGATCACGAGACTGGGGAAAATGATATGATAGATGCTCTCCTTGGAGAGATCTCCCGATTTCTCCAACTGGTAGAACAGCACGCTCCGGTGACGAACATAGTAGGTAAGAACGATGGTGGCCGATGAAAGTATCGTTGCCACCACCACGGCGGCGATGATTCTCAGTGTTATCCCGACCTGAAGCCCCTTCTTGATGAAGAAATTGCCGATCGGCTTTCGTCCCGAAGTACGTTCCATGGTTTCTCCTCCCGTGTTCTCCGTATCCGCGCCCCCGAATCTCCTGCTCGGCCTTCCACGGCCGTGAGCGCCGTCTATTGCATCCTCCCGAGAATGGCTTTCACTTCGGGATTCGTCCCTCCCTTTTCCAGGTATTCTTCCAGATTGGTCCGCGCTTTGGTCGGATCGTTGCGTTTCTCGTAGTAGAGTTTTCCCAGATGACGGTAGGCCTCCAGCAGCCTGCCTCCGGTATCGTACCGCAAAGCCTTTTCCCAGGCCTCGGCCGCGGCGCCGTACTGTCTGAGGGCGACATGCGCATGCCCGGCCGCGTAATGGAGCCGCGGGTCCTCCGGACTGCCGACCAGGCCCTGCCGGACCGCCTCGAGCGCCTTGCGATGGTTGTTCTGCTTGCTCCTGATCCCGGCCAGCACATAGAAGGCTCCGGCGTGTCCGGGAAACCGCTCGATAACACTGGAACAAAGCTCCAGAGCGGCATCGTTGTCGTTCATTGCCTCGTAGGCTTTGGCCAGTTCTACCATCACATGCGGATTGTGCGGGTCGTCGGCCAGAGCCCTGCCCAGGTTCACCGCCGCTTCCTGATACTGCCGCCGCTTGATGTTCACGCGTCCACAGGCCGCGAAGACCCGCGGGTCCGATGGGATCAGCCGAAGAGCCACGTTATAGGATATCCAGGCCGCATCGATTTCCCCCCGGTTTTCGTGTATATCTCCCCGGGCAAGATGTATCCAGCCGGTCTTCTGCGCGCTCTCGTACGGTTTGAGGATCTTTTCGGCCCCCGCGACATCACCCCGGCGGCAATGAAGGTGTACCAATTCGTAGACCGCCTCGTGCCGCCCGGGGTTTTTCTGAAGCACCAGTGAAAGAAAATCCTTCGCCTCCCGGAACTTCCCGTCGTTGGAAAGCGCACGACCAAGAAGCATCACAACCTTTTCATCGTACCCCCCCAGCTCCCAGGCCTTCATCAGGGTCTTGACCGATTTCTTGTATTTCGCTTCAACCATGTAGGCCTTACCCAGCGCCGTGTGACACTTGACACAATCAGGATCGGTCACCAGCGCCTGCTGCAGAACTTCCCTGGCGCTCGCCCCCTTCCCCGCCCTGCTGTAGACCAGCGAAGCCAGGTAGAGCACTTCTCCCTCAAGAGTCGCCTCCTGCAGGGCCGCCTCGACCGTACGAAGAGCGCTTTCGGTTTGACCGTTGAGCGATGCCGCATACGCGGACCAGATCAGATACAGCGCGTTTTCAGGCTCCAGCCCCCTTGCTTCATCGAGCAGCCTGAACGCTTCGGCATACTCCTCCCGCTCAAGCAGCATTTTGCCGTATTCCAGGCGAGCTTCGGCATGTACCGAACTCAGGGCGATGGTCTCCTTCAGGTGTGTTTCGGCCTTGCGCCCCTTGCCCGCGTCCAGGAAATAGCGGGCCAGATCAAAGTGAATACCGGGATCCCGGGGAGCACGCTCCAGGGCCGCCGTAAGGCTCTTGAACCAGTTGTCCTTCTCCCCCTTCGTCCTGAACACCCGGGCAAGACGCATATAAGGGGCGGCCTTGGCCGGATGAATACCCGCGGCCTTGCGATAGTCGGCCACGGCCTGCTCAACCTTGCCGACGGCAAAGGCCAGATCGCCGATCTCCATGCAAACATCGTAGGCTGTGGGATCGGCGGCAAGCCATTGCCGGAGGATACCGATGAGCCCCGTGGTATCGGCCTCGTTCCGGTAGCACTTCGCCAGCAACTCCATCACTTCGATATTTCCCGGTCTGGTGCGATGCGCGCTCCGAAGCGGCTCCAACGCAACAGCGTATTTGCCGAGCTTGAACAGGGCCTTTCCCAGCATAACCAGATCATCGTAATTGTCGGCGTTGTGCTTGACGGCCATCTGGAGAGGGGAAACGGCTTTTTCAAACCGCGCGGTTTCGAAATAGATGCTGCCCAGCGCATGCCACGCGGGCCCGTTCCGCGGTTCCATGGTAAGGTAGTGCTCGTAGTACTGGATCGCCTGCCCGGTTTTGCCCCGGCGCTCCGAAGTCTCCGCAAGCATCTTGTAGAGCCGCGCCGGGCAGTCGGAAAGCTCCACCGCACGTTTGAGCACTTTCTCCGCCGCCGGCCAGTCGGCCGCATCGTAGTGAATGCGGGCCAGCCGCTCGTAACTGCGCAGATCGTCGGGATAGCGCTGGATATTGGCCCGATACCGCCGTTTGGCTTCGCCGATATCCTTCTGCCGCTCGTAAAGCTCGCCCGCATGAAAGGCATAGTCGCGGTGTTTGTCGGTCTCCGGAAACCGCAGATAGTCTTCGTAGTAACGCGAAGCCTTCCGCAGGTTCCCACTGTCTTCCCAGGCCAGGGCCGTAAGCTCAACCGCACGACGGTTGCCGGGGTCCCTGTCGAGGACCTCGGCAAGATCCGAAAGCGCCTCGCGGTAGTTCTTGAGATGGTAGTACGACTCGGCACGCATCATCAGCACGCGCCGATCGGTCGCCCACTTCCCGCCCACCGCCCGAATGAGTTCCACAACCCGCGCGAAGTTCTCCCTCCCGTATTCCAGAAATGCCAGCTTCGCCCGCACTTCATCGTCCTCATAGCCGCTCTTGAGAAACAATGAATACGTCTGCACCGCCTCCTGCTTCATTTTCAGGTCGAAGTAGATATGCCCGGCATCCGCCAGGTACCCCTGATACGTATCGGGGGCAAGCTGAAACAGCTTCAGGTTGGCCTCGGCCGCTTCCCGCTTCTTCCCCGCGTTGAGCAGCGCCGCCGAAAGCTCCACCCAGGCCTCTTCCCGCTCCGGCATCAATTCAACACATGCCGTGAACGCCGCAACCGCTTCTTCGTACATCTTCACCAGCGCATAGCCCAACCCCATCTGGTAGTACATCTCCTGATCGGGCTTACCGAGTTTGTACCCCTCGGCAATCAGCCGCGTGCCGCGACCGGTATCGCCCAGCCTCAGGTAGACCGTACCCAGCCTGAAGTGGCCTTCGGCATGCTCGGGATCCACCTTCAACAGGCGGCGGTACTCCTGCTCGGCCTGTCCCCAGTTGCCCTTATCGAAGAAGAGATACGCGATTTGCTCCTGCACGTAGGGATCGTCGCCGTAAAGCTCCCGCTCTTTCCGATAATAGCGAAGCGCCTGCTCCTTATCGTTTGAGATCATTCTCGTATCGGCGAAATACCGGTTGACCTGCGGGTAGTCGGGATCGGAACTCATGATCTCGTTGAGGTACGTGGTCGCCTGCCCCGGAGCGTTTTTGAGAAGGTACAGGCGGGACAGGCCGATCCGGCACGCATTCTTGTCTTCAATGATCGGCAGCGCCGTATTGTACATCTTGAATGCCTGGTCATACTCTCCCGCTCCCGTGTAGATATGCCCGAGGGTCAGCGGGACCCGCGCGTCTCCACGCTCCTTGTCGTAGCAGGCCTCGAGATGGGCCCGGGCCGAGACGGTATCGCCCAGGCTGAACTCGAGCAGGCCCAACTCCTTCTGGAGTACCGTGTTGGTGGAGAACCTGGGCTCAACCATCTTGAGTATCCGCGCCGCCTCTTCGATTTCCCCGGCCCTGGTATGCGCACGGGCGGCTTTGCGATGAATCTCGAAATCGTTGGGAAGCTGTTCTCTGGCCGACTCGTAGGCCAGCACCGCCTTTCCCCATTCGCCGGCTTCCATGTAAAGGTCCCCCAGTCGGATCCTCGGCCGCGGATCCTCGGGCGCCAGACGGGCGGCATCGGAGAACGCCTCGATCGCCTTTTCTCTCTGTTCAAGAAGTTGGTAGCTTCTGCCCCTTTCGAAGTAAGCTCCGGAGAATCCCCCCGCCGTTTTCAGCACCCGCTTCACGTGATTCAACGCTTCCTCGGGGCGGCCGGCGTTATTGGCCGCCACCGCCGAGTAGATTAATGCCTCGGAATTGCCGGGTTCGATTTCCAGTATCTGCTCATAGGCTTTCCGCGCCCTCTTCGCCCGTCCCATGGCATCCAGCGTCTTGGCCTTCTCCAGCAACAGCGAAACCCACCGCGGGTACTTGCTTTCCCCCATTGCGGCAACACGAAGCGCTTCACGGTAGTCTTTGGCCAATCGGAGGTTGCGCGTCAGCCCCAGATACAGCGGTCCGTAATCGGGCACGATATCCAGAAGGCTGCCGAAAAGCCGGGCGGCCTTCTTGTGGCGGCCAAGGCGCTCAAACGCCCTGCCGCCGAGGTAGTACGCCAGCTCGTTTCGCCCTCCCCGCTCTATCAGCTTATCGTACTCCCGCGCCGCTTCCTCCGTCCGGTCGGCAACGGAGTAGGAATCCAGCAGGATCGCCTCCCCCAATTGCCGCATGGCGTTGACATCTCCGCCGATCATGGGCAGGCGGAAAAAACGTTCCATCTCCTCGGAGAGCTTCACCCCCAGCGCTTCCTGCATTCGAATCAGACAGGAATCCAGCATCACTCCCGCCCGCCCGAGCGCAAAGCTCTCCTCCACCGTTCGAATGATCGTATTGCCCTTCACGGCAATGACCTCGGCATAGTACTGTACCCGCTTGTCACCCTCGATCAGTTCGAACTTCTGAGAAAGGATATGCGTCGCATTCGCCCTGGCGGCAATACTCGCGTAGTCACGATCCGCAACCTCGCGACCGAAATCGACGTAATTGGGAACATGCCTGACCATGATTTCGTGAGGAACCACGCGAACCTGAGGAAGGGCGCTCAATCTGAAACGGAGAAGCGCGGCGGCCAGCGCACCGAACCAGCGGTCACTCTGCCGCTGTGAATAGGACACATCGACGGGTCGCGTGATCAGTACGGTCGTCTTCTGAGCATCCGCCCACGCGGGGACACTTCCCGAAACAATCAGCAACGAAACCGCCGCCGATAGAACCGTCAGTCTGCGCATCTCAGCAATCGTCCCGTTTGAGATGAAAAATGGATACGAACCCTGGAAAAACGACCCTGGTTCTCTTCCGCAACGCCTCGTGCGGCCTCCCCGTGAGACTCCGCAAACCTCCGCGGCAAACGGATCGACGTGATTCGAGACGCACATCGGCGAGAGGGACTTCAGAAGAAACTCGTCTCCCGTACCATGGCCCTGACGAGTTCCTTGATATTTTCGGCGTTGTTCGCGAACATCACTTCATCGACCTTCCAAGTGAGCGTTATCCGGAATTCGCCGCGGTCCACCAGGTATTTCTCATGTCGTATGCGTCCGGTTGACGAGGCGTTGTCGACCACGAACACGCACCGTCCCCCCTGCCAGCGCTCGTGAAACTCCGGACCCTCTATCACCTGAGCGTCGAGTCCGCTTTCGGTCACCAGCATTCTGAGCGTCTCAACCACATCGCCTTCGCTGAAGTTCACTCGCCGGCGCGCCTCAACCGACAACGACGGAACCGGCTCGCCGAGAGCCCGCACAAACCGCATTTTCTCCGGAGCCGGAGGATCGGGTTCTCGAACCCATCCCCGCGGTTCGTAGACCATAATCCCCAATTGCTCGTCCGTCCACGGCACGTGATGCAGCAGGGGGTCCGACACGTGTTGCATGGCGGGCGCCGCAACGGTATTCGGTCCCTCCTGAAGTTCCGTAACAACCTCCCCATCGTAGAACGGAAAACCCTCGGCGTCCAGCGCAACCAGTACGATTCTGACTTCGCCGGGCCTTGCCCGAAGCGTGGCGGATTCCTGAGCATAATCGACACGCACTGAATCCACGCACCCCTCACCGGGCACTTCGGCTCGCACTTCCATCCACCGCAACTGCGCTTCATCGCCGGGCGGGATACCCGCGGCACCCTCCATCACGATCTTTGCCGTAAGCCTGTCGGAGGAGGTAAGATTCGCCCGCTCGGAGCAGGAAAAGAGGACGAAACCGATCAGCAGGAGTACCGGAGGGACCCTTACCATGTTACCGTCACCTCCGATTCCTCTTTGCCTTCTCCCTTGTTCGACAACACGAGGTAGCCGATCACCCCTCCCGCGGCGGCAAGCCCCGCTCCCACCGCACCTAGTATCAGCGGTGTTCGGTTCCGCGCGGCACGCCTGGGCTTCATCATCGGCTCAATCCCCGCCAGACGCTTGGCTACCACTCCTATCTCCTGCGTCAGCAGATCTTCGATAGGCCCCGTATAGTGATGCGAGACGGTGGTGACAATCTCCCCCGTACTCACGGAAATAACCCGTGCGTTTATCGAGTACGCTTTCCCAACCCTCCCGATCGAGCCGGCCGCCAGTTGCTGAATCCCCAGCAGTTGCCCCATCTGCACCAGACACGCTTCTTCGTTGCACGCTCCGCTCTGATGAAAGGCCTGTTCCCTGAGGACGTCCTGCATCCGGTTACGTTCCATAACCTGAAACCGGCCGGTGTTCATCAGTTCGCTGCGGAGCACATCACTCAACGTCGCGGCTTCATCCTCCCCGATTCCCCGGGCCTCCAGATCCTTGACCGCAAGCGTCACCCGCTCCGTATCGCCCCCCTCATCCCCGGCTCCGGATGCCTTCGAAGGCGGTTCCGCCGACGAACCGGACACCAGGACCATACCGGCAAAAGCAAGGCACAACGGTTTCATAACGATTTGTCGCTCCCGAAGATGGATTCATCCATATTATAGAGTGCCGTTCGTCGAGAATGCAACATGAAACTAGCGCGCGCCCTTTCCGGTCAGGACGACGATGACCGAACGAAGGATAATTTTCATGTCCAGCGCAATCGACATGTTCTCAAAATAGTACAAATCGTATATGACCTTCTGCTTGACATCCTCTATGCTCGCATCATACTTGTGCTTCACCTGGGCCCAGCCCGTGATTCCCGGTTTCATTTTCAAGCGTCTGACATACCAGGGGATATCCCGCTTGAGCTGCTCGATAAAAAACGGCCGCTCGGGTCGCGGGCCGACAAGACTCATCTCTCCCTTGAGCACGTTGATGAACTGCGGGATTTCGTCGAGCCGGCTCTTTCTGAGAAGCCCGCCGATCGGTGTGATGCGCGGGTCCTTCTCCTGCGCCCATTGAGGACCCGAAATCTGCTCGGCATCTTCGTACATCGAACGGAACTTGTAAACCGTAAACACCTTTCCGTACTGCCCGGCCCGCTCCTGCTGGTAGATTGCCGGCCCCTTCGAGCCCAGCCTGATCGCTGCCGCCAGCATCAGCCACAGCGGAGCGCCCAGCCCCAATACCGTCAGCGCCGCCAGCATATCCAGCACTCGCTTGATCTGGGCCTCCCAGGCGGGCATGTGGTCCTGCAGAAGCACCATCAAGGGCACGCCGAAGAGTTGATGAGTCTTGAGATGTCCCGAGATGACGTCCATGAGTGACGGCGCCACGTAAATCGTCAGCCGAAGGTCGCCGCAGTACTCGATCACCTTCATGATCTCGTTGGCCGAGGTCGATACGTGCGAAATGACCAGGCCGCTGATCCCTTCCCTTCGCGCAACCGAAGGAATATCCGAATACGTCCCGAACACCGTCAGTCCCCCAACCTCGGTACCTTTCTTCCGCCCGTCGTCGTCGACAAATCCCGCCACGCGGTAACCGAGCTTGGGGTAGCGCCCGATCTCCCGGGCCAGATCTTCCCCCGACTCGGTGGCGCCCACGATCACCACCTTGCTTACGCCCACGCCGCGAGCGAAAAGCCAGGAGAGAATCGTGTGCATGGTGAAGCGGTTCAGCGTGGCAAAGAACAGCATGAAACCGCCGTAGGTCAGGTGAATCGCCAGCGTCGCATGGGTGAACAGGACGGCCGGATTGCCGGTCCGGGCGAACTCGATAATCTCGGGGCTGCGGGTGGCAAGAAACAACAGAAACATGCCGAACACCACGGTGCGCGCAACCACAAAAAACTCGTCGAGCCGCGACTCCTTGTACCATTCGCGGTAGAGTCCGGAGAAGAAAAACAGTACAATCCACCCGGCGGTGAGGATCAATCCGGGGGTGAAGTAGGAACCGAGGGTCAGCTCGGGGTTGTACGCCTCGGGGAAAAGACCGCTCTTGTAGCGAAGCCAGAAGGAGCAGGCAAGGGCGACATTGAACGCAACAACGTCGAAAAAAAACGTGAGGAGTTTCTCTACGAAACGAATACCCATCGAAGCAGCCTCACGAACCGTGGTTCAGGATTCACCGTTGCCCCGTCGGACGTGACCGATATCACCCATCGAACGACCCCGCGATGAACCTCTCAAACAGCGACACACCGTCCAGCAAAGGTTTCTCCCGGGCATTGCTCTCGCTGTAGCCCGTTTCGTTTCCCCCCGACCGGACGCCCCGGCCGCACACGGCAGCGGGCACATCTCCACCGCGGTGAGTCCTGGTGGACAGCAACGTGGCGTGATCGGGCATCACGAGGATACGCAGTGCGTCCATCGTATCGGCAAGCTTCAGCATTTCCCCCACAACGTGTCGGTCGAAATCCTCAATCGCCCTGACTTTCTTCTCAACCGAACCCTCGTGCGAGGTTTCATCGGGCGCCTCGACATGAAGATACACGAAATGCTCGTCTTTGAGAGCATTACGCGCCGCCTCGACCTTGCCGGCGTAGTTGGTATCAAGATAGCCCGTGGCTCCCCGGACCATCCGCACGCGCAAACCCGCAAGCGTGCCGATCCCGCGAACCAGGTCCACCGCCGAAATGACCGACCCGGAGATACCGAAACGTTCATGGAGGGTAGGCAGCACCACGGCGGTACCCTGTCCCCACAGCCAGATGTCCGTGGCCGGTTCCGTGCCCCGGTCGATCCGGCGTTGATTCACGGCTGCCTGCCGAAGCACCTCCCGGGCGCTGAGCATGATTTCGCGCACCGGCTCCTGCCCCGCGCCCCGCGGCAGATACGGGTCAAACGCCTTGCCCGAGATATCGTGCGGAGGCGTGCATACCAGCTCTCCTTCCGGAAATCCTTTCAGCACGAGAAGGTGTCGGTAGCTCACGCCCGGATGGAAAGTGACGGTGTCGGAGCCCAGCGCATCGTTGAGCAGCCCGATAAGCTCCCCCGCATCGTCGGTCCCGATATGCCCCGCGGAGTAATCGGCCATGATGCCGTTGCGAAGGCAGACGAGATTGCAGCGAAACGCAGTTTCCTCAGGACCAAGGGCTATACCGAGGCCGGCGGCTTCGACAGGCGCCCGCCCCCGGTAGTACTTCGCCGGGTCGTAGCCCATGAGCGACATATTCGCTACATCACTGCCCGGCGGCATGCCTTCCGGGACCGTGCGCACGCGAAGAAGTCTTCCGCGCGAGACCACGCTGTCCATGTTCGGCGTGCGGGCGTATTCCAGAGGCGTGCAATTGTCAAGCTCGGGCACCGCCTCATCGGCCATCCCGTCGCCCACCAAAACAGCGAATTTCCCCTTCGTCGGGTTCATAGCCGTCGTCCGTAATTCCATGCTCGCCCGGGAATGCCGCTCATGCAGTCGTGGTTCCTCCCGCCCCGCGGCCACGGATGGAAACCCCCGCCTTCGCACCTCCCGCGGCACGGCCCACTCGCGGAAGACACGGCTTCACTCCCCGACCGAAGGCACCCGGCGGCTCAGATATGACTCCGGATATAGTCCAGGAGCGTGTCCACATCGGCCGACAACCGAACGGGCTTGTTGCTGAAGCCCCCCGTGTCGATCTTGACCGATCCCGTGACACCACCGGAGCGTTGCGGATCGAGGTACAATTCATCCTTGTGGAATTCAACGGTATAATCGGGATCCTTCAGCAGGTGCCCGGTAAGAATGCACACGACACGATCGGTCGGAGCAATCACGCCCTTTTCCACGAGTTTCCGGCACCCGGCCAGGGTTGTGGCCGAAGCCGGTTCGGCCCCGATACCGTCGGCGCCGATCCGGCTCTTCGCCACGGCAATCTCCTGCTCCGAGACCTGCTCAACCACCCCGTCGGTCAGTTTTACCCCATACACCGCCTTCTCGAAGCTCACCGGGTTTCCGATTTTTATTGCCGTCGCCCGGGTAGCGGCCTGTACCGGGCGGAGCGTGTAGTCCTGTTCGCTGAAGCTGCGGGAGAGGGGATTCGCTCCCTCGGCCTGGATCACCGCCAGGCGCGGAAGTTTGTCGATGAAACCGCAGGCGTTCAACTCGTCGAACGCCTTGCCGAAAGAACTGGAGTTGCCGAGGTTTCCTCCCGGGACGATCACCCAGTCGGGCACTTCCCACTGGAGCTGGTGCAGCATCTCGATCATGATCGTCTTCTGGCCTTCAATCCTGAACGGGTTGATTGAGTTGAGCAGATACGCCCCGGCCCGGGCGCACACCTCCTGTACCACTTCCATGGCCTTGTCGAAATCCCCGTCGACCTGGATTGTCATGGCGCCGTAGTCCAGCGCCTGAGAGAGCTTTCCGTAGGCGATTTGTCCCTCGGGGATGAATACGATGCTTTTCATGCGCGCGCGGGCCGCGTACGCGGCCATGGAGGCCGACGTGTTGCCGGTGGATGCGCAGGCGACCATGCGCGCACCCAGTTTCCGCGCCATGGTCACCGAGGTAGTCATGCCGTTGTCTTTGAACGAACCGGTCGGGTTGAATCCCTGATGTTTGGCCGACAGCTCTTTCATTCCGGCGTAGCGGGCGCATACGGGAAGGTCATAGACGGGCGTGTTGCCCTCCCGCAACGTCACGATATTGTCGAAAGGACGAAAGGCCGGCAGCATTTCACGGTAGCGCCACACCCCGCTCTGATCCACGGGGTTCCTGGAAAACAGTCGCATGTCGAACACCTGCTTCAGGTCCAGCACTTCCTCGTCGCTGAACCGCGGAAGCCGGTTGACTACTTCAAGCAACCGCCCATCGTCCCCGCGGTACCTGATTTCGTTGATCGGATAGGTCTCCTCCGGCTCTCGTCCGAAGGTTCTCAAATATGCCGTCTTCCCGTCTTCCACGATATTATTCCTCTATTCGAAGGACTTTTGCCGCGCCTTTGACACAATCCAGTTTCTCGATTTCCACCAGGGCCGCGCGCAAGGCCCGTTCCTCGGCCGCGTGCGTCAGGAACACCACGGGCACCGATTCCGGAGAGGCGCCCTCGCGCTGCATGACCGAGGCAACCGAGATTTCGTGCGCGCCGAAGCCGGCGGCAATCGCGGCAAGTACACCCGGTCGATCCACCACGTTGAGCCTGAGATAGTAACGCGAGCGGAGCCGCTCGGGCGAACGGGGTCGCAGGATATTGTCGGCACGGTAGAAATCGGTAGAAAACCGCTGAGGCAAGCCGGCCTTGATATCCCTGGCCACATCGACGATATCCCCGACCACGGCCGACGCGGTCGGCATCTCGCCCGCCCCCTTCCCGTACACGAGCATCTCGCCGACACGGTCTCCCCGCATCTGCACCGCGTTGAACACACCCGAAACCGATGCCAGTATGTGATTGGTCCGCAACATCGCCGGGTGCACCCGCACGTCAACCGCCCCCCCGTCATCGTGGCTGTTGATGATTCCCAGGAGTTTGACACAGTAGCCCAACTCCGCCGCGCAGGCAATATCTTCGGGCTCAATACCGGTAATTCCCTCGATCGAAATACTCTCGAAAGGAACATACCCGCCGTAGAGCAGCGACGCCATAATCGCAATCTTGTGGCCGGTGTCCCCCCCGCCCACGTCCAGCGACGGGTCGGCTTCGGCATATCCCTTGCGCTGCGCCGCCTCGAGCGCCTTGTCGAACGGAAGCCCCCGCGAGGTCATCTCGGACAGAATGTAATTGCAGGTTCCGTTGATAATCGTTCGAACCGACGAAATCCGGTTGCCCACCAGCGTCTCGCGGATCGTCTTGATCACCGGCATGCCCCCACCCACGGCAGCCTCGAAATGTACGGACACGCTTCCGGCGCCGGCGGACTCGAAAATGTCGGGTCCCCGCTCGGCCAGCAGCGCCTTGTTTGCGGTGACCACGTGCTTGCCCCGCCTCAGAGCATCGCATACCAGCCGATGGGCGAAACCGGTACCGCCGACCAATTCCACCACCACATCAACGGCACTGTCCGCAAGGATATCTTCAGCATCGCCGCTGCACAGCGCCTCACCCACGGGAAGCTCCGACAGACGGGATGCGTCCTTGTCCACCACCCGGACCAGGCGCAACGGCAGCCCGAGGGAGTCGCGAAAAGAAGGGAGCCGGTCCCGCAGAATCTTGACGACGCCGCCGCCCACAACACCGGCCCCGATCAATCCTATTCCAATATCCCGCATACGCTTGTGCTCTCCTGTTCCGGCCCGCCCGTTCACCGATGCAACTCAGTGCCCTCGTGCTCACCCGCTATTGCCTTCACCAAGGGCGGAAATACCCACCACCGGCCGATATCACTTCTCATTGAATTTGGATTTGAAAAGGTGCGCGATTGCCTCGACGGCCTCCCCTTCATCCTTGCCCTCGGCGCGAATCCTCACGCGCGAGCCCTCCGCCGCCGCAAGCATCATCACATTCATGATACTCTTGGCATCGGCCGATAAACCGTCCTTTTCAAGCTCGATATTCGACCGAAACCTCTGAGCGGTCTGGACGATCATCGATGCCGGCCGCGCATGAATACCAAGCGAATTGCAAACGCTAACCTCACGCTCCTCCATCACTTTTTCTTCGACTTCTTAAAGCCCAGTTTGACCCGCAGTTTCAACCCGTCGTCCTTGACCTCCCGCACCAGCGTATCCAGATCGGCAACGGATTGTTTCAAGTCACGGTAAAAGTCTTCATCCTCAACGAGCATGCCGATCGAGCCCTCACCCTCCTCGATAGAGCCGACAATGCGTTTGATCGAACCCGTAACCGAATCGATTTCCTCGACAATACCGACGGCGCGCTCAGTAAGTTCGGCGCCGTTGGCCACAACCGCATCCACCCCCGGCCTGTTCACTTCAACAGCCTCCCGAATCTCCTCCGAAAGCTCGTGGATATTGGCAAGCGTCCGGTCGATCCTGTGCCGGTTTTCGGAAACAAGCGAGCCGGCGACATAGGAGGCGGTGTCCAGACGAAGGGCGATCCGTTTGAATAGCCGGACAAACTCCGAATCACCCACCGTCGAGTTCACGATCTGTTCCACATTCGCCACCAGGGCCTCCACGTCGCCGAGCACCGTGCCCAGCATTCCCATGGCCTCGGCAATGCCGCTGTCGAAATAGCCGTCAATGAACGTCGTATCCTCCCGGGTACCGGGAGGGTACGGCGTCCCGGCCTCGGAAAGCTGGATGCCGATCATCCGCTCGCCCATGAGGCCGATATTCTGCACGGTGATCGTCGAGGAATCGGTCAACCGTATGTGCTTGTCCAGCTTCATCGTTACCGCGACACGAGCCTTGCGAAGCCGAATTCGGGAGGCAATGCCCCGTTTTACGCCGTTGACCATGACCGGATCCCCGAGCTGAAGCGTCCCGATATTGGGAAACAACACGGTATATTCCACCATCTCCCTGGTCACATCGGCTTCCTTGAGCCACAGCACACTGCCGATGAGTATGAAGAGAGCCAGAAGTATCGACCCCCCCACTACCAGATCCATGTTGGATTTTTTCACAACCTCACCCCTTTGTCACCACGTCCGGGCCGGGCATCCAGTTACCACACGGAAGCTATTGAAATTAATTTCTGACTTGGTTTATCCGCTCCGAGGGCACGCTGTCACAGCATGTCTTCCGGTGCTTCCTCCTCTTCCTCGGTCTCCGGCACCGGTTTGGGCAGCCCCTTGTGATTTTTTACCTTTTTGTTGGCCCGTTTGAGCTGCCGTTCGGCCTTTTCCAGTGCGTCATCAAGCGCTTTGCCCGTATTCTCTCCCCTTCCTTCGGCACTGACCGTCCGGTTCAATACATGGACGGTGATCTGGACGGTTTTTTCGAAGTGCTGCTCATCCAGGATGGCCTGGCACGACGTTACCTTGGTGCTGAATCGCTCCAGTTTGGAGAGTTTTTTCGTAATCATGCCTTTGAGCTGCGGCGACGGCTTGTCGCGCCGGGACGTTATGCGTAGTTCCATACACCTGCTCCTTTCACTGGACCGTGGAAGTCATGTTCCGCGCCCTGTCGGCGGGTTTTCCGACGATGCCGGGGCAGGGCCGCGTACCTCCTCGAATATCTCCCCCGCCCGGTACGAACTTCTTACGTACGGACCGGACAGCACACGTGCAAACCCAATCTTCCTTCCCCATTCCGCGTACTCCTCGAACTCCCGAGGCTCGACAAACCGGGAAACCGGCCTTTGGGTGGACGACGGCCTGAGGTACTGCCCGATCGTGACGATTCGGCATCCTGCATGGTGGAGGTCGCGCAGCGTCTCGCTCACCTCCTCACGCTCTTCGCCCAGGCCTGCCATCATTCCCGATTTCACCAGTATCGACGATGAATACGTCGCGGCGCGGCGCAGCAGCTCCAGCGATTGGCGGTAGTCCGCCGACGGTCGCACCTGAGGATACAGTCGCGCGCAGGTCTCCACATTGTGATTGAGCACGTCGGGCCCCGCCTCCAGAACCGTGCGAAGTGCCTCCGGATCCCCCTTGAAGTCGGGCACGAGTACTTCCACTCCCGGGGAAGGCTCCTGCCTTTTGAGCAGTCGAATCGTCTGCGCAAATTGCGCCGCCCCGCCGTCGGGCAGGTCGTCACGGGTCACCGACGTGACGACAACGAAGGACAGTCCGAGATCGCGGACGGTCTCGGCCAACCGGTGGGGCTCCGTCGGATCGATCGCCGACACGGTGGTATTCCCCACACCGCAGAATGTGCAGTCACGAGTGCAATGCGGGCCCATTATGAGAAATGTCGCCGTTCCGCGCCCGTAACAGCCGCACCGGTTCGGGCACTTTGCCTCCTCGCAGACGGTGTGAAGGCCGTGGCCGCGGAGCGTGGATTCGACTCGTCGCTTTCGGCCGCCCGAGGGGATCGAACGAACGAGCCACCGCGGAAGTCGCGCCTGCATGTCGCCGGCGCCACGCCCATCGCCCGCAACCGTTTCCCTCCCTCCGGATCGGAGGAGGGAAGGGGAGCCGTGTTCAGTCATATCGTTGCCTCAAGCGCGCGGGCAGGATCCTCATCTGTTCCCGGTATTTCGCCACCGTCCTTCGTGCCGCCTTCATGTTTTCCCGCATGAGCACGTCGGCGATCTGCTGGTCGGAAAGCGGTTTGTGGCCGTTTTCATTGTCTACCAGTTCCCGGATTCTGTTTCGAATGCGCTCCGAGGACACATCAGCCGCCCCTTCACCCTGCCCAATCGACTCCGTGAAGAAGTACTTCAACTCGAAGATACCGTGGGGCGTCTGGACATACTTGTTGCTGGTCACCCGGCTCACCGTCGATATGTGCATATCGATCATCCGGGCCACGTCCTGCAGTTTCAACGGATTGAGATTGGGAGGACCCTTCTCGAAAAAATCGCGCTGCTTCTCGATAATAGCGTACATCACTTTCAGCATTGTGGTCTTGCGCTGTTCGATAGAGCGAATGAACCACGTGGCGCTATTGAGCTTCTCCCGCACGTAGTTCTTCACATCCTCCGAGGCCTTGGTGCCCCGGCGCAGCATGTCGGCATATCCTCTGTTGATATGCAGCGAAGGGATTGACCGGTCGTTGAGCATGGCCACGAACTCACCATCTACTTTGTCGACGATCAGGTCCGGGACGATCGTGGACGACGGTTCACCGGAAATGGAATAGCCGGGCCGGGGATGCAGTGTCTTTATCACGCCGATCGCATCCTGCACCTCCCCGGGCTCCACCTGGAGTTTCCGTGATATGTCCGGGATCTTCACTTTCTCGAACAGGTCCCACGCTTTCATTACGATCTTCATGGCAAGCGAGTCGCCCAGACCGCGGGCACGAAGCTGCAGGGCCAGGCACTCCTGGAGGTTTCTGGCGCCGACTCCCGGAGGATCAAACCCCCAAAGGATATTGAGCGCTTCCTCCACCTCGAAGATACTTGTCCGGGTTTCCTCGGCAATATCTTCAAGCGACATCCGCAGATACCCGTCGGCATCGAGCGAGCCGATCAGAAACCGAACGAGAAGCCGACGTTTACGCGAGATCTTCTTCTCGGCAAGCTGGGATTCAAGATGTTCGGTCAAGCCGACCTGATACACCGCCGTCGGCTCAAACGTCTCTCCCTTCCCCGGCCTCTCCTCTTCGCTCATCTTGCTGCCGATATCAAACCCTTCCTCCAGATACTCTTCCCAGTCGATATCGTCTTCCCCCACCTCCAGCTCTTCACTCTCCTGACTATCCTCCGGCGACTCCACGTCTTCCTCGGCCGGCTCCTGCTCCTCAACGGCCTCAAGAACCGGATTCATCTCCAGCTCCGTCTTCAGAAGCTGTTCCAACTGGAGCGTCGTCACCTGCAGAAGCTTCAGAGACTGTATCATCTGAAACGAGAGCTTCTGCTGAAGCTTCATCGACATGTCAAGACCGAGATTCACGCCTGTCCTTTCTTTGGAAGCACGCCGGTCCCGCCCCGGCCGGACAACCATTCATTATGCTACCATGATTCAAACACAAGTACAACGTGCTCCCACTCCACCCTGGTTTCTCAATCCAGCCGGAAACTCCGGCCCAGATATATCCTGCGAGCCTCGGGATTGTCGGCCAGCTCTTGCGAGGTTCCCGAAAGGAGAATCCTTCCCTCATCCATAATATAGGCCCGATCGGTAATACGCAGTGTTTCCCTCACATTGTGATCGGTAATCAGTACGCCGTAGCCTTTTTCGCGAAGCTGGTGCACGATACCCTGGATATCCTCCACGGCAATGGGATCCACGCCCGCAAACGGCTCGTCGAGAAGAATAAAATCGGGCTTGATAGCAAGACTGCGGGCAATCTCCACCCGCCGACGTTCGCCTCCCGAAAGCGTATAGGCGGCATTGCGCTCCAGATGAGAGACATTGAGTTCCTCCAGCAGCTCGCGCATGCGCCGCTTTCGCTGCTTCGCGCTCATTCGCTGCGTCTCCAGAATGGCCATGATGTTTTCCCCGACGGTCAACTTGCGAAAAATGGACGCCTCCTGAGGAAGGTAACCGATCCCCATGCGCGCCCGCTTGTACATGGGTTTGGAGGAGATGTCACGGTCGTCAACATAGATCCTGCCGCTGTCGGCACGTATCATGCCGACAATCATGTAAAAGGTCGTGGTCTTTCCCGCGCCGTTGGGGCCGAGAAGACCCACGATTTCCCCCTGGCGAAGAGAAATCGAGACCTCGTTGACAACACGCTTCTTGCGGTACGTTTTTACGAGATCGACCGTCCGTATCTCGCGGGCGGAGCCGTCCGCGCGTGCCGGCTCCGCCCGCTCGCGCCCGTCCGTACCAACCCCCGTCACAATTCGCTCGCTCTCACTGCTCACGCGCTACTCCTACCGCGGGCTGTAAACCCCGCGCACGCCACCCGAAAGCCGCAACCGTACCGCCTCCCCCTTGCTGAACCACACCGACAGCGTATCCCCTCCCGCCTCATTCGTCCCTTCTCCCTCTCCTTCTTCGAGGTAGTAGAGGCTCCGGGCATTGCCCACAACCTGCGCCGCGCGAACGCTGCCCTTCTCGCCGAATGCGAGGACCATGTTCCTGCCCGTTACCTCATCACCCCGAAGGCTGTCGCCCCGGGAGACATGGATGCTGCGTACGTTGCGACACACATAGACCGAGTCGAGAAATCCCGCATCGGTCAGTGCCATAAAAATACTGTCGCCCCGCACATACGTTCGAGTGGTATCCCCTTCCGCCCTCTCAACATAGAACCCGCGGGCATTCCCCACCACTTCGGCCGCCTCAAGCGTGTCCCCGCGAAATACAAGATCCACCGAATCTCCGCGCAACTCGTGCTCCCCGTAGGCAATGTCGGGAGACGTGCGCAGCATCGCTACCTCCCTCTCGGTATCGTACCGGGCTTCTTCGCACCGCGCGTTCAATTGTCCCTTCGTGATCCTTACTTCGTCCCGGGCGGTGGTCACCTTGGCGCTGTCGTCGTAGTTCATCCGCCGTGCCTTGATTGTCAATGTCTCGGCCGCGGCCGTATCGAGGCGAGTGAACACCGGATCGCCCGCAAGCACACAGTGCCTGGTTCGCAGATCGTAGGTACACCGTCTGCCGGAGACTTCCACCTGCTCGGCATTGTCGCGGAAACGCACGTTACCCCGCGCGCTCAGCGTCTCCTCGCGCCCGTCATAGTGCATGCGGTCGCAGGAGAGGGCCTGCTCACCCCGCGTTACCTTCACGTCGTCCCTCAGATCAACCACTTCCCTGCTTCGTCGCCACCGGGCGTATTCTGAACGGATCGTTACGTCATCGTACTCAAATACCACGTTTCCCGTCAGCGTGCTGACCAGCTCACCGTCAATCATGGTATTGAGGTTCGAGTTCGCGTTGCGCAGCACAAGGGTGGAAGCAACCACCGTGCAGAGCCGCAGCGCAAGCAGCACCCATCCCGCGCCGGCAACACTACGCTCGACCCAACCCGCGTTTTTCATTCCGGGACTCCTTCCCGACCTTCCATTCGTTTCTGAAAATCGGGAAATTCTCCGCTGACACTGCTGAGAAGCGACCACCGGGTGAAACTCTCGTTGGCGTCGAGTCCCTTGCCCCGAAGGACATCGCCCCTGGGCGTTTCGATCTGAACGTAGCGGTCCGATTTCACGCGATGGGTTTCCCTGCTCCACCGCAGCCGTTCGGCCTTCACCACCAACTCATCACGGGTCTTCACATACACATTTCCCCACACCGTGAACGTATCCTTTTCCATGTTGGTTGTTCCCGTATCGGCCAGGACGGTCGTCGAGACACTGCCGAGAGAGTCAAAGAGTGAAAGCTCTACCGGCACGGCGAGGATCTCGCCCGTGTCGCCCAGCGACTTGCGCATATACCGCGCCTCCAACTGCCAGACTTTCCTGCCGCCGTCGTAGAAGTGCATGGCGGAGTTCTCGATCTCCTGGTACATCCCCACCACTTCGGAAGCGGATTTCGGGAGGTCCTTGTTTTTCCCGGAGCATCCGATCGCCGTCAAAACGAGTACCGTCGGCAGACACAACCGGAGATACACTCTGGATCGTTTCATGCCGCGGGCCTCTCCCGCGGGTGCCCCTCGGCGGGCGCACGCCGCCACCGCCGGTGCATCCACAGCCATTGCCGGGGTGCGGCCAGGATTGCCGCGGAGATTCGCTCGTTAACCAGGGCAAGGTTATGGAGAAGGTTTTCCCCGAAATCGCCCTCCCGGCGGATCGACACCTCCGAGCCGACATGCACCTGATGCGTATTGTCGGGGCCTCGGGTGGTGGTCACGACAAACGCCGGAATATCGTAGCGCATGGCCAGCTTCACGGGGGCCGACGGTGTGAAGGCCGGTTTGCCCAGAAACGGCGCGAATTCCCCATCGGTTCTCGTGTCCTGGTCTATCAGCACGCCGAAAGCGTAACCGCGGCGCAGCAACCGGAGCATGGCGCGGGGGTTGGAATTGCGGTGCAGGTATTGGATATTGCGCCCGCTTCGACCGCGCCGAACCAGTTTGTCCAGACGGGGATCGTAGAGCTTCCGGCCGATTGCGAAACTGGGGAAGCCGTGGCGGGCGAAGAACTGAAGCAGGAGTTCGAAGCACCCCAGATGAGCCGTAATCACGATCACTCCCTTGCCCTGTGCGTGCGCGCGCCTGAAATCATCCAGGTCGTCGAAGCGGACAAGCCGGTGAAACGTCGCATCGTCGGCCCGCGACAACACGATCGCATCGTAGAGATTCTTCCCCACCTCCCGGTACACGCCGCGTGCCGTTCGTGCGGCCCGCAACGAAGGGTCTCTTCCGCCGAGAATCATCTCCAGGTTGTGTTCGGTGACCTTTCGTTCCGCGGTCGGAATCAAGGACACTACGGCGCCGAGAAACCCGAAGAGTCGCAATCCGAGCGGCCGCGGCAGAACTCGCGGCAGGTAGTATACCACCAGCACAAGCAGGTATACACTGTCGTTTTTCAGCCGCTTGATTCGGCGGCGGCCGCCTCGTCGCACGCTACCCATGCGCGGGGCAAATTCCCAGCGTGACACGGGTTCCGTTGATATCGAATTCCTCCCCGCCGTCAGCCGGCTGCTCCCATCGAAGATCGTCGGCAAGCGTTTCGTTGCATACGTACTCCCTGTGGGCCTCGACCGCATCGCGTAACTCCCGCGGGCACGATCCGGTAATCAGAATACGGTCGGTGACGGCCAGATCGTGTCGCTTGCGAAGGCTCTGCACGCGATTGATGAACTCCCGGGCCAGACCCTCCCGCCGAAGCTGCTCGTCGATCACGGTATCCAGGGCAACGGTAATCTCCCCTTCCGTCTCCACCTCCATGCCTTCCCGCTTCGTGCGCCCGATCTCGATATCTTCTATTGTCAGGACATGCCCGAGCAGCTCCCGCGTCGCTCCTCCCTCCAGCGCCCTGATCTCCTCCGGCGTGAATGCCCGGATGGTCGCCGCGGCTTCCTTCATGTCCGGTCCGTAAATCCTGCCCAGTCGCTTGAAGTCGGGCTTGGCGAAAATCGTTACCACCGTGTCCTCGTTGTCGTCAAACCGCACGGCCTTCACGTTCAGCTCTTCACGGATCAGCATGTCCATCTCGGCAAGCAGGCCCCTCTTGCGCGCGTCGCGCACAATGACGGTTATGCCGCGAAGCGGCTGCCGGGTCCTGATGGAGAACCGGCTCCGCAAAGCCCTTCCCATGGCTACGGTCCGCCTCACCAGTGACATCCGCGTCTCCAGATCCTCGTCGATCGCCCGCTCATCGGGCACCGGAAACCGACGCAGGTGCACACTCACCGCCTCTCCACCGGCGGCCCCCCGTGCCAGATTACGGTACACCGCCTCGGTCAGAAACGGCAGAAACGGCGACATCACCGTGGAAAACTCCATCAGCACATGGTACAGCGTCGCGTAGGCATCGTTCTTGTCCGCATCGTTCTCGCTTCTCCAGAATCTGCGTCTGCTGCGGCGAATATACCAGTTCGTGAGGTCGTCGATGAACTGAACCAGCAGGGGAACAACCCGATGGAGCCGGTAGTGCTCCATCTCCCGATTGACCGAACGGACCGTGTGATTGAGCACCGAGAGTATCCACCGGTCCAGCTCGTGCGAGGGGTCGGGCCGCCTTTCCCCGGCGGGCTTCCATTTGTCAACATTGGCGTAGGTAACGAAGAAGCTGTAGGCGTTCCAGAAGGGGAGCAGGACCGTCCGCGACATCTCCACGACACCCTTCTCCGAGAATCGCAATTCTTCGGCCTTGACCGCGGGTGAATTGATCAGGAACAGCCGAAGCGCGTCGGCGCCCAGCTTCTTCAGCACCTCTTCGGGCGGTGCGTAGTTCTTCAGTCGCTTCGAAAGCTTCTTGCCGTCTTCGGAGAGAATGATCCCGTTAACCACGACATTCCTGAAGGCCGGCTTCGAGAACAGCGCCGAGCCGAGCACGGTCAGCGTGTAAAACCATCCCCTGGTCTGGTCGAGACCTTCGGCGATAAAATCGGCCGGAAACCGTCGATCGAACAGCTCCGGTTCCTCGAACGGGTAGTGCACCTGCGCGTAGGGCATGGAGCCGGATTCGAACCAGCAATCCAGCACTTCGGGCGTCCGCGTCATCGCTTCCCCGCAGGCGGGACAACGAAGAACGAGCCGGTCAACCACGTGCAGATGGATATCGTCGGCGGGAACATCGACATCCTCCAGCCGGTCGGCCCACGACTGATCCATGTTCATCTCTCGAAGCCGCGCGCGGGCATTGGTTGCGAGGTCGACCTTGAGCGCCTCGATCGCTTCCGCGTGCAGCCGTGCTCCCTCCCCCGCGTCTCCGCCCCCGGCCAGGGTGTGAAGTCGCTCGATGCTTCCGATACATTCACGATGTCCGCAGGGGCATTTCCACACCGGTATGGGCGTTCCCCAGTAACGGTTGCGCGAGATATTCCAGTCGGGTGCGCTCTGGACGCCCTTGCCGAATCGACCCCATTGAAGGTGCTCCGGGACCCAGTGGATACGGTCGTTGCCCTGGAGCATGTTCTCCTTGAGCGGCCCGATTTTCATGAACCAGGTCGTGATAGCCTTGTAAATGAGCGGAGCGTCGCACCGGTAGCAGAAGGGGTAGCGATGCGTGAGGGTGCCCTGATGAATCAACCGCCCCCGCTTCTTGATCCGTCGTGTGATATCCCGATCGGCATCAAACACCAGTCGCCCGCTCCACTCCGGCACATCGTCGGTGAACTTCCCCTCATCGTCAACAGGACAGACAATCGGTAACCCGAGTTCCTCCCCTACCTTGAAGTCGTCTTCACCGAATGCGGGGGCAATATGCACGATCCCGGTCCCATCTTCAGTCGAGACAAATCCGGCACCGGTAACCCGAAAAAACTTCTCTGACCGATCGGCGAAACAGTCAAACAGGGGTTCGTACGCAAGGCCTTCCAGGTCCGAGCCGGAAAGCTTCTCAAGAATCTCATATTCGGTTTCGTCCCGGTAGTAGGCCGCCAGCCGATCTTTTGCCAGAATGAAGATGTCGTCGCCGTCCGCCACTTTCACATACTCGACTTCCGGACCCACCGCAAGAGCGACGTTGGAGGGCAGGGTCCACGGAGTGGTGGTCCACACCAGGAATTTTACCCGCGGGTCGTCGGCAAGCGGAAAGGTCACGGTAATCGAGGGACCCTGAATCTCCCGGTACCCTTCGTTGACCTCGAAGTTGGACAGCGGCGTGGCGCAGCGCGGGCAATACGGCTGCACCCGGAAACCTTCGTATATCAGGCCCTTGTCCCAGACCTGCCCGAACACCCACCAGATGCTTTCCATGTACGGCGGGTCCATGGTACGGTACTGATTCCCGAAATCGACCCATCGTCCCATGCGACGAACGATATTCTCCCACTGGCGGGTGTACCGAAGCACGATCGAGCGGCAGGCCTCGTTGAATACGTGCGTGCCGAGGCGATCGATGTCGCGCTTACCCGATACGCCGAGTTCCTTCTCCATTTCGTTCTCGACCGGAAGACCGTGACAGTCCCATCCGAATCGCCGCTGCACGAAATGCCCGCGCATGGTCCAGTACCGGGGGATAATGTCCTTGATGGTACCGGCAAGAAGATGCCCATAATGCGGCAGGCCCGTGGCAAACGGAGGACCGTCGTAAAAAACGTATGCATCCCTGTCGCGCGTACCCTCAAGACTTCGCTCGAATACCGACTCACGCCGCCAGAATTCCAGTACCTGCCGCTCTACTTCGGGGAACTCGACGCGTGAGCCGACCGGCTCGAAATCCGCGGCGTCGGTGCGGCCCGGTGCCGCGGTTGGTGAGGATGAAAAACTCATACGGTTTCCAGAACTTTTTCGATAAGGGTGACAAGTTTGGGCTCAGCCTTGCCGGCCACGGCAATGATCTTGCGAATATCCGCCGGCTCGAGCGCATCGGGCAGGCAGGCATCGGTGACAACCGACAGCCCCAGCACCTTGATTCCGGCATGCACCGCGGCGATCACCTCGGGCACCGTGCTCATCCCGATAGCATCGGCCCCGAGCGTTTTGAGCATACGGTACTCGGCTTTCGTTTCCAACGACGGTCCGGTCATGGCCGCGTACACGCCCCGTTCAAGTGCAATGCCGTTTTCGAGGGCGACCTTCGAGGTAAGTTCCAGCAGATCGGCCGCATAGGGCTCCGACATGTCGGGATACCGGGGACCGATACGCTCGTCGTTGGGCCCGATAAGCGGATTGCCGGGCAGGAGATTGATATGATCGGTAATCAACATCAAGGTACCCGGCGGGAAGAGGGGATTGACACCGCCGCAGGCATTGGAAACTACCAGTGTTGAAACTCCCATGAATTTCATGACACGAATCGGGAACACGATCCGGTCCATGTCGCAGCCTTCGTAGTAGTGGAACCTGCCCTGCATGGCCACGACCCTTTTTCCGGAAAGCGTGCCGAGAATCAGCTTGCCGGGATGCGTCTCCATCGTGGCCCGCGGGAACCCCGGAATTTCTTCATAGGGAATGACTGTGTCCACCTTGATGGAACCGACGAGTTTCCCCAGTCCGGTACCGAGAATGATACCGATTGAAGGTGCGTGGGAGACTTTCCCCCTCAGGAAGCCGACTGCTTCCTGGACCGTATCGTACGTATGTTCGCGCATATAGAGAATCCTTTCACGAAATCTGTGTCAATGATTACCGGACTTCCAGCTGTTCCCGGCATCCTTCGCGGCCCGGGAGAGTCGTTCGCCTGCCTGTTCGGAGGAGAGTCCGGCTACGCGCACCCCCTTGTTTCTTGACTTCTCACCTCGCACGATTCGACAGTGTGATTTGGGGACCGCCAGAAATGCGGCAAGTACTTTGCATACTCGCCGATTCGCCTTTCCCTCCCGGGCGGGTGCGGCCACGGCTACCTCCACGGACCTGCCCTCCGTACGAACAATTCGGTCCTTCCGCGCATTCGGTTTCACGCGGACATCGAGGACACACCCTTCATCCCCGGTATCCTTGCGGGCCATACGCTACACCACGATTTCGTCCGGGTCCTCATCTTCGGCCTCATCCTGAGAAGGGACCTCATCCATGGTCTCGTCGCCGCCGGCCGCACTGTCTTGACCCTCGGCGCCCGTGTCCTGCAATTCTCCGCTGATCGACTCGAGCAGGTCGAGCTGGGTGCGCAGGACCGCCTTGAACCGCGCCAGGAAGCTGTCCCGCTGGTTGCGAAGCGTCAGAAGCTCCGCCTGAAGCTCATTGACTCTTCTCCGCGCCTCGTCTTCGTACTTGTCGGCGCGTATCTGTGCATCTTTGATAACGAGTTCCGCCTCCCGCTGGGCATTCACCCGCGCCTCATCCGTACCCTTCTGCGCGGTCAACAGCGTATCGTTGAGCGTCTTCTCGATCTTAACGTAATGCTCAAGCTTGTCGCTGACAATCTTCAACTGCGTGGCCTGCTCGTTGTTCTGCTTGATCACCGATTCGAACTCTCCGGCCACCATTTCCAGAAAACTGTTGACATGGTCGGGGTCGAAGCCCATCAGGGTCTTTCGAAACGGCTGTTTCCTGATATCCAGCGGCGTAATGCGCATTGCTACCCCTTCCTTGAGAAGGACTGCTACAGCTTTCCGGAAACGCTCCGGCTCCGCCCCGTCAGAACGGCAGAGGCCGGAACACTGCTATCAATACTCTGGGAACGATCAGCTCAAGAACAAGCAGAACGATAAGCGGCGAAAAATCGATCCCGATGCTGTTTGTCGGCAACAGACGTCGTATCGGTTCCAGCACGGGTTCGGTTATCCGCCGAACCCACTGCACAAACGGGTTGTAGGGATCGGCCTGCACCCAGGAGATCACTACCCTCACCAGAATCGCCAATTCGTACATTCTGACCGCAAACAGCAGAAGTTGAAGCATAGCCTTCGATCTCCCCTTCCCGTGAGATACCCGAGAACATCCGTCACGATCGTCCTCGTCCAACCACCGAACAGGCCCCCGGAGCCACCGGCTTCCTCTATCGCTCGTTGCGCCGCCCCAGAAGCAGAGAGCCGACACGAATCATGGTGGCTCCTTCCTCGATTGCCCACTCGAAATCATCACTCATCCCCATCGAAAGCTCCAGGCGCTCCTCGCTCGAGCCCTTTGCTTGTTCACCCAGTTGGCGCAGGAGTCTGAATGAACCCCTGATTTGCTTCTCGGAGCCGCCGAGGGGTCCGATGGTCATGAGCCCGCGGAATCGAAGCGAAGGGGCATTCGCCACCCGCTCACACAGTGCGGCGCACTGCTCGGGGCTGCACCCCCATTTTGAGTCCTCTCCCGATGTATTCACCTGCACAAGCGCCTGAAGCGGTTCACCGCCGTCGAAGCGTTCTTCGATCTTGTCCACCAGCCGCGGGCGATCCACCGATTGAATCCACCTGACCAGGGGAAGGGCCTTTCCGACTTTGTTGGTCTGCAAGTGCCCCACCAGGTGAAGCCGGTACTCACCATGGAGTTGGGGAGCTTTTCGGGTCACCTCCTGCACGCGGTTTTCACCGATATCGCGAATCCCCAGGTCGACTACCGCCTGGACGGTCTCCACGGGATGGGTCTTGGTCACGACCACAACACGGACTTCCTCCCGCGACCTTCCCGCCCGCCGGCAGGCTTCATCCACCCTGCCAATCAGGGCATCGTAACGCCTCCGAAGCTCTTCATGCATAAGAAGTCCGGTACAATGGTGATATGCCCGACTCGGCGCGACACAAACAAACAGTACAGTAAAATAATAAACCCGCGCCGGGCGGGAACCGGGCCGCGGGGGGGGCAAAGCCCGGTCCCGGGAAGCCCGTCCCTCGGGTCTCCGGGAGTGCGCTCTGCCCTTCGCCCTCTGCTGCGCTGCTCCTTCACGCTTCCTCACACCCCCGCGGGACTGCGCCGGACAGGCTGCACCTCCCCGGCGCGGCGAACTTTCGCGTTGGGGGAACGAAGACGGCTTTACTGCCGCCTTCCTCCCGCCCCGCAGGCGTGCGCGCGCCACTACATGCCGCGCGCACGCCTGCGCCGCGGACTGCGGCCGCTCGACCGATTTCTGTTCTTTGCCCCTTGGAATCCGCACCTGGCTCCGGCCTGTGCTACCCCTCCTCCACGCTGCCGGTTTGTGAGCAAAGCGGCGTCTTTATATTTTGTACGTCACTTCACCCGCGCGCGGTGTCGGCGCGGAAATGATGCTCACGCCGCACCGTTGATGCAGCTCGGCATGGGCAGGGAAGCCATGTGGATGGGTTTGTACCTTCGCCGGCAACTTTGAACTACGAATGCCCACGGCGAAACGCCGGATGTGAGGCAGGGAGGAGAAGACGGGATGCAACGGGAAACACTTCTTGAAGAGATTCAGCGGATACCGGTCATTGACGCGCACAGTCATCTGGATCGGGACCAGATGGCCGCCTCGCATATCGATATGCTTATCGGCTATCACATGTTGACCTATCCCTTTCGGAGCAGTGGGATCCCCGAAGAGCTTCTGTACGGCGGGAAGCGTACCGAACAGCGCGAGGTATTCGAAAAGGAGTGGGTCAAGCGCTGGCCGGCGGTGGCCGCGACCGGGTTCGGCGGCATGCTCCGAAGGATTTTTCGCGACCTGTACGAATTTGATGAGCCGATTACCGAATCGAGCTTCCCACGACTTGTGAATGCATTCGAGTCGCATCAGGGCAACCAGGAGTGGGGACGGGAGATTCTCAGCAAGGCCGGTATCGTGCGGGTGGTCTCCAGCCGTATCGAGGTCTCTGCTCTGCCGCCCGGGGCCGAAGACCCCGGTATACGCTTCACGATTGAGGCCACACCCGGATCGGGGACCCACGAGTATCGTCCGTCGGCGGTCCGCCTGGCCGACACTGAGAAGGCGGCGGGCATGGAGATAGCTTCGGCGGCCGACCTGCGCAAAGGGGTGGCGAAGTACTTCCATTCGTTTGACTGGAAAGACAAGGAAGCGCTTGTTGCGTGGATTTCATCAAACGCCGATTTCACTCCGATGGAGGACTCGGACATCGACGCTCTTCTGCTCCGCTGCAAGAGGGGTGAGAAACTCACGGAGAAGGAGATCGCCCTGCTGGAGGGAGCCCATGTCAGGGCATACTGTGATGCGATCCGTGGGCGCGCGTCCATGTTCCAGATCGTGTACGGGATTCAGTTTCTTTCCGGGTCGGTCCCGCACCCGGTAGTGCGTTCCGTCCCGTCATTCGCTTCCACCATGGGCTACCTCTGCGCCGAGTACCCGGACCTGCATTTCAATATCCTCAACGGATGTGAAAACGATGAGCCGACGTTGTGTTCGCTGTGTATCGCCTACGACAATTTTTCTCTGAGCAACTTCTGGTGGCACGGGTTCTACCGCTCGGTGATGACGGCCGGGTGGCGAAGGAGGCTTGAGATGGTTCCCGCAAGCCGACTGGTCGGATTTTTCAGTGACGGATGGTGTGCGGAATGGATCTACGCGCGGTTGTGTATCGTGCGGGAGGTGCTCGCCGATGTTCTGCACGAGAAGCTGCGCAACGGGGACTGCACGGAAGAGCAGGCCGTGAGCCTTGCCTGGAACATTCTGTTTCATACACCCCGAAGGCTGTTTCTGCCTCGTGAAAGCGTGGAAACGCCGGCCCACGCCTCGGCGGCGGTCTAAACCCGGCGCCGCGGGTGCGGGGAAGTTACGGCATGGACGAGACGAAAACAATCACCTATCGATTCGCTCTTCCCGGTGGGGATTCCCGGGAGTTCGCGGTCGTACTTGACGGCAGAACGCTTCAGTATAGAATATCCACCGGGGAGCATCGCCCTTCATGGACCCGGCTCACGTTTTGCCGGTGTTCGATCTGCCCTCTCAACGAGTCGAAGTACGAATACTGTCCGATTGCAGTCAACATCGCATCCGTGGCGCGCGCATTCAGCACATTCGACTCAAGCCTTTCGGCCGATGTCACGGTGATAACCGACGAGCGTGAGTACCGCAAGCATGTTCCGCTCCAAAGCGGTCTGAGTTCGCTCATCGGTCTTATCATGGTCACCAGCGGCTGCCCGATAATGGACAGACTTCGCCCCATGGCCCACACCCACCTTCCGTTTGCCACCCCCCGGGAAACCACCTACCGTGCGGTTTCGATGTATCTGCTGGCACAGTACTTCCTGCAAAAAAGGGGGGCTCGACCCGACTGGCAGCTCAAGAAGCTGGTGAAGATCTACTCCGAAGTCAAAACCGTCAATCAGGGCTTTTCCAGACGTATTGTTTCGGTGAAGCGTGGCGAGGCCAATGTCAATTCACTGATCCGCCTTGACTGTTTCGCCACGGCGGTAACGCTGTCGATCGTAAGCGACTGGTGGGAGGAAATCGAGGAGTTCTTTCGTCCTTTCCCGGAGCCCGGAGACGATTGAGTCCATTCAAAAGCGCGGCGCGGCGGGCTCGATCGGTCCTCAGCCCGCCGCCTCCTCCAACGTATCGGCGACCTTCAACACTTTGTCCAGATTCGTGATCTCAATCAGCCGGGAAATATACGATTCCGGGTCGTTACTCCCGTTGAGCAGCACCAGTTTGCGCTCGTGGTTCTGGAGAACCTTGTGGTAGTAAATGATTACTCCCAGGCCGTGGCTGTCGATATAGTCGGCGGTGGTCAGATCGACGATCACCTTGTCGCCGGGCTTTTCGAGCATCGATTCGAGGGTCTCCTGCAGCTTGTCGTCACCTTCGCCGCGTACCCTGCCCGAAAGCTGCAGCAAGGGACAACCGTCATGGTCCTTGATTTCAATACCGAACGACATTGCCTATCCTCCTTCGTGAATAGCGGGCCTCCGCCTTTTCAGAGAACATCCTCCGGACGTGCCGCCACCGTAAGGACCCTCTCAAGTCCCGATGTGTTGAACAGTCCCCGAATGTAGGACTCCGGATCCTTGTTCGCGTTAAGCACGATCAGCTTCCGTCCCTGCCGCGAGAGTTCATTGTGATGGTACACCAGCATCCCCAAGCCGTGGCTGTCGACGAACTCCGTATCGGTCAGCTCCACAATCACTTTCGGCGCGTCGCTCCCGCACAGCGCCTTCAGCTCCCGCGAGAACCAGAAGACCGAATGATCCATGAGCATCCCCTCGATACGGAGGCGGGGAATACCGTACAACGAGTCTTTCTGGATGGAGAGATCCATTGGTTCAAACCCCTGCTTCGACTCCCGGGCACACTTGCTGTATCCCGCACCTTATTATATCAACGTGGTCGGGCCGATGCAACGACGACCGCGGCGAGAGTCACCGCCGGGCGGAGGGGGGATGAATAAGGAAGCGGACGGGTGTTATTTTCCGGCAGTGGATGCCTAATATGAATTCCTTTTCGCCGGCGGGATGTACGCATGCTCGAGTTTCTTCTTGACCTCGATATTTCCCTGTTTTGCCTTATCAACGGCGCTCATCACCCGGTGGGCGACACGGTATTTCTGATTATCACGCAACTGGGCAGCGGGTGGACGGTGACCCCGATCCTGGTGGGGATCGTGGTGTGGCGGGTGCCCCGCCGGCGCCTGGTTCCGGTACTAGCGGTCGCCACGCTGGCCATGACCGGCAGTGGACTGGTGAACAGGGCGATCAAGGATGCGGTACGCAGACCACGACCGCCGAAATACTTCGCGGAAGCAGGCGGGGGCACTCCGGGTGTCTCCTCCCAAACAGCGACGGCCTGCGGAAAACAGCTTCATGTGGTGGGCAGAAAGCTGAAGACACGTTCGTTTCCCTCGGGTCACACGAACACCGCATTTTCGGCGGCGGCAGTACTCGCCATCCTTCCGGGCGGATGGTTTTGGACGGTTTTTGCTCCCGCGGCCGCCGTGGGCTATTCCCGCATCTACATGGGTATCCATTTTCCCCTGGATGTCCTGGGTGGTGCAATTCTCGGCGTTGCAATGACCTCGGCGCTGATGTACGGCGGGTTGTATGTCGTGGCCCGGCTCAGCCGCTCCGGCTCGTCTCAGTCAGACGACGCCGAATCTGCTCCCGCCGGCGGATCACGCCTGAAGTAGCTGAACCCGTACTCGGTCCGAAGCTCCTCGAGGTTGTACTTACGCAGGTATTTACGCCTCCTGGTGGATTTCGATACAAAGTAGGCGGGTTTGTCGATCGGTCCGGTAAGGAGCCATTCCTTGCTTCGGGACTCCGGAGGCATGGGGGGCCCTGCCCGGGAGTAGAACAGGTACGCATAGCTTTTGAACAGCGGTCTCATATAGGCGTCATCTCTGCCGGCAAAGCTTTTGTAGAATTCGATCGGTCCCCGCTGGATATAGTGTTCCATCTTCGGCGCGAACACGATCATGAACAATTGCACACACAGCGCGCTTGCCGCAAGCACCACTGTTGTTCCCCGGGCAAAGCCGCCTCTGCCCATGGCCCACACGCCGGCCGCGAGAGCCATGCCGTATCCAAGGCCGACAAGTATTTCCAGACCGCTCCACGGCACGGGGCGCTCGAGGCAGGCCAGGGCGAACTTGTCCTGAATGAGCGGCGCGATCGCCTTTTCGAACATGAGTGCCGGGGGAAACAACGCGATCGCAACGGCGCAGAGAAGGCCGAAGGCCCCGACCGCCAGATTCAGTTTCCATCCCCACACAAGCCGGCGGTGAATCACGCCGTGAATATGCCACGCCGCCAGGTACGTGATGGGGAAGTAAGTGAGTGAAGAATACAGGACCGTTTTTGTTTTGACCAGCGAAAACAGAATCAGCACAACCCAGAAAAGCACAACCATCCAGTCGGTATAATGGTCTTTCACCGGGTCGCGCGAGACTCGTCTTCCCAGGCCTCGCAGGGCGAAGAACGATGCGGGGAAACAGCCGAAGAGCAGTACGAGTGGATGGAAGTAGAACGGCCTCCCGTGACCGGCGTCTCCGGTCCGCAGCAGTCGAAGGTGATACTTCAGGAACTCCTCGATAAACCATGTCCCGTGACGAATCGTCTCGACACCGTAGAAGAGAAACGAGACGGCCGCAACGGCGGTGCAGAACAGGATCAGGCCCTTGCGGCTGAATACCGGCCTGAAACGCCTGAGCGCCCACACTACGGCAATACACACCCCCGTGACGAGAAACGCAACCGGACCCTTGGTAAGCACCGCCGCTCCCACCGCAATGCCGGCCCATACATAGGGCCGCGTCGAACCCGACGCTTCCTCGGACGGTTCGGTTGCGCGGGCAAGGAAGTGGATGCCCAGGAAGATGAACAGATTGAACACGGGATCGATAACACCGGAGCGGAAGAAGAAGTGCGGAAGGAAAGAACCGAGAAACGAAAGCGCCCAGAGCAGTCCGAAAGAGTAGTCGTAGAGCCGCCTGCCGATGAGGTAGACGATACCGAGGGTCACGATACCGCACAGGGCGTTGACGAAACGGGCGGCAAATTCGTTGATACCGAACAGATGCATGGAGGCCGACTGAAACCAGAAGAACAGGGGTGGCTTCTCCCAGAACGGCTCGTAGTTGATCTGCACCCGGAAATACTCCCCGGTTCGGATCATCTCCCGCGAGGCTTCGGCAAAATTCGCTTCGTCCCAGTCGAACAGATGCACCGAGCCGAGAAGGGGCAGGAAGAACCAGGCGCCGACCAGACACAGGAAGGCCACGTGCAGCCATGGGCTGCAGTGCTCCGAGAGAAGCCGTCGTGTGATGCGGTTCATGCCGGCGGGCTTTCGCAGGTATCTTCCGTTCTTCGGCGCCTCCGGCGCCTGGTGTCGAGCACAATGCATGGTGAAAATACATCGAGAGGCTTTCCGCTTTGACACACGCTCACGGGGCAAACCATATTA
>CAZNDN010000014.1:0-1806 GCA_964571815.1 uncultured Fibrobacterota bacterium | reverse complement strand
TCCTCCGCAATGAAACTCTCGGTGGTGATACCCTGCTACAACGAAAAAGAAACGGTTGCCGATGTGGTGAAGGCCGTGGCGGCGGTGGACCTGGGCGGTGAGACCGAGATCGTTGTCGTCGATGATGCATCGACCGACGGCACGGCGGAAGTTATCGGCGAGCTGCGCGGGTCGTTCCCGCGGCTCCGGCTGATCACGCACGATTCCAATCAAGGAAAAGGCGCCGCGCTTCGCACGGGGTTTGCACAGGCATCGGGCGAGGTAATCGTGATCCAGGATGCCGACCGGGAGTACGATCCGGCGGACCTCCCGCGCGTTCTCGCGCCGCTGAGGGAGGGGAAGGCCGACGTCGTATTCGGCTCGCGCTTTGCCGGCGGACAGACCCACCGCGTGCTGTACTTCTGGCACTCCCTGGGAAATCACTTCCTCACCCTTCTTACCAACATATTCTCCAACCTGAATCTCTCCGATATGGAGGTATGTTACAAGGCGTTCCGGCGGGAAATCCTGAAGCGTATCACGCTTCGCGAAAACCGATTCGGCTTCGAACCCGAATTCACGCTGAAAGTCGCTCGTCTTGAATGCCGTATCTACGAAGTGGGTATCTCATACTCGGGCCGGACCTACGCTGAGGGAAAAAAGGTTGGATGGAGAGACGGACTCCGGGCAATGTACGTGATTCTGAAATACGGGCTCTTCAGCAGGTAGCCACTCCTGCACGTTACCTGTTCTCTGGCGACATTCCCCGGCAAGCAGCGTCTTTCGGCGACGCTCAGCATGGGCGTGTACAGGGATAGATCTCTCGGCAACGCTCGCCTTTTTCGCCCGGTCCGAGCCTTGGATTGACCCTGCCGCCATCCCCGGCCGCACCGGACATTGAACCTCGGGGGTAGCATCACCCCTTGTCTGACAGGTATTTTATCACAGGCTGAGTAGGAAATGCAATCAACCATTCAAGACCAAGGAGAAAAGTCCATGGGTAAGGGAGACAAAAGAAGCAGGAAAGGGAAAGTATGGAGGGGCAGCCACGGTAAGAGTCGTCCCGGGAAACGCGACAAGCGAGCCTTGAGCTGACACGTTTCCGTCAACGAGGCGCCGATCATTGCTGAGCGAAGAGACCTTTGCGCAGGAACCGCTTCGAACGAGAACCCGGCTGAGATGGCCTCGGTAGCGAGGCGCTGAGCACGTCATGGCATTCAACATTACCGACAATCTGCTTGACTCCTTCGAGCCTCGGGATATCCCGGGTCTTGTCTGCTTCTGGCATTTCACCGAATCCTCGGATCACTTCCCCGCCTGTCAGGGGCGGCCATACACCCTGCACTCTCGCAGCGGCGTCCTGGATGTTGCCGGCGACCGGCGTGCTCCGTTCGGCGGGTCGGCGCTTGAGCTGGAAGAGGGGCAATGGCTGTCCATACCCCGCGCTGAGTGTCCTGAACTCGATATCCACGGCCCCGGAGGCCATGTTACGCTGGTTGCATGGATTCAAAGGAAAAAGACCGCATCCACCCATTGTGAATTCATTGCGGGCCAATGGAATGAGTCCAACCGGGGGCGTCAGTACGGCCTCTTCCTGAATATCGGCGTGTGGGGATTCGATCATTGCCTGTGCGGGCACATGTCCACCACCGGAGGACCCTCACCGGGATACCGGTACTGCATGGACGGCTGCTTCGGGGCAACCGAAATCCCGTATGATACGTGGTGCGTGGTGGGCATGAGCTACGACGGGTTCGCGGCACGGGGGTGGCTTGACGGCAGGCTCGACGCTCGGCCCGGCCTCAATCCCTATCCTCTTGCCGGGGG
>CAZNDN010000013.1:51654-54196 GCA_964571815.1 uncultured Fibrobacterota bacterium | reverse complement strand
TCATGGCGGGCCGTTGTTCGGCCGTGCTCTGGAACGTACCTGTCGCGGCATCACGCGGGCTACCGATGCTCGATCCTTCGACCGTGCTCAGGATGAGCGAAGGGAGTTGGAGTTCCTCAGGAGGCTTTGTGTCGGAAAGAGGATCGTCGGGGGCGGCTTTGGGCCGCCCGCAACGACAATTCTCCCGCACACCCCGGCCTGTCAGTAACCGAACAGGAAGCGCAAGCCAAGCGCCAGGCCGTCGGTGCCGAACTTGAGCCGGCTGTCTTCGTGGTCCTGGAGGTCGTAGTGGTCCGCTTCGCTCCCGTCGAACCCCGACTTGAGTACCGCTCGTTTTGAAGCCGGCATGAACGAAAGACCGACGCCCGCACGGAAATAGACGCTGAAGCTGGAAGAGAAGTAGTACGAAGGTTCAAAACCCAGCCCCAGTTTCGGGGTGAAGCTCACGTAGGAGACATAGGGGCCGTTCAGGGGTTGGATATTCTCTTTTGACAGCGCGCCGGTGAACTTTCCATACAACCCGAAAAGCGCATCGTCCCCCTCCACCACATTGACCACGGCGCCGGCGCTGAAGGCGTGGGCAAGCTGCGAAGGACTCTCCAAAGTCCCGGATGCGGTGTCTTCGTCGACACCGGAAATCAGCATGATGCCGTAGGAAAAGTCCAGGTCGAAGACTTCCGTGGGGGAGAGTCGAAAACCCAGAGCGTGGAGCGAAGGGGTATAACTGTTGGCGGACATTGAACTCAGGACATCCATCAACGTGGAAGACTCCAGGCTGATGCCGACGTTGCCTCGTATGACCGCGCTTGACTGTCCGGCAAGCATGAGAGCGCAGAGCGCTGCCGTACTGAATCGAATCATTCCGACCTCCTCTGGTGGGGTTAAAAAGTGGACTACGGAGCTTCATGCGGAAACGACCGTAACCGTGAGCAATATGCTTTTTCCGTCGGGGTAGCATCAGGACAGCGTGCTTACCGACACCTCCCGCCATGCCCGAGACTTCCCGACTCTGCGGAGACCGGTGGCAAAAGATACACAAAGTCCACGGGCGGGTGCAAACGGGATGTGCAGCCGGCATGGTTTTTGATACCGGGTTTCGTTTCTGCACCCCGGCGTGAAGTGTGCGACAGGAGCCACGTCAACGTACAACCCGAACGGGAGGTCTTGCATGAAAGCGTATGTCGACCACGTGAAATGCCGAAGCGTGGGAACGTGTGTACAACTGTGTCCCTCGGTGTTTCGCTTTGAACCGGGCAGCAAGAAGGCGATCGTACAGGTACGTGAAATTCCCGGGGGGGAAGTGCGGCGGTGTGTGCAGGCGGCGGAGCGATGTCCCGAGCGGGCGATCACGATCCTGCCCACACAGAAGACATAGGTAAGGTGTACAGGGCGATTTCTCTTGCACCAGGTGAACAAGCGTTCCCGGCTCAGAGGCTTTGTTGGGTTGCTTTGCAGGCACTCAGCGAGTATTTTATTCTTGGAAGACGCATGAAAACAACGTAGCGCACGAGGGTAGCCGGTGTGTCGGGGCAGGGTCGTGACGATTTCGCTCTCGTGCCGGCCGCACCATTGCCTGTCATCCGCCGACCTTCTCCCGGATACCCGAACATGAGCCTCGCTTCCCGGACGGCCCCGGGTTTTCTAATTCTATCCACATTGGTGGCGCCGATATCTTCGGCCGATTCCGTTTCAACCGCGCCCGGGCTCGCACGTTTCACGTTCTTGCCCGCGTTGCACGTATCGGCGGATATCAGCCGGTTCTTTTTCCGGAAGAACGACTATTTCCGCAAGGTGTACCTGCTTGAGTCCGAGATATCGATCGAGCCGGTCTGGGTGCGTTACGGAGACCGTGTCGGCCTGGTGTCGGTCTTCGATCTCAATCCCAATATGGGCGTAAAGGGAAAGCGGAATGTCCTGTTCGATCCCATGGGGATCAACTTTGCCCTTGTCACGATCCTTGAATTCGACCTGAAGGTCGCGGTCGTGCAGCTCGGCGAAGACCATCGGTGTTTTCACGAGATCGACCGCAAGGATTTCCCGACGGTCTACTGGAACATGCTTTACCTCGCGGCCGGCTCCCCGAATATGCGCCTTGCCGACTTCGGCCCCCGCGCACTCGCCGCCGGGGAATGGACGCTTCGAGAGCGGCTCTCGTGGTACGGGCGATGGGGCGTGTTCCTGAAAGGTTTTTTCGGTCTGGTTCAGGACGGCAATGTCGATTTCGAAAACAACCGTGTGCACGAGGCATCGCTGCGCTTGCGTTACGGCCTGGCCCGCGGGCGGCGGACTACGCTCAGCCTTGTGGGCAGGTCGCGCGTCGGGCTGTGGCGGGAGCGGGAGGAGGAGGGCGGCGATTCGAAAACTTACTGGCAGCAGCAGTTCGGTTTCGAGGCCGGCGTGCACCGCCCTCCGCGAGGATTTCTCTTTTTTGCGGAGTACACTTTGGACGGCATACCACTGTATCGCGGCAAACCGCGTTTCAGCCGCGACAAGCTTCTCGAACTGGGTCTCAGAGTGTATCAATAGCCCTGTCGCGGCACGG